>CAMVBL010000134.1 GCA_947165725.1 uncultured Caryophanales bacterium | reverse complement strand
AAGTTGTGGATTATGAATATATTTTAGACCGTAAAAAAGGTATCCAGTTTGCCGTTGTAGCGGTCAAGTTTAATAATCAAATTATTATTGCTGTGAGAGGTACTGATCCTTCCTATGCTGGTTGGAAAGAAGACTTTACTTTATCATATAGCGATAGAATGCCCTCCTACGCTTATGCGGAAGAGTTCATTCAAAGAGTGATTAAAAGACATAAGAAAGAAAAGATTATCTTATGTGGTCATAGTAAAGGTGGTAATATCTGCACTTATATGCTCAGTCAATTAGATGATGTTTCTAGAATTGAGCATGTCTATTCATTTGATGGTCCTGGTTTTAGAATCAAAGGATTATTTAAAGGTAAGGAAGATAGATTAGAAAAGTTTACTAAGATTGTTCCTCACTCTTCTATCGTTGGAGTTCTTTTCTCTAATGAAACTGATATTAAGATTATTAAAAGTAGAGCGGTCATGTTCTTACAACATAACCCATTTGAATGGGTCATTAAGGACAACGATTTTGTCTATTTAACTAAACGTACTTTATCTTCTAGACATTTAGAAAAAGCACTTAATGCTTGGATTGAATCTCTTAAACCAGAAGATAGAGAAAGATTTACGGAAATTATCTTTGGCGAATTAGAGAAATTTGAAGCGGATGACTTTGTCGTCTTCTTTAAGAAGATTCTTCTTCAAATTGGTCCTGTTTATAAAGCTTATAGGGGATTAAGCAAAGAAGACAAAAAACTCGTTTACCGAGTTGTTAAAAAGTTAATTAGAAATATGATTAAGCCAGAGAAACAAAAGCTAATTGCTTAAAGGTTTTCTTCTGGGATTTCGTGGGCTTTCTTAAGAGCGAACTTGGCCACCATTGGACCAAAGAGTTCATAGATTAAGGTACTTGTTAAGATAATAGCGAGAATTAAAGCGCCTGTTTTTTGCATATATGGGTCACTATATTGTGAGAATAATTTATACGCAGTTGTGGATAAACCAATCGCCACACCCGCTTGAGGGACTAAGGCAAAGCCTAAGTATTTCTTAACTTGTGGTTCACATCTGGTGATGGTTGCGCCAACGAAGGCACCAGACCATTTACCAACAACACGGGAGACGAGATAAGTTAAAGCAATAAGAACCACCACTAAACCATCACCATTAAAGAAGATGGTTAAGTCTAAAGATGCGCCAGAAATGACAAAGAACATCATGTAGACTGGGGAAGTAAATCTATCCATAACATCGAGTGTTCTACCAGATTCTTTTACAAAGTTAGTGTATATCGCACCCGCCATCATGCAGGTAAGAAGTGAGCTTAATTCAAAGCCACCCATCATTGGACTCTTAAATAAATAATAGAAACCTAAAGCGGCAAAGACTGAGAAGATATTCCAAATAAGTCTATTGTTTCTTGATTTAAAGAAGCGGTTAGCAAAACTAATCACAAAACCTAATACCGCACCCACTACTAATGAGATAGTGATTTCAAGTAATGGCTTAACAATAATGGCGTATACGGAAATAGAACCACCCGCTAAAGCGGTAGCAATTTGGAATAAGATAGCGAATAAGATTAAGGCGGCAGCATCATCTAATGCCACAACTGGTAATAAAGTATCGACTAATGGACCATGAGCTCGATATTGCTTAATAACCATTAAGGTAGCCGCAGGAGCGGTCGCACTAGCGATTGCAGATAATGTTAATGCTAATTCTAAGGAAACGTATTGAGGGAAGATGAAGTGTGCCACTAATAAAGCGACCACCACCAATAAAGAAGCGCCTAAAGCTTCTAAAACAGTAATCACTAAGACCCTTTTACCTAAAGCCTTAATTGTACTGAATTTAAATGATGTACCAATGGAGAATGCGATAAAGCCTAAGGCCACTGATGAAACCCAACCTAATTGGTCAACGATTTTATAAACAGGGGCACCTTTGATACCATCGAATGAGAAGTTATTAAAAAATAAACCAAATAAAAATGGTCCCATGATGATACCAGTTAAAATATAACCAGTCACATTTGGCAATTTGATAAGACGCATTAAACGCGTTGATAACAAGGCCACTAACAAAAGAACAGCCACATAAGCACTAATCAAATAAATATCATTCATTCTTAAATAGAACCTTCAAAGTCATCGATTGCTCTAGAATACATGAAGCCTTTAATTTCTGTGAAGTTCTTAGTTGTTTCGCGAATGACCCTCTTTAAATCTTCTAAACGATCATTTTCCACAATAAAGACACCTAAGATACTTTCAAAAACATCTCTTTGTTCAACGTGTCTAAGATTGATGAATGTATGTTCGCCTGGATAATAGTCAACTGCGTGTCTTAAAGATTCACTGGTCATAACAGTAGCGTTATAACCCGCTCTTTTAATTGCTTCTAATGCACCATAAGCGCGTTCGGTAGTTTTTAACACAAGTGTTAATTCAACTTTCATTCTTTTTTCCTCGCTTATGATTATAGATGCATTTTTTATTTTGTTAATAATTATTTGCTTTTATT
>CAMVBL010000133.1 GCA_947165725.1 uncultured Caryophanales bacterium | reverse complement strand
ACTTCTTCATTTGCCTCTCCTAATATCTCAATTAAAAAAGAAGGCTCCATGCTCGAAGTACTTGTCGATAATAGTGTTTATTCTGATGAAGAACTTAAAGCTATCTTAATCGGATTAAAACGTAAAAAGAAATTTGTGAAGATTGGCGATAATTTCATTTCGCTTCTTAGCGATGACACAAAGAAGTTTTACGACTTCGCTAAAGACTTTGATTTGATTAATGAAAATAGCCTCAATAAGAAAAAAGAAGTACCGCTTTATTACGCATTTAAGGCATATGGTAACGATAATTCTTTCTTAAGCATGGATTCTTATTTAGATGAAGTCTTCACTGATTTAAAAGGTTTTTCTGATTCAAACATTGAGATTCCTAAAATAAACGGGGAGCTTAGACCATATCAAGTTGATGGTGTTAAATGGCTAACTACCCTTTATAAATATAGTTTAGGTGGCATCCTCGCTGATGATATGGGTTTAGGTAAAACTATTGAAACAATCGCTTTTATTAATACCATTAAAAACGATAAACCAATCTTAATTGTTTCCCCTAAATCATTAGTGTTTAACTGGGTCAGTGAATTTAATAAATTTGCTAAAGACATACCAGTTTATCCAATTATTGGCACAGTCGAAGAACGCAAAAAGATTATTAAGAAAATTAAAAATGATAAATTTGGTGTCTTTTTCATCTCTTATGATTCTTTAAGAAATGAATATGAAAACCTCACTGATTTCACATTTGATTTAGTCATTTTAGATGAAGCGCAGTTCATTAAAAATATGCACGCGAAAAAGACTAATGCTGTTAAACAAATGAATGCGCTACACACAATCGCTTTAACTGGTACTCCAATTGAAAATAACATCTATGACCTTTGGTCAATATTTGATTTCTTAATGCCTCATTATCTACTTGATTATGAAGACTTTAAAGATTCTTATGAAAGTGACGAAGAATACGTCAAGATTGTCAAAAATAAAGTCGCGCCATTTATCTTAAGAAGAAGAAAAGAAGATGTCTTAAAAGACTTACCAGAAAAATATGAAGTCATTATGACGACTGAAATGTCTACTGAACAAAGAAAACTTTATGATGCATTCCGCCTTAAAGCTAAAGAAGAACTTAAGAGTAAAGATGGTGGCTCTCACGTTATGGAAGTTTTATCAATTATTACAAGACTTAGACAAATATGTGTTGATCCATCAACTTTTGTGGAAAATTTCACTGGTGAATCAGGTAAAATCACCATGTTAAAAGAAATTATTGAAACTAAACTTAAAGACAATCATCGATTTTTAATCTTCTCTCAATTTGTCTCCGCTTTAAACATTGTTAAAGAAGAAATAGAGAAGATGGGTATCAAATATTTCATGATTACGGGTGACACTAACGCGAAAGAAAGACTTAATATTTGTAACGAATTTAACGCTAACGAAGATTATAAGATTGTTTTAATCTCTCTTAAAGCTGGTGGCACTGGTCTTAATTTGGTCGGTGCAGATGTTGTAATACATTTAGACCCATGGTGGAACTATTCCGCACAAAATCAAGCTAGTGATAGAGCGCACCGTATTGGCCAAACTAGAACAGTGGAAGTCATTAAATTAATTGCTGAAAATTCCATCGAAGAAAGAGTGGTCTCACTTCAAGATGAAAAGAAAGAACTCGTTGATAAAGTCATTTCTAATGACGATTCCTCAATTAAGAAGCTCTCAATTAAAGATTTGAAATCAATTCTCAATATGTAAAATCGCAAATATAACGAGTGTTAATTTTGTTATTGTCATATTGTAAACATTTAATAAATGCAAAAATGAATCAAGTGAACAATGTTGTTAAACATTAATTTGATTTATTTAATGTGCTTAAAGGAGATAATTTATGATCTTAGAAAAATGTGTCATTGGTATTGAATTTGGTTCCACTAATATTAAAGCAGTTATGCTTGATGAAAATCATGAAATCATTGCTAGCAATGACTATTCATGGGAATCAACCTTATATAACGGTATTTGGATTTACACAATTGAACAAGCCAAAATCGGTTTAGCGGATTGCTATGCTGGTTTAAAAAAGAAATTCGAAACAAAATATCGTAAACCATTATCGAAAGTCGGTGCTATTGGTATTTCTGGTATGATGCATGGTTACCTCGTTTTTGATAAAAACGGTAAACAACTTGCTGAATTCCGCACTTGGAAAAATACTATTTGCCCAGATGCCCAAGACCAATTATCCGCTTTATTTAACTTTAACGTCCCACAACGTTGGAGTGTTTCTCACATTTATCAAGCTCTTCTTAATGGAGAAAAAGAAGTTAAAGATATTGTCTTTGCTACCACATTAGCGGGTTATATGCATTATTTATTAACTGGTCAAAAAGTCATTGGTGCGAATGACGCTAGTGGTATGTTCCCGTTAGACAAGAACACTAAAGACTATGATGCTGAAATGGTTAATAAATTTGATAACTTAGTTAAAGACAAAGTTCCATGGAAGATTTTAGATATCTTACCAAAGTG
The DNA here is from genome assembly GCA_947165725.1 of uncultured Caryophanales bacterium. The sequence goes on along the minus strand of CAMVBL010000133.1, from coordinate 106 downwards.
TTTAGTCGCGGGACAAAACGCTGGTAAATTAACTAAAGAAGGTGCTTTATTAATCGACCCAAGTGGTGTTCTTCAAGCGGGTATCCCATTCTGCCCACCAGAAGGT
>CAMVBL010000132.1 GCA_947165725.1 uncultured Caryophanales bacterium | reverse complement strand
TGCATACCACAAATCTAACTGAAACAGAGACAACAGGCAATTCTGAAACAACAGGCAATAATACAAATAATGATTTATACAATGTTGAAAAATTAGAACTCTTAAATCGAAAATACCAAAATGTTATGCTTGATTGGTCTAACGAATTTAGAAGATTATTTTATATGGAGGTATGCTAATGAATAAAGAAGCTTTAGCGTGGGGAGGTAATGGCCTAGCTATTATTTTAACCACTATTCAATCAAATATTATCTTTCAATATATTAGCCTTTTTCTCACGATTTTGGCAACTTTATTGTCAGTTATAATTAGTTGTTACAACCTAGTTCAAAAAATCAAAAAACAAGAGAAAATCGACCAAAAAGATGTTTCTAAGTTACTTGAGGATTTAAAAGAAGCTCAAGAAAAAATCAAAGACTTGGAGGACAAACAAAATGAATAAATTCGATGAAAAGATGAATAATATCAAAGAGCAGTTAAAATCATTACTAACTGCTGACAACACCGAGCAAATTACAAAAGCTGTTGCATCTCTTGATGAACTATCAACAGAACATAACGCAACAGTAAATGAAAATAGTAATTTGAAAAATAAGATTGTTGAAATCGTGAAAGGAACTACTTTCAAAGAACAATCTAAAGAGACTAATTCTCTTGAACCAGAAAGAGAAGTGAGTCTTGATGAGGCTTTGAAACAAGCTGAACAAAAAATATTACAAGAAAGAGGTAAAAAATAATGGCAAAATTATCTTTGGCTGAACTTCAAGCATTAGTTGGTTCAGCTGTAACTACTGCTAAATTATCAAATGACACTTTCAATGTTACAAGAGACAATATTGTTGGTTTAGTTGATAAGATTGGCAAAATTCATACAATCGATACAATTTATGCTATCGACAAATTAGCTATGTTCGATGGCGAATATTTAAGCTTTGGTAAAACTATTGAAGAATGGTCAGCCGACTTGATTCTTCCTGAAGCATTCGACCCTGCTGGTGCTGGTGCACTTGCTCCACACGTTTCAACATTTAGACCAAACTTCTATTCTTACACTATCGGAAGAAAAGTTATCAAACAAACTTTAAGAAACAACGATATTGAAAGAGCCGTTCACTTTGAAGAACAAATGGCTTCAATCGTTGCTATTATGGTTAAGAGAATCCAAGATTCAATGGCTTCATATCGTTATCAAGTAAAACGTGAAATGCTTGGCAAATTCATTGATTTATGCGAAGATGAAATGGATGCAACACAGGCAACAGCTTATGCTACTTCTACAGCTTACAATGTTAATGCTATTGTTAAGAATGGTTCTCCAGCTGTCGTTGGTATTGTTGTTAAACCAATTGCTAACACTAACACTGACACATGGGCTCAAGCTATTGCTAATGGTAAAATCATTCTATTAGATTTAGTAACTTCAATTGCTAAACCTACAAGCACTCAAACTGGTGAAGCTTTCATCAAACAAGTTAAAGTCGATGTTGAAGTAGCTCAAGACTTATCAGAAGGCCATTCACTTAATGGTAATACTTTAGGAGCTGTTGAAGGTCTTGTCCTAGTTGTTAAGCAAGGCGTTATTCCATCTCTTGAAGTTGATACATACGCTGGTGCTTTCAACGAAGACCGAGTTGTTGCTCCAACTGAAGTTGTAGTTGTTAAAGACTTTGGAACAGCAGATGATAAATACTATGCTGTTTTAATGGATAGAAGAGCTATGAGACTTCATAACACATATGATGCAACAAGAGAAAATTTCAATGGCGATGGTGACTTCACTAATCTATTTAGACATACTGAAGACACAGGAGCAATCTCAAGAAACTGCTTCATCAAAGTTTACAAGCAACCTAGTGCTTAATTAGGAGGACATTCATTATGAAAAGAATGTTCGACAAAGAAGAAATAGTTGAAATTGCTAAAGAAGAAGGTGGAGGTGGAGGTCAAAAATTATATTTGCATGTTATTGCTCTAAAAATGAATAATGAGTGGGCAACACACGTTAACCTTTATCTACCAAGTGATACACCTTTTGCTTCTATTGCAGATTTTGCATCATATTTATATTCAAAAAATATTAGAAATAATCAAACAGGAATTATGGCTAATGGTATAAATGCAAGCTCATTAGATTATTCAGGAAGACGTATATTTTATGTGGCTTCTCTCTTTTCAACAGATGGAACAAAAGTATATGTTCTCATAAAATATTCTAATTTATCAACTGATGGCAGTTCAATATCTATAACAAGTGGAGAAACAACATCATCACCATATACAGATATTAGTGACACAGTTGTAGAACTTTAAACTTTTTAACGCATTATTTTATCAAATCGCTTGACTTAATTTTCTTTATATAGTAAAATGGTGTTGTCCTAATGAGGATGACACTATTTTTCATATAGAGGAGGTATTAAGAAATGAAAAAAGTTGAATTAAAAAGATATGGAATTAAAAGATATGGAATTAAAAGATATGGAATTATTTTTGCCAAAGGAGAACAAATAGAAAATAAAGAAGATTTAAAAAAGACTGAAAAAGACTGGGTAACTTTATATCGTGAAGAGGATGGAGATTATTTTTGGATTGGTATGATTTGGATTGAAGACATTCAAAAAGCTGATTTTAATGATGATGGGACAATTTGGAGGATAAACGAATTTAGATTCCCTTCAAGAACAATAATGCTTGCTGAAGAGATATTTACGGAGGTAAAATAATATGGGACAAATAATTATTTCAAATAAAAAAGGATTTTGGGTATTTCAGAACAAGCGTGAAGCTTTAGAATGGATTC
>CAMVBL010000131.1 GCA_947165725.1 uncultured Caryophanales bacterium | reverse complement strand
TACGCAATCGATGTATCTAACGAAGGTGTTCAAAATGGTGGTATTCGTAAAAAAGATAATAACAATATGAATCCTAACTATTGGTATGAAACAATTGGGGATGACTTTGTCTATTATGCCTTTAAGTTCGCTAGACAATACGCAGAGGAAGGTCAAGAACTCTACTATAACGATTACGCTTATGACTATGACACAAATAACTGTAAGTTTGCTCTTAATACGTTATTAAAAGACGCAATCGCAGAAGAACTTATTGATGGTGTTGGTATTCAAGGTCATTTAGACACAAATAACTTTAGTTTAGATGCCGTTATAAAAGATGCAGAAATGATTAAAGAAAAAGGTCTTAAATGTCAAATCACAGAATTAGATATCACTGTTAATAGTGATTCCACTGCAGATTTAAATAATCAAAAGAACGCTTTCAAGAGATTAGGTACTAGAGTGTTAGAAAGTAACGCTAGTGGTAAAACAGAAATCAACGCAATCGTCTTCTGGGGCATCAGAGACGACATGTCTTGGAAGCGTAATCAACATCCATTGCTATTTAATGAAAACTACGCTAAAAAGCCTGCTTATTATGGCTTCTTAGAAGCAGTGCAAGAAATGTATCCAGCCGAAGAAAGCGAGGCCAACGAATAATATGGTTATCTTTACTTATCAATTACCTTCTTCATTATCTTTTGATAATTATGCAGAAGTCGAAGCCGACATTCTTAAGCAAATAGAAGGTCATGGCTATGATGAAATCGTCTTAGATGCACAAGGAATGAAATATATCTCAAGTGCGGGTCTTCGTGTTGTTTTAAACCTTAAAAAGAAGTTTGAAAATGTATCCGTTATTAATACTAGTGTCGCTGTTTATGACATCTTTGAAATGACTGGATTTACTAATATCGTCACTGTTGAAAAAGCCTTACGTCAGGTTTCAGTTGAAGGATGCAAAATTATTGGAAAGGGCGCACACGGTACCGTATATTCTACCGCTCCGGATACCATTGTTAAGGTCTATGAACCAGGTACCTCAATGGTGGATATCAATAGAGAAAGAGAATTATCTAAAAAAGCATTCGTATTAGGCTTACCTACTGCGATTGCGTTAGACACTGTTAAAGTCGGTGACCAATATGGTACAGTCTTTGAATTATTAAATGCAGCGTCATGTGTTAACTATGTTAAAGAAAGTCAAAAGAATTTAGATGACTTCTGTGATAAAGCAGTTGCTACTTTAAAGAAAATCCATAGTACTGTTTGTAATGACAAATCATTACCAGATATGAAAGCCAGTCATCTTAAATATGTTGATAATATTAGAATCTTTTTAAGTGATGAAGAATACGCAAAGCTTAGAAAGTTTATCGAAGATATTCCTGACGCTAAAACATTAATTCATGGTGACTTCCATCTTAAGAATCAATTATTAGTCGGTGATCAATTAATGCTCATTGATATGGATACCTTATGTACAGGTAATCCAATATTTGAAATCGCTAGTGTCTGTAACTCATATTTTGAATTTGGGGAAATTAGACGTGAAGCGATTGAAGACTTCTTAGGTATTTCACTCGAAACCGCGAATTACTTATGGAAAAACATTTCCAGAAAATACTATAGCGATTTAAATGATGAACAATATCAACACGCTATTGATAAAGCTAGATTAGTGGGTTGTATACGCGCTTTACATTATCTTAAGAAACGCAATATGCCAAAAGAAGATAAGAAAAAGTGCCTCGAACATATTAGAGAATTACTCAAGAAAGTCTAAATTCATTTCTCTTAAGTGCAGTTGCACTTTAAAATTGCACTTTAAGACATATTACTATAAAATAGTAGTATGAAGAAAAAATATAGTAACAAGTATCTTATTAAAACTGGCATTGGTTTACAAGATGTCGACCATCTTGAAAACTCAGACTACTTTTTGCAAGAAAGTGAAAAGTATATTTCTGGTGAAATAAGTCTTGATGAATTAAAAGATAAGATCGATAAGTACTATCAGAATAAGCCAAATGAAAAGCCTAGAACTAAAGAGGCTGATGATGTTTCAACTCGTATCGCGGATCTTTTATCTGACGACTCTTTTTCTTTTACTGTTGGGCAGCTATTATCTATCCATCGTTATCTTTTCGAAGGCCATTTAGATCATCCTGGTCAATTAAGAACATACAACTTCACAAAAAGTGAGTGGGTTCTTAACGGGGACACTGTTATCTATGGTGACTATCGTGAATTAGAAGAAACGTTACAATACGATTTTAGAATTGAAAAAGAGTTTAAATATAAAGGTCTTTCAATTAATAAAATAATTGACCATTTAGCGGTCTTTATCGCTAATCTTTGGCAAATACATCCTTTTGAAGAAGGCAACACTAGAACAATCGCGGTATTTGTTATCAAATATCTCCGTACCTTAGGATTTAATGTTACTAATGATATCTTTGCTGAGAACGCTTGGTATTTTAGAAACGCTTTAGTAAGGGCGAATTATAACGACTTTAGAAGTGGCTCTTTTGAAGATAAAAGTTATTTAGTGTTATTTTTAAGAAACCTCTTACTTGGTGAAAATAACGAACTAAAAAGTAGAAACCTTCATGTCATATATGGTGAACGTCTTGCAGAAGATACACGTGAAAATAAAATTATCGCTCTTATGAGAAGAGATCCATCAATCACAATTGAAGAAATTGCTTCTAATATTGATTATTCAGTCAGGACAGTAAAAAACGCTATTAAGTCTTTAGAGGAATTAAAGCTTGTTCGCCGTGTAGGTGGTAAAAAACTCGGTCACTGGGTTGTTAAGGATTAACAATGAAGAAAGAACAAACAGATATTGAATCACTAGCGCACATCATTAATTCTGTTGGTGGCGTGGAGGCACCTCCTCAAGCAAAGAAGATTATTCATTTATACGCTACTGGCGAGATTGATTTAAATACCGCAAAGAAAAAGTTATTAAAGGAATATCA
>CAMVBL010000130.1 GCA_947165725.1 uncultured Caryophanales bacterium | reverse complement strand
AGATAATAACGATTGATGTACCTTCCGAATAGCATAATTAAATCTCTATTGGAAAAATCTTAACATATCAAAATGTTAAAACAATACCAAACGCTTTATAAATCTATTTTTTAGTAATATAAGTCAATTTTCTCGAAAATTGCACGACGCTTACCCACTTTAATAGTGACAGCGCCAGCGACTTGATCTAAGTGGTAGCTAAGTTTACTAGAAAAAACCTCTTTATTCTCTTCGTTAACTTGTTCGTTTAATTTAATGTAACCAGTATTATTAACGGCAATGCAGACTTCATGGTCTATAGTTAAAGTTTCTTCATTGAAGGCTGTAGAAATTGAATAATATGGCTTAGCGGTTATTTCAATATTTTTAATATTGACGTTGAAATATAAAGTAATCATTCCATCGACATAAGAAGAATCCGCACCAATGAAGAAGGTGCCATCATCTTTAGTGCTCACATAATGAGGATTATCAACGCCGGTTAAGATGTCTTGATCCACACTTAGATAAGACATAATTAATTCTTTATCTTCGATATCACTTTTTGAAGTGTTGATATTGGCAAATGTTAAAGTCGCTTTATTTAGACCGGTGTTATCTAAAGTAGCGTTATCCATGTAGGAATAGCTAATCACACCACCTTCTTTAGAAGATGTTTCTCGATCTGGTCCAGCGGAATGAGTGTCACCATTAGAAAAACCAATTTCTATTTGGTTATTACAACCAGCAAGAATAATCACTAATGGGAGAAGTAATAATCTAGACTTTTTCATAGAAATATTATGACACAAAATTTATTTTTCGCTTTGATAAATATCACTAATTAAAAATTCCACCGTGGTTTTACCATAATATGTCGATAATCTAAATGTTCCAATCATATCGACATATTGATATTGGCTAATCTCACTTTTTGGGAAATAGAAGCCCGTTAATCTCGCGGCTTGACCGATGCTTGTAAGAATATGTTGGGTATCACGAGAATACATTAAAGACTGCGTTCTAATACGTGATAATTTGAACTTAGGAGATTGCCACATTTCTCCAAAAGGAGAAAATGATTGAATTAAATCATAGTTTTCACGCGTGATTTCATTTAAAGATAAATCAATTGTTTGTGGCCTTTCTTCTTTTATTTCTGTTTGTGCGGCTAGTTCAATAAAGGCTTCTTTAAATTCATCAAATAATTCTTTTTTAACAGAGCAACCACCCGCGGATTCATGGCCACCTGCGGTGAGCATATATTTATCTAATCTGTGAAAGGCATCAGCGACATTAAAGCCCTTAGGAGCGCGGCATGAGCCCTTATAATATTCACCACTAGCGTCTAAAGCAAAGATGATTGTTGGCTTTAAATATTTTTTAGCGAAGTTATTAGCGATTAAACCAATAACCCCTTCTTTTTCATTAATAACCGCGATGATAGCCGCTTTACTTGTATCAATTTCTTTACTATTTTCGGTAGCGATTTTAGTGATTTCTTTTCTTTCACTATTCACGGAATTAATCCATTCATTGTAGTTTAAAAGAAGGTTTTTGTCCTCGCTAGTGAAGAATTGCACGGTTTTAATAAGAGAATCTTCATCTTCCACTAAACGGCCAACAGCGTTGACTTTTGGGGCGATTTTCATGCCAATCGCGCTTTCAGTAAAGCTTTCTTTTTCTTTTAATAAGTCTATATTAAAGAATTGGCCTTCTTCATACTCTTCAATGACTAGTTTTAATAAGTTACGATTATATTCTCTAATTGGCATCATATCTGAGACCACAGAGATACCTGCTAACGTGGCGAGATATTGGTCATATCTTCCTAAGAATTCTTTAGCAAACATAAATGTCACAAAACCCGCACTTGTTGGGGTTTCACCAAAGTTAGAAACGACTGGATGTAGAATATAGTCAGCAATAGGTAAAACTTCATCGGTTTGGTGATGGTCAAAGACTAAGACTTGCATGCCATTTTTCTTACAATATTCAATGCCTTCAAAAGCGGTCACACCATTATCAACGGTAATTAATAAATCATAGCCATTTTTAACGATTTCTTCCGCGTGTTTGAGGGTTAAGCCATATCCATCGAGATAACGGCTAGGAACGTAATAGCTAACAGGATAAGAAAAATAAGAGAACATTTTAACTAAAATAGAGATCGACATGATGCCATCGCAGTCATAATCCCCATATATATAAATCTTCTTATTCTCTTTCATCGCATTTCTTACGACTTCGACGCATTTATCGATGTCTTTAAAAGAGTGACCCATAGCGAAATTCTCTTCACTCACCGGAGCGAGGAGTTTTTGATATTCACTTTCACTAATTTGAAAATATGTTAGAAGTCGCTTTAGTAAACTTTCCATAATCTACTCTTATTATAAAATAAAGGCCGCTTATAAAGCAGCCTTTTCATTAATTAATCGTTAATGCCAATGAAGATTGCTTCTTCTGGTTCCGCAGATTTGTTGACACGTACTGGACGTGCTTTCTTCTTATTGGCTTTTGGTTTGATGATTCTGACACCGTGGAAGGCTTTAAAGAACACTTGGGCTAATGGACCGAAACAGACGAGTGTAAGGCCTGTAGCAATGCTCACGCCTAAGATGACGGCTAAGAAGATGTATGAGACATTTGCGAACATGAAGCCGAAGAAATTAACACCAAGATATAAAGCCATGATGAAGGCGATGGTCATTGGTGTTGAGGCTAAAGCGGTAGCTTTAATCATCATTGCATTTCTTGCTTCAACGGAGTTGTCTCTATTACGATCATCGAGAATCATATCTCTTTCTTTATTCATTAAGATAATGCCAATCGCTAAGGAGAAGATGGCGACGAATGGAATCGCTAAACCAGCATAAGAAGTGACTGGTAAGAATCTTAACATAGCGAATAAACCAGCACTGATGCCAGTGGCGCCAAAGCTCACGATTAAAGAAGCAAGGCCACGGCTTAAACGATAACGGAGTAAGAGATAAACCGCACTGATACCTAAACCAACGCTTGTAGCGATG
>CAMVBL010000129.1 GCA_947165725.1 uncultured Caryophanales bacterium | reverse complement strand
AAGATGGTGGAGACATCATTTTCATCGATGAAATCCATAGACTTCCACGAATAGTGGAAGAAACACTATATAACGCCATGGAAGATTTCAAATTCTCCGTCGTTATTAACCGCGATACAAGCGCGAGAACTTTAACTATTGATTTACCACCTTTCACGCTCATTGGTGCGACCACCCGTGCGGGTAATTTAAGCGCTCCACTAAGAAGTAGATTTGGTATTTCTGAAAAGCTCAATTTCTATGATATCGATGAATGTGTCGCTATTGTCAAAAGAACGGCAAAAGTCTTTAATACCACAATTGAAGATGCTGCAGCTTTAGAAATTGCTAAACGTTCTCGTGGTACACCTCGTATCGCTAATAGATTATTTAGAAGAGTGCGTGACTTTGCTAACTATGCTGGTCAAGATCACATCACTATCAATGATGCTTTACAAGCATTAAAAGCCTTAAAAGTGGATGAACTTGGTCTTGATGATGTCGATATCAAATACTTAAAAACCATCATTGAAAGATTCAAAGGTGGACCAGTTGGCTTAGATACTTTAGCAAGCGCAATTGGGGAAGAAATTGATAACTTAGAAGATGTTTATGAGCCATATCTTCTTCAAATCGGAATGATTGATAGAACTGCTCGTGGACGTGTTGCCACAGAGAAAGCTTATAAGCATCTTAAAATTGGTCACCAAACAACATTATTTTAATAATGTTATAAAATAACTAGTTTAATTGGAACAAGACTCGTCTTGTTCTTTTATTTTCTCATTTACTCATACAAATATATTGAATTACTTATGTAATTAGAGTATATTATTCAATGACGTCGCCTTACGAGCGAATGCACATACACGTATTAGGAGGAATAAATATGCGTAGATTATGGTCACATATTGTCATAGCGGCTACTTCGCTATTGATGGTTGGGGCAACATTTGCCACCGTAGTTACAAATATGAACAGTAATATCGAATTCGAGAGAGGTCGTGAATTAACATTCCGCATCAATGCTAAAGATGATGATGGTAATCCTGACAAAGACTATGAATTCACCGATGATGACGCTGTTAAAGAAACCGCAAAAATCATGGAAAAGAGATTAGCAACTGCTGATATCTCTCGTTATAAAGTTGAAACCGCTGGTTTTGATACAATTAAAGTTTCTTTCGTTCAAGATACAGATCAAGAATACGAAATTATTCAAAACTACCTTTCATTTAATGCCAGTTTGGCTATCTCAAACTCAAAGGAAACATATGCTTTAGCTACTGAATTCCTCGACCCAAATAAAGAAGCATATTGGACCAATGATAAGGGCTATCCAACAATCATCATTCCAATCAATTATGATAATGAATTATTCCAAGCCGTTTATACCGAAGCTAAGGAAATGAGTGATAACAATACTGGTGAAGTCGAAGAACAACACGAAAACCACGAAGGTGAAGAAGAGGAAGAAGAAGCCAAAAGACATGCTTATCTCTACCTTTGGTACGACTACATCGAAGACTATTACTCATATGATAAAATCAATCAAAATTCTCAAGATACATATGACGCGGCTATCGCTAGCAAAGTCTTAATGACTTTCGATGCTGCTGACCCATTCTTAGATGAAGAACATACCGCTTTAAGAGCTTATGTCCAACCAGAAGTTGGTGATGATAGTAAAGTCTCTCCTGATGCTTTAAGAAAAGCATTCAGAAACGCTAAATACTATGTGAACTTACTCAATGCTGGTCAAATGGAATACCATGTTGACTTCATGTTCTCAAAGACCGCTAACTTATTCGTTGAAAGCTTAGTGGAATTAGGCACACATAAGACCATTGCCTGGAGTAGAACATTTATTGCTACAGTCGTGGCCATCGCTGTCATTAGCTTATTACTTATCTACTTCTATAGATTAGGCGCTAGTGGTATTGCAGTGACAAGTATTATTGCCACCTTCTTAGGCTTCTTATTCGTCGTCTTATTAGGCGCTGAATTCAATATTGCTGGTATAGTCGGCTTAATCGCTTTAGGCTTAATCAGTGTCTTAAGCGGTGTCATCTATATGCAAAAATTCAAAGAAGAATGCTACCGTGGTAGAACTCTTAAGAAAGCTAATACAGAAGCTGCTAAGAAGTCATTATTACCAATCGTTGACTTACACGTTGTTTTAGTGGCGATGGGTGTAGCTTGCTACTTATTAGGTGGCGTTATGATGAAATCATTCGCTGTCGTTAGTATCTTAGGTGGCGTTTCTTCCTTATTGTTAAATCTCATCTTCTTACGTGGCATGCAATGGCTTGTCACAAACGAACAAGGCTTAGCTGGCCGTTATGACTTATTCGATGTCAGTAAAGATCAAGTTGCTGATGGCTTAGAAGAAAGCAAAGAAAAATACGAAGGCGCTAACGCTGATAAAGACTTCACAAAGCATAAGAAACCAGTTGGTATCCTTGCCGCTATCTTATTCGTTGCTAGCGTGGCTTCTATGATCGTCTTCGGTATTGCGCAAAAAGGCGCTATCTATAGTTCAGATTCCCCATATGGCAATAGCCAAGTCTATATTGAATATGTCAGTGAAGTTGCTGGTAATACAACATTAACTTCTGACGTTAAAGAAAGAATCGATGCTATTTTAGGCAATGCCTCTTTAGAAGGCACAAGTTTAAAAGAAATTACTGAACTTGATACATATGAATACACCTCTAAGTACGATACCACTGCAAGTGGTACAGCTACTGTCTACTATGGTTACTACATCATTAACTTCAATAAACCATTGAAGGGTGATGAAATGATCAAGTATGGTGATTTGAATCCAATCGCCGTTAGCGAATTCTTCACTCTTGATGAATTAAATAACGCTAGTGGTGCAAACCTCAATATGCCTGCTAATGTTAACGTTTCCTTAAAGGATTCTGTGAGAATTAGTGCGGATCAACCTTCTGTCACATCCTTAATCATCGCTACAAGCGTTGGTTTAGGTATCAGTGCGGTTTATCTCTTACTCCGTTACCGCTTAAGCCGTGGCCTTGCTTCCTTAATCGTAAGCTTTGGCGCCACTGGTATCAGTGCTGGCTTATTTGCGATGCTAAGATTCTTACCAGTCACTT
>CAMVBL010000128.1 GCA_947165725.1 uncultured Caryophanales bacterium | reverse complement strand
TTATAGACAGTTATTTTTTCTTTAGGAGTATTCGCTTAATCATGCTAGAATATTAAATCGAGGATTTAATTATGAAAATAGCGATTGATGCGATGGGTGGAGATAACGGTAGTAAACCAGTTATCGAAGCTGTCAAAGAATTCTTAAATAAATATCCAGGCAATGAACTAGTGGTCTTTGGTAAAGAAGAAGAACTACAAGAACTAAATGGTTTATGCCGTATCGTTCACGCTCCTGATGTCGTTCCAATGGAAGCGGGAGCCTTAGAAGTTTTAAGAATGAAAAATTCTTCTATGTGCAAAGCTATCAGCACAATGAAAGAAGAAGGATTTGACGCGGTTATTTCCGCTGGTTCAACTGGTGGCTTCTTAAGCGCTGCTACTTTAATTCTAAAAACAATTCCTGGAGTAAAACGTTCTGCTTTAGTCACAGCTTTCCCAACCAAGATTAAAGGTAAGAAAGTAGTTGTTCTAGATGTTGGTGCTAATAACGAAAATAACGCTGAAGAATTATTACAATTTGGCTATATGGGTAAAGCCTATGATCAAGCCTTATTTAGCGTTAAAGAACCTAAAGTTTATTTATTAAGTAATGGTGCGGAAGCTCACAAAGGCTCACCTTTGGTGAAAGAAGCACATAAAATGTACTTAGAAGATAAGTTTGTTGGCTTCCAAGGAAATATGGAAGCAAGAGATGTTTTAAATGGTGACTGTGATGTCATTGTGTGTGATGGCTTCTCTGGTAATGTCTTATTAAAAGGTATGGAAGGCATTGCTAAGATGATGTCTGGAATGATTAAAGCTAACTTTAAAAAGAACCTATGGACAAAATTAGGCTATCTACATGTTCGTAAAGGCTTTAAAGATATGTCTGAAACAATGGACTATAAGTCAGTTGGTGGTGCGATGCTTTTAGGTATCAATGGTGTTGTTGTTAAAGCGCATGGTAATAGTGATGCTTATTCATTCTTCAGTGCTTTAAAAGTCGCTAAACAAATGGTTGATTACCAAGTCGTTAATAATATTAAGGAGAGTTTAAAGAATGAATAATGTAAGTGATTTACTTAAAAAACTTCATATCACTTATAAAGACCTCGCTATTTACGAGCAAGCTTTAACGCACCCTTCTTATAACGGAGACGCCAATACTAAACACCAAGATTATGAGAAATTAGAATTCATGGGTGATTCAGTTTTAGGCTATGTGACCGCTGACCTTGTCTATAAGAATAGACCAGAGATGTCAGAAGGCGACTTAACAAAGTTAAGAAGTGTCTTAGTTTCCACTAAACCATTAGCGGCTTATGCTCGCAAAATCTCCTTAGATCAATACGTTAGAATTGGTCATAGTATTTCCGCTAGTCAAGTTAAAGAAAGCGATAAGATTTTAGAAAATGTTTTCGAAAGTCTCATTGGTGCGATCTATTTAGATGCTGGCTTAAAAGCGGCCTATCGTTTTATTAAATATATCTTATTAAAAGATATTAAGACATATGACGCTGATAATCTCACCGACTACAAAACAAAGTTACAAGAAGAGATTCAAGCGGAACATCGTGACGCAGTTCAATATGTCACAATCTCTCAAAGCGGTCCAGCGCATGACCGCACCTTCACTGTACAAGTTAGATATAACGACATCGTTTTAGGAACTGGCACAGGTAAGAGCAAAAAGAAAGCCGAAGAAATGGCGGCTAAAGATGCGCTTAGTAAAAGGAGTGTCCTCTAATGGGTCTAATTGCTTTTCTAAAAGAAAAATTTGCAAAGAAAGATAAGAAAGTTGATAAATACCAAGAAGGCTTAAGTAAGTCTCGTAAGAACTTTTCTTCTAAACTTAATAACTTATCTGAACGCTATAAAACCGTTAACCAAGATTACTTTGATGAATTAGAACAAATCTTAATCGAAAGTGACGCTGGTATTTCCTTTACCTTAAACGTCATCGAAGAAGTACTTAATCAAAGTAAAAAAGAACACATCACTGATCCAAAGCAAATCAATGAAATCTTGGTGGACAAGATGTTCGTGGGCTACGCTGAAAAAGGTGACATTCAAAACGATGTCGTCTTTAGAAAAGACGGCCCAACAGTTCTATTAGTGGTTGGTGTTAACGGTGTGGGTAAAACCACAACAATTGCCAAACTAGCGCATCGTTACCTTAATCAAGGTAAGAAAGTTCTTCTCGTGGCCGCGGATACATTTCGTGCGGGTGCGGTTGAGCAATTAACCACATGGGCAGAAAGACTTAAGATTAACATCGTGACTGGTAAACCAGAAAGTGACCCAGCATCTGTTGCCTATGATGGTGTTAAAAAAGCTAAAGAAGATAATATCGATTTAGTCATCGTTGATACCGCTGGTAGATTACAAACAAAAAATAATCTCATGCTTGAGCTTGGCAAGATTAAACGTGTTATGAGTAAAGAGATTCCAGATGCTCCTCATGAAACATTCTTAATCATTGACGCTACAACTGGTCAAAATGGTGTTGTGCAAGCCAAAGCCTTTAAAGAAGTAACTGACTTAACTGGTATTGTCATTACCAAAATGGATGGCACCTCTAAAGGTGGCATCATTTTAGCGATTAGAGATGAATTAGGCGTTCCTGTTAGATTCATCGGTCTTGGTGAAAAGATGGATGATTTAGAGGAATTTGATTTAGATAAATACCTCTATGGTTTATGTGTGGAGAATAACTAATGGATAAGATTAAGAAAACTATTCGTTATAACACTCTCCTTCATATCTATGGTAGTTTATTGAGTAAAACTCAATATAGCTTCGCTGATGCTTATTTCTCTTATGATTTATCATTAAGTGAAATCGCTGAAGCTCATAGTGTTAGTAGAAGCGCTGTTGAGGATGCTATTAAAAAAGCGCTCAAGAAATTAGATGATTATGAAAAAGAACTCAAAGTTCTTGAAAAGAATAATAAGATCCTCGAACTCGTGGCTAAGGCTAAAGATTTAGAGGGAAATGAAAAGATACAAGCATTAGAAGAAATAGAAAGGATAATTTATAGTTATGGCATTTGAATCATTAACTGAACGCCTTTCTGGCATATTTAAAAAGATTCGTGGTCAAGCCCGTTTAACTGAAAGCAACATGGAGGAAATGCTCAAAGAAATCCGTGTCGCTCTTTTAGAAGCTGATGTTAATTATAAAGTCGTTAAAGAATTTAC
>CAMVBL010000127.1 GCA_947165725.1 uncultured Caryophanales bacterium | reverse complement strand
GTGATGTCTTTAAAGAAGTTACTAAACTCATTCTTGATGTCTACCACGACTTTGGATTTAAAAACTATGCATTCCGTTTATCTTTAAGAGATCCTAATGATACCGAAAAATATTTCGGTAATGATGAACTCTGGGAAAAGAGTGAAAACCAATTACGTGAAGTTTTAAAAGAATTAGGCGTTGAATATTATGAAGCGATTGGTGAAGCCGCTTTCTATGGTCCTAAACTTGACGTTCAAGTTAAAAGCGCGATTGGTCATGATGTCACATTGTCCACTATTCAATTAGACTATCAATTACCAGAAAGATTTGAACTTACCTATATTGATGAAAAAGGTGAGAAAGCTAGACCAGTTGTTGTTCATAGAGCAATCTTAGGTTCTTTAGATCGTTTCATCGCCTTCTTAATCGAAGAAACAAAAGGTGCTTTCCCAACATGGTTAGCCCCAGTTCAAGTTAACCTATTACCAGTTAACAATGATTACCATTTAGAATACGCTAACGAATTATTAGCGAAGTTCAAAGAACATGGTCTTAGAGTGACTCTTGATGATTCTAATGACAAACTCGGTTATAGAATGAGAAGTTCACAAATGAAGAAGATTCCATATACACTTGTTCTTGGTGATCATGAACGTGATGATAGAACAGTGACTTATAGAAGATTCGGTGTTCAAGAACAAATCACTGTCAGCATTGATGAATTCTTAAAACTCATTGATGAAGAAATCAAAAATAAAGCCTTACTCAATACTGAAAGCAAATAAGAATCATTAACTAAACTGCCTACCTATATGGTAGGCTTTTTATTCCACTTTTATCTTGCGCACATAATGTGATAAATTAGAGATAATCGGAACATTTTTAAATTTTAAGAGGTGTTTTATGAAGAAAAGTATTATTGCATTTGTGATAGTTGAAGCTAGTCTATTAGCGACATCTTTATTAGGTTGTTCCACTCCTAATTCTTCTACGCCTATTTCTTCAAGCGATAATAGTTCAATATCATCCAGTATAGAATCAAGTTCTTCTAGCGAATCATCTAGTTCTTCTAGTGTACCTGTTCATGAGATTGATCCTCTTAGAGAGTTGAACTTTAGATATAACTCTACTACTGATAGCTATTGGCTTGATGGCGCTAAATCTACAGATATCTCTGGTAATTTAGTCATCCCAAGTACATATAATGGAAAACCTGTAGTCGGTATTAATATGCAAGCTTTTCAGTTTTGTAAATCATTAAAATCAGTGGTCATTCCAAGTTCTATTAAAGAAATAGAATCTGAAGCCTTTGCGTTATGTGAAAATTTAGAATCAGTCACCTTGAATGAAGGTTTAACAAGAATTAGTTATTATGCTTTTCAAAGATGTGAGAAATTAAAATCAATCGTTATTCCTGATACCGTCACCTTCTTAGGAGATTGTTCATTTTTGGGCTGTCTTTCTTTAGAAAGCGCAAAGCTAAGTAAATATATTACTGCGATTGGTGACTATATGTTTGAAGGATGTTCAAAATTGAAATCAGTTAACATTCCTGAAGGGGTTACTCGCATTGGCGAATTTGCCTTTAGAGATTGTGATTTCAATGCGGTTACAATACCAAATACTGTTAAAGAAATTGCCGTTAGCGCTTTTAATGGCAATAAATCTTTAAAGAGTGTCACTATTCCAGAAAGTGTGACTACTTTAGATTCTTCCGCTTTTATCAATTGCTCATCATTAGAAGCAATTAATGTAGATACAAACAATACTGTGTATTGTTCTATTGATGGTGTCCTTTTCAACAAAGAAAAAACTACACTGATGAAATTCCCATCAAACTGGGCAAAGGCTTTTACTTTTCCAAGTAGCGTTACCACTATTGGTGACTATGCATTCAATAGCTGTGATCGTTTAGTATCATACGAAGTTCCAAACAACATTACTTCTATTGGTAAAAATGCTTTTTCTAGTTCCAAACATTTAGAATCAATTAATATTCCAAATAGTGTCACCTCAATTGGAATGTTCTGTTTTGCGTGGGATACCGCTTTAAAAGAGATTACCATTCCTGGAAGTGTTTCCGCTCTTGATCAAGGAACATTTAGAGATTGTAGCGTTCTTAAATCAGTAACATTAGAAGAAGGCATTACCTATATTGGCCATTCACCATTTATGTGGTGTACATCTTTAAAATCAATTGTTATTCCTCATAGCGTTACTAACCTTGGCTTACAAGCTTTATATGAAAGCTTCTTCAAGAATATCTACTACAAGGGAACAGAAGAAGAATGGAACAATATTGAAAGTCTTTCCAGACCACCATACATTTATAACGTGAGTGAAACCACTTTATCTTTCTATAGTGAAACTACACCAACAGGCACTGGTTCTTATTGGCACTATGTGAATGATGTGCCTACCATTTGGTAAAACTCTAAATAAATAATTGACACATTATATTAATAATGATAATATCTTAACGCAAAAACGTAGAAAGCAGAGGCACCCGCTTCTCGCCAGACTGACAAAAGTTGGTTGGCTAACGCTACTTCTTATGGGCTAAGAATGTTAACGGGTGCTGTGCGCATCCGTTTTTTAAATCAAAAGGAGAGTGATACTTATCGTCGACAATCGCTACGCCACTAACAAAAAACCTGGCAATAACCAAAACAAAGATTTAGTAAATGAAAACGTTCGTTTTCCAGAAGTCCTTTTAATCGGACCTAATGGTGAGCAACTCGGAACAATGTCTTCTCGCGAAGCACAATTTAAAGCCAATGAATATGATTTGGATTTATTATGTGTTGCCCCAGCAGCCAAACCTCCGGTTTGTAAGATCATCAATTACAGCAAATATCGCTTCGAGCAACAAAAGAAAGCTAAAGAAGCTAAAAAGAAACAACATACTGTAGAAATCAAGGAAGTCCAATTAACACCACAAATTGGTGGTCATGATATGGACACTAAAGCCAGAGCCGCACAAAAATTCTTAGAAGCGGGTAACAAAGTTAAAGTAGGCGTACGTTTCCGTGGCCGTCAAATGACTCACATTGAAGTCGGCCAAGAAGTCATGGATAAGTTTATCGCTCTATTAAGTGATTACGCGAATATTGAAAAGCCATCTGCGATGGAAGGTCGCTGGATGTACGCAATACTCGCCCCAAAGAAGAAGTAGGAGGAAAGTATTATGCCAAAAATGAAAAGCAAAAGAGCTTTAATGAAAAGAATTAAAGTTACCGG
>CAMVBL010000126.1 GCA_947165725.1 uncultured Caryophanales bacterium | reverse complement strand
CAAATTCCTGAATATCAAAGAACAGGTAAAGGTATTCCAGTCATTAACTTAATCAATATCGAAAAAGGCGAAAGCGTTAAATCTATTATCGCGGTTAACAAATACTACGATTATAGATATTTAATGTTCTTCACAAAGAAAGGTATTGTTAAGAGAACACCAATCAGTGAATACGAATCCATTAGACAAAACGGTAAAATCGCTATCACTTTAAGAGAAGATGATAACTTATTAGCCGTTAAGGAAATTCAAGAAAAATCCGTCGCTAATGGTGTCATTGATCCTGAAAGAAAATACTACACCATGACAGTGGGTGAAGATGGTATTGCTAAATTCGACGAAGTCGCTGAACCAAAACAAGAAGATATCGGTTCCTACTATGTTGATACCATCGTTGGTATTGCTTCTAGCGAAGGTAAGATGGTTAACTTCCCAGTCGCTGAAGTTAGACCAATGGGTAGAACCGCCTCTGGTGTTATCGGTATTGATTTACCTGATGGCGCTGAAGCAGTTGGTGTGACCGCTGAATACGAAGGTGAATTAGTCTTAGTCGTCACTGATAAAGGTTTCGGCAAGATGACACACTTCTCTGAATACCGTATTACAAAGCGTGGTGCGAAAGGTGTTAGTACCCTTAAATCCACTGATAAAGTGGGTAAAATCGTTACCGTCCGCTCTGTTTCTAGTGAAGATGACTTAATGGTTATTACTAACTATGGTATCGTCATTAGAACTCACTTATCCGAAGTTAGACAATCTTCTAGAAATACTCAAGGTGTGAAAATCTTGAATCTTGAAGGTAGACAAAAAGTCTCTTCTATCGCTGTTGTTCCTTATGAAGAAGAAAGTGAATTCGACGAAGAGGAAACTCAAGATCCTTTAGAAGAAGGCCAAGAACAAGAACAAGTCACTACTGAAAATAACGAATCTAACGAATAGTTATGAAAGTCCTAGTTTATTTTCAACCGAATAGAAAATATGACAACTACGAGGGCGCTAGAATGCGTAAAACCATTAAAGGTGCCCTCGAGGTTGTAGGCGCTACTCATACATCAAATATTTATGATGATTATGATATCGCGCATTTCATGTCGCCTGAGGATGAAAGTAAATTAAACATTGCACTTGAAAGAGATGTTCCAGTTATCGTTTCTGCTTTGTATGGGGAAGATGATCCTTCTGCGAGATTCTTATCTCATAAGAGTAAAGATGGTAAAAGAACAACAATATTAAGAAATAAAGCATTGAAAATGCTCAATAAAGCGACATTAGTTTTAGTGCCAACTGAATCTGCGAAAGAATTTCTAATTGCTTCTGGTGTTATTAGACCAATTGAAGTTTGTGTTCCTGGTATCAACTTAGCGAGATTTAATTTCTCTAGAGATGATGAAAAAGAACTCTTCTATCGTTACTTTAGAGAAGATAAGAATAAGAAGATTGTTCTCGCTGTTGGGGAATATGATAACAACTTAGAAGGTATCCATGCCTTCATCAATGTTGCAACAAAAAGAGACGACACGGTATTCTATTATGTTGGTAGTGAGACCACTAATTTGAATGTTGGTAGAGCTAAGACAATTATTAAAAATGCCCCTAAAAACGTGCATTTCAAAAATATCTTGCCTGATGATATCTACCGTAGCTTATTACTAAACGCTGATGTCTTTATGCTACCAGGCTATAATTTAGCTGGTATTATCTCCGTTGAAGAAGCAATGGCGGCTAAGTGTCAGTTAATCGTGAGAAAGTCTTCCATCTTCCCAGAATTATTAAAGAATGAGAAGACTGCTTATATCGCACAGTTCTCTGAAACGCTCACCTCCCTTTGCTTAGATTATTTAAACGGAGAAATTCAACCAACAACACAAGAAGCTTATGAACAAGTTTCTGAACACAGTTTACAAAAATTTGGAGATCAATTAGTGAATATATATAATTCATTAATAAAGAATAAATAGGAGAAAAGGTTATGATAGACATTAATCGTATTCGTGAAAATCCTGAAGCCGTAAAAGAAGCACTTAAAAAGAAATTATGGGATGCTGATTTTACTGAATTATTAGCTTGGGATAAAAGAAAGAAAGAATTAATTCAATTCGTTGAAGGTAACAAAGCGGAAATGAATAGATTATCCGCGAGTGTTCCACAAGCGAAAAAGAACGGTGAAGACGTTTCTAAGATCTTCGCTAAAGTTAAAGAAATCGCTGCTGCTAATGCAGAAAGTGACAAAGAGCTTAAAGAATTAGAAGATAAAATCTTCAACTTCTTAGCGGAATTACCAAACATTCCTGATGATGATTTATTAGGCGGTGGTAAAGAAAACAATAAACCAATTAGATCATTTGGTAAAAAACCAGAATTTGATTTCCCACTTAAAGACCATGTTGAATTAGCAACTTCTTTAGGCCTTGTTGATTATGATAGAGGCGCTAAAATCGCTGGACGTGGTGCATGGATTTATACAAACTTAGGTGCGCAACTTGAATGGGCTTTACTTAACTACTTCATCACTACACACTTAAAAGATGGTTATACCTTCATCCTTCCTCCACATTTATTAAATGAAGCTTCAGGTTTCGGTGCGGGCCAATTCCCAAAATTCAGAGAAGATGTCTTCTGGCTTGAAGGCTTAGAACCACAAAGATTCTTACTTCCAACCGCTGAAACAGCTTTAGTGAATTTATACCGTGATGAAATTTTAAAAGAAGAAGATTTACCAAAGAAATTCTTCGCTTATACACCATGCTATAGAAGAGAAGCTGGTTCCTATAGAACTGAAGAAAGAGGTATGATTCGTGGTTATCAATTCGACAAAGTCGAAATGGTTCAATATACCAAACCAGAAGATAGTGATGCCGCTTTCGAAGAATTAGTAAGAAAAGCAGAAGACTTAGTCGCTGGTTTAGGCTTACATTATCAAGTCAGTAAATTAGCCGCTGGTGATATCTCTCACTCTATGGCGAGAACATATGATATTGAAGTCTATTTACCAAGTATGGGTATTTATAAAGAAGTCAGTTCCGCCAGTAACGCTAGAGATTATCAAGCAAGAAGAACAATGTGCCGTTATAGAGATAACGCTACAGGTAAGACCAGATATGTACATACATTAAATGCTTCTGGCTTAGCTACTTCTCGTATTTTCCCAGCCATCCTTGAACAATTCCAACAAGCTGATGGTTCAGTTGTTATTCCAGAAGTCTTAAGACCATGGATGGGCGGACTTGAAGTCTTAAAACCAATTAA
>CAMVBL010000125.1 GCA_947165725.1 uncultured Caryophanales bacterium | reverse complement strand
GGTGGCAAATTTCTTTTTCTTATCTCTAAAGATTTCTTTACCTTCTTTGGTTTTTAAGACGGCTTTACTTGCCATATGAAATAAAGGAACTTTAATAATGCCTTTTTCACCTTTGATGATGCAGTGTTCGCCCACTAAAGCGTTGATCTGACTACTAACGTGGGCATTAAAGCCATCATATTCAAATATTGAATCATTGAATAAATCAATGCCGTTATATAGCTTTCCTTTCGCGGTTATAGCCTTTGGCTTCCCAAATAACTCATACACGTATCTAACGGAATAGACACCTAAGTCAAGAAGCGCACCACCATATCTACTTGGATTGATATATCTACCTTTAGCTTTGTTATAGCCAAATATTGGCATATTGAAGATACAGTCAACAGAAAGGATTTTTCCAATTCTTTCTTCTTTAATCCACTGCTTCACCTTATTAGCGACAGGATTAAACCAAGTCCACATCGCTTCTTTTAGAAGAGTGTTATTTGCTTCACTTAATCTTATTAATTCTTTAAGTTCTTTTGTATTACCAGTAATTGGTTTTTCACATAGAACTGGTTTATGGTTTTCTAAGCACAATTTGCAAAATGAAAAGTGCGTTTCATTGGTAGTCGCAATATAGACCCCATCTATACGAGGATCATTTATTGCTTCTAACGCACTTTCATAAACTGTGGAATGATAAATTTTAGCGAATTTTTCCGCTTTGGCTTTGGTGCGATTGAAAACAGAGACGATTTGATGACCAGGATTAGTCACTAATTCTTTAGCGACTTTCTTAGCGATTTGACCAGTTCCAATAAAGCACCAATTAAACATAATTATTTATTGTGTTGACCTTCAACGCATTCAACGGCTTTTGCTTCCACTGGAACAGCAGCTTTATATCTTTCTAAGAATTTATTGAAGCCATTAACTTCTTCTTTGGAAGCGACAGCAACATCTTCTTTAGCGTTAGCGAAGATTTTATTTTGTAAATAATCTTCTAAGGTTTCGCCTTTGCCTTTTTCTAACATATAAGCGGCTAATAAGGCTTCACCATATGGACCACCTTCACCCGCGCTACTTAATGTAGCAACAGGAGCATCTAAGGCAGCGCTTAATGCTTTAGCGCCAACCACTGGTGTTTTGAAGAAACCACCATGGCCGTATATTTTATTAACTTCAACACCTTGTTTCTTTAAGATATCAACACCGATTCTTAAGACCGCAAGAACGGCTAAGATATGAGATTTCATGAAGTTGGCTAATGACATCTTAGCGTCTGGTTCTCTCACGAATAATGGTCTACCTTCTTGAACACCAACTGCGGCTTCACCAGAGAAGTAGTTAAATGAGACAAGGCCACCGGCATCTGGTTCACCTTCAAGAGATTTATTGAATAATCTCACGAATAATTCGCCACGTTGGATGGAACCACCCGCTAAAACGATTGCTTGATGTAATAATTCAACCCAAGCATTGATATCAGTTGTGCAGTTATTCGCGTGAACAAGAACAGCTGGATAACCACTTGGGGATGCGATAACATCGATTTCTTTATTCATGGCAATGCTCTTATCAGTAACAAGAGTAATATTGCCAGATGTACCTAATGAGGAGTTACCATAACCAACTCTAACTGAGTTAGTGGCAATCATACCTGTACCCATATCGCCTTCTGGTGGGCAGAATGGGATACCTGGTTGTAAAACACCAGATGGGTCGATTAATTTAGCACCTTCTTTTGTTAAGTAGCCAGCGTTTTGGCCCGCTAACATACACTTTGGTAAGATGTCTAAGATTCTCCAATCAACTTTGTCTTTAATGACTTCGTTGAATTTAGAAACCATCTTAGCATCGTAATCTTTGGTGCTTGGGTCTAATGGGAACATACCACTAGCGTCGTTCGCGCCAATGACTTTTTCACCAGTTAATAAATAATGGAAGTAGCCTGCTAAGGTTGTAGCAAAGACGATGTCTTTAACTTCTTTTTCACCATTAAGCATAGCTTGATAAATATGAGAGACACTCCAACGTTGTGGGACGTTGAAATTAAACAATTTAGATAATTGATCTTGCGCTTGTGGACAGATGGTATTTTTCCATGTACGGAATTCTGCGAGTTGGTTACCATTCTTATCAAAAACAAGATAACCGTGCATCATACCAGAAATACCAATTGCGCCGACTTTCGCTAATGGACGGCGATATTTAGTTTCGAATTTTTGTTTTAATCCAGCATAGCAATCCGCTAAACCGATTTTGGCTTGTTCTAAAGTATAGATCCAAATGCCGTTTTTTAAAGTTGATTCCCAAGCATATTCATTTGATGCAATAATTTCATGATTTTCATCAAGCATGACAGCTTTAATATTGGTAGAACCGAATTCAATACCAATGACACATTTTTCTAAAATCATATTGAGCCTCCATGATTATATATGAAATGATTCACCTTCTTTATACAAGAACGGCGACATTTAATATATGACAAAACACAAATTCATATCCGTTATTGTTGCGATTTTATTACATTGAGAGGATTGATTTCAAATCCTTGATAGATAAAGATTTGATAGAAGAGTCGTTATCACTAATAACTTTATCAACAAGTTCTTTCTTCTCGTTTTGAAGATTAACGACTTTTTCTTCGATACTGTTTTCAGCAATGAGTTTAATGACTTCCACTGTTCTAGTTTGACCGATACGATGGGCTCTATCACTCGCTTGAGATTCTGCGGAATAGTTCCACCATGGATCAAGATGGATAACCACGTCAGCGCCCACTAAATTGAGACCCGTACCGCCTGCTTTTAAGGAAATAAGCACAATCTTATAATCCTCATCTTTATTGAAATCATTACAGATTCTAAGTCTTTCTTTAGCGGATGTATCACCAGTAATCATATAGTACTTGATACCCATCTTTTCAATTTCATCCTTAACAATGTTAAGAGCAGAGACAAATTGCGAGAAGATTAAGAATCTATGTCCTTCTTGCATCTTATCTTTGATAATGTCTTTTAAAGCGGTAATTTTTCCTGATTCACCTGTGAAGTTGTCAACAAATGTTGAAGGATCAACGCATATTTGTCTAAGTCTTGTAATAATGGATAAGACTTCCATAATCTTAGAACCACCATCGGATGATTTGAGTTGTTCTTTGGCTTGTAAACGGAAAGCATCATAAAGCTTCCTTTGTTCTTGACTCATTTCAGTGGTAATAATGACTTCATATTTTTCTGGTAAGTCTTTTAAGACATCTTCTTTTCTTCTTC
>CAMVBL010000124.1 GCA_947165725.1 uncultured Caryophanales bacterium | reverse complement strand
ATTCTGGAAATAATCTTGATGTGCAAGACATCTTAGATATTTTCGCACTTGAGTCAAAAGAAGAGAAAATTGCTTTATTAAACGCAATTATTCGAAAGGATGTCTCCGATGTTTTAAGCAGAATTAACCGCTACGTTTCTTTAGGCACAGACATCAAGAGATTAACCGATGATTTATTATTAATATTAAAGGATATATTGATTTATCAATCTTCACGTAATACATCTTGTTTAGAAGTTTTAAATGAACAAGAAGCACAATCGTTCTTTAAATATCTCGATATTGATGAAACTTTAAAGATGATTGATATCATTATGGCTGCTCAAAAGGATTATAAGAATGTCAGTTCCATTATTCCTTTATTCCAAGTCACAATCTTAAAGCTCATTACCGCTAAAAAAGATGGCATGGCTGAAGCTAAAGAAGAAGTAAAAAGACCGACACCAGTCATCAATAAACCTCTTCCTAAACCAGAAGTCGTTCAACAAAAACCAGTTGAACCAGTGCAGAAAAAAGAAGTTAAACAAGAGGAGCTTATTTCTTTACTTAATCAAAATAACGAACCAGAGTCAGTTAAACAGCCAGAAGTCGTTTTATCTAAAGATGTTTTAATTCTTAAAGGCACTAGGAAAGAAGAATCTTTCTTCATCAATGATGATTTAATGATTGATATCATCGTGACCGCTAAAAAAGAAATTAAAAATAATCTTTTAGAACATTGGTCAGACTTAAAGAGATTAATTGCTCATCCAAAACTCGGCAAAGCCGCCACCTTATTAGTGGATGGTCGTCCACTTGTGGCCTCTAATAAAGTTTTAGTTATTGAGTATCAATTCCCAAATACCGCGGAAAGAGCCAATTTGATTGAGAATCAAGAAGCCATTCAAAATGTTATTCAATCAACATTTGGAAGAAAAATGTTTGTCTTTGGTGTTTCAAGAAATGAATCGGTGAGATGCCAACAAAACTTTATGAATAAACGTCAATTGGGTACATTACCAAAAATAGATACTATCAACATTGAATTTGAAGGAGAAAACTAATATGAATATGCAGCAAATGATGGCGCAAGCCCAAAAAATGCAAAGAGAATTAAGAAAAGCCCAAGCTGAACTCGCCAAAAAAGAATTTATCGTTTCTAAAGGTGGCGCAGTCACAGTTAAAGTTTTAGGTAATAAAGAAATCGTCGAAGTTAGTATCGATAAAGATGCCTTTGATCCAGATAATAAAGAAATGATTGAAGAATTAATTCCATTAGCATTAAACGAAGCTTTAGCCCAAATTGATAAAGAAAACGAAGAAATCAACGAACGCATTACTGGTCAAGCCGGAGGATTTGGTTTCTAATGGAAAAACTAAAGGCTCTTATTCGCTTAGAAGAATCTTTAGCTAAATTACCTAGTGTCGGTAAGCGTAGCGCTGAAAGAATGGCGTACGCGATGCTCAACATGGAAGATAATGATTTAGCAGAGTTTTCTGATGCGATTAAAAACCTCAAACAATCAATACACGTCTGTCCTATTTGTGGTTTCTTAACCGAAGAAGAAAAATGCGAAATTTGTAGCGATAACGAACGTGAACAAGATGTCTTAATGGTTGTTTCATATCCAAAAGATGTTATCGCCTTTGAAAATGCTGAATCATATCGTGGTTTATATCATGTTCTTAATGGCGCTATTTCAGTTTCTAAAGGAGCCTCTATAGAAGATCTTAACATCGCTTCTTTATTAGAGCGTGTTGAACAAGGTAGTTTCAAAGAAGTTATCATTGCCACTAATCCAACAATTGAAGGTGAAACAACTGCTTTATATCTCGCTAGATTATTAGCGGATAAAGTTGAAACAGTAACTAGATTAGCTTATGGCTTACAAATGGGTGGAAATCTCGATTACACCGATTCTTTGACTTTGTCAAAAGCAGTCGAAGGAAGAAGAAAACTATAAGGCGAGGTGAATAATATGTTTATTACACTTGAAGGACCTGAAGGTTCAGGCAAAACAACAGCGGTCAATTTCGCAGTTAATAAATTAGAAGAAATGGGCTACCAAATCGTTCGTACTAGAGAACCAGGTGGCACACCAATTGCTGAGCAAATTAGAAATGTCATTTTAGACAAAAACAATACAGCAATGGATATTAGAACAGAAGCTCTTTTATATGCCGCTAGTAGAAGACAACACCTAGTTGAAAAAGTTTGGCCGGCTTTGAAAGAAGGCAAGATTGTTATTTGTGATCGTTATTTAGATTCTTCTTTAGCCTATCAAGGTGGCGCTAGAGGACTAGGTGTCGATAACATCTTAAACGTCAACATGTTTGCTACTGAAGGCACCTTCCCAGATTTAACATTATTATTTGATATCGACCCTGAAATCGGTTTAGCTAGAATAGCAGCTAATAGTAACCGCGAAGTGAATAGATTAGATCTAGAGAAACTCGATTTCCATAAAAAAGTCAGAAATACATTTTTACAATTAGCGGAGCGTTATCCTGAACGCTTTGTCGTCATAGATGCGAGCAAAAGCCAAGAGGAAGTCGCTAATAAAACTTTAGAGGTGATACTTTCTCGCTTATGCAAGTAGAAAACTATCTTAAGAAATATCAACCTGTCATATATCAAACATTCCTTAATGCACTCAAAAAGGATCAACTTTCTCATGCCTATTTGATTTCAGGTAATAATGGAGCGCCTTTAATAGATGTTGCAACATTCTTTGCTAAATCAATACTCTGTGATGACCCTTCTCCAATGGCGTGTAACTCTTGTATTACTTGCTTACGAGTGGATGATGGTAATTATCCTGATTTCTTTATTTTTGATGGTTCAAAAGCCACGATTAAAAAAGATGACGTTGACGCAATTGAGACAGCGTTTGAAAAGAAAGCATTTGAAAATAAGGGAATACGTGTCTATGTTTTACACCTTATTGAAAACATGACAGTGCAAGCCATTAATAGCATTCTTAAGTTTTTAGAAGAACCAGGACAAAAGGTTTATGCATTCTTAACTACAAATAATGAAAATAGCATTTTGCCAACCATTATTTCTCGTTGCCAAGTTCTTAGATTAAGACTTATTGATAAGCAAATCGTCATTCAAGACGCCGTTGATAATGGGGTCGATAGAAAGGATGCTGAATTACTTTCTTATTTCTATAATGACGGGGAATTAATTAAAGAAATCTTAGACGATAAAGCAAGTAATGCTGCTTTCTTTAGCGCAAAAGAATGTTTTGAAGACATATTACAAGTAATGAATGATGGAGACAAAAGCGATATCATCTATCG
>CAMVBL010000123.1 GCA_947165725.1 uncultured Caryophanales bacterium | reverse complement strand
AGGTAGCATTATCTACCGTCAAAGAGGAACAAGAATTTATCCTGGAGTCAATACCAAAAAAGGTAAAGACGATACCATCTTCGCCACATGTAATGGTGTTGTGAAGTATGAACGTTCTGGCAAAGACAGAACACTCGTGAAAGTCGTTCCACAAGACTAATTGTTAAAAAAGAACATTAAGACCACATTTTAGTGGTCTTTTTGTATGCTTTTCTTATATAATAGAAAAGAAAGAAGAATTTTATGTTTATTGATCGTGCAGTTATTGAAGTAAGAAGTGGTAAAGGTGGCGATGGCGCCATTGCCTTTTTACGTGAAAAATATGTCCCAAAGGGTGGACCTGCCGGTGGTAACGGTGGTCGTGGTGGTTCAATCTTTTTAAGAGCCAGCAAAACCATCAATACATTATTCAATTTCCGCCATAGTAAAACTTTCATCGCTAATGATGGTGAAAAAGGCGGTATCAAAAACCAATATGGCAAATATGCTGAAGATGTCATCGTCGATGTCCCGGTGGGAACGGTTGTCTATTTAGAAAAAGACAAAGAGTTCTTAGGTGACTTAAATGAAGATGGCAAGATGATTAGAGTCGCTAAAGGTGGTAGAGGTGGTAGAGGTAACTCCTGCTTCAAGAGTTCCACTAATAGAGTGCCTAAGATTGCCGAAAACGGTGAACCAGGTGAAAGAAAAAGATTAATCCTTGAACTTAAACTATTAGCGGATGTTGGCTTAGTCGGTTTCCCAAGTGTTGGTAAGAGCACACTTTTAAGTGTGGTCAGTGCCGCTAAACCTGAAATAGCTGATTATCCTTTTACCACAATTATTCCAAATCTTGGCGTTGTTTCTGTTAAAGATGGTAGTTCTTTCGTAATGGCGGACTTACCAGGATTAATCGAAGGTGCTCACCAAGGTAAAGGCTTAGGTTTACAGTTCCTTAGACATATTGAAAGATGCCGTGTTATCGTTCATGTCATTGATTTATCTGAAACAGGTAGAGATCCTTATGAAGACTATCAAATCATTAATAATGAACTTAAAGAATATGGTTTTGCTTTAGATAAACGCCCACAAATCATTGTCGCTAGTAAGATGGATGAAGAAGGGGCTAATGGAAAGCTCAAGAAATTAGAAAAACAAATCGGTAAAGAAATTATTCCAATCAGTGCAATCACTGAAGAGAATATTGATAAACTCCTCTATAAATGTGCGGAAGTTCTAAAAGAAACTCCATTATTCCCACTTTATGACGCTAAAGAAGAAGATCTTGACCATAAGACATATACTCTTGAAGATGAAGAACCATTCTTCACTATTAGAAGAATTGATGCTCATACTTGGTCTATTGAAGGTGAAAAGATGCTTAAGTTCTACCATATGACTAATATCTCCACTGATGAAGGTATGATGGTCTTAATGAGTAAGATCCGCGCTCTTAGAATCGATGACGAATTAGAAAATAGAGGGGCAGAAGATGGCGATACTGTCATCCTTGATGACTTCGAATTTGAATACGTGAGATAGTTATGAAATTAGAACAATACTTAAAAGAAATCGAACAATTCCTTAAGGAATATATTGAAAAAGCCCACTGCAAAACATATGTGCTTGGTATTTCTGGTGGTGTTGATTCTTCTTTATGTGCGGCTTTAGCCAGAAATGCTGTTGGTAAAGACCGCTTATTATGTTTAATTCTTCCAATTGAAAGCCATAAAGCAGATGAAGAAGATGCTTTGCTTTTAGCAAAAGAATTAGATTTAAACTATGAAATCGTTGATGGTAGTGAAATCTTTAGAAGCTACGTTGAGACCTTTAAGAAACTCGGTCAAGATTTCGATAGAAGCACTTTAGGTAATTTAAAAGCGCGTATTAGAATGAGCATTTTATATGCTTATGCGCAAAAATATAATGGTTTAGTTATTGGCACAGACAATGCTGATGAAAGATATACAGGCTACTTCACTAAGCATGGTGATGGAGCATGCGATATTCTTCCTATCGCGCATTTATTAAAAGGCGAAGTCGTGGAAGCAAGTAAGCTATTAGGTATTAGCAACCATTTAGCGGAAAGAGTTCCAACAGCGAGCCTATTTGAAGGCCAAACTGATGAAAAAGAAATGGGTGTAACCTATAAAGATTTAGATGCTTATATCTTAGGTGGGAAGGTCGATGAAGAAGTTGAAAAGCGCATTCAACATCTCCATAAGATTAGTGAGCATAAAAGAGTGCCTACACCTATGCCAAAAGAGTTTGATAGAGGTGAATAAATGAAGGTTAATAAATTAGAGGTAATTTTCATATCTAGTTTATTAAGCGCGCTTGCTGTTCTCCTTTTTCTTGTTCTATTTATCATCGTTAATTTATAAAATTAAGGAAGGTAATTACTATGATTTATTCTTTAAAAGGCAGAGTTTTAATGACTGATGGCGATACCGTCATTGTCGATGTTCGTGATGTCGGCTATCAAGTTTTAGTCAGCCATATTAGTGACTACGAAGTCGGTCAAGAAGTGTTTTTATATACATATAATGTTATTAGAGAAGACGAACAATATCTCGTTGGCTTCTCATCTTTAGATGAAAAGAAAGTTTTCTTATCTTTAATCAAAGTTAAAGGCTTAGGTCCAAAAACAGTTATTGGTGCTTTAAGCGCGACCACTGTGGATGGAGTCAGAAATGCGATTGCCTCTAATAACGTGGCTTATTTAAAGAAGTTACCAGGTATCGGTGCGAAAGCCGCTAGCCAAATCATTCTTGATCTTAAAGGTGAATTAACTGGCACTAAAGGTGACCCAGGTGTTTATGATGAAGTGTATGAAGCCTTAAAAGAATTAGGCTTTAAAGGAGCGGCTATTGACCGCGTTTTAGCAACCATCAATGAAAAAGACGCTGCCCCAGAAGAAATCTTACGCTTAGCTTTAGCTAAATTAAGGAAATAATATGTCCAGATTATTAGACGCAAATAGGAATAGTAACGAAACACAAGAGGAGTTATCTCTTAGACCACAAACTCTTGATGAATACGTTGGTCAAAAAGACTTAAAGGCCAATTTAAAAGTCTTTATCGGTGCGGCCCTTCATAGAGATGAGCCATTAGACCATATTCTTTTCTATGGCCCTCCAGGTTTAGGTAAAACAACTTTGGCCTATGTCGTGGCTAATGAGATGCACGCTAACATCCATTTTGTTAATGGCCCAGCCTTAGAAAAACCTGGCGATTTAGGGGCAATTTTATCTAATTTAAATAAAGATGGTGGAGACATCATTTTCATAATTTTCTCAGCCTGTGCAGCTATATCCTGCTCGAGTGAACGGATCTCCATCTCA
>CAMVBL010000122.1 GCA_947165725.1 uncultured Caryophanales bacterium | reverse complement strand
GAGGAGAAATGGATTCTATCGTTAACTTTAAGTTGATCTAAATTCTTAAATTTCTTTCTGAAGGCATTAGAACTATTACGTTGACCATAGTCATCAATACGTTCCACGAGTTTACCAAACTTATTTAATAAAGCGGTTGATGTTTGGTTAGCCTCATTAAAAGCGTCTAAATAACTAGACATTAATCTATCTAATGATTCTTCGTTATAACTCTTATCTAAGATAATAGTTTCTTCAAGGGTCATTGAGCCATCGGTCAATGTCCCTGTCTTATCTAAACAAAGAGTGTTAACCCTAGATAATGATTCAACAGAATATAAGTCTTGGGCTAAGGTCTTATTTTGTGCGAGTTTAACAACACCTGTGGCCATCGCAACACTAGCGAGTAATGCCATACCACATGGAATCATATAGGCAATAGTGACACCACTATAGAAGGTCGCAGTGGAGAATATACTTTCTTCTCCCCAGAATGAAGGGAATACAGGTAATGGATGAGATGGATCTGGACGAGTGATATGATAGACAAATTCATAAATCGCGACAAATACCGCTAATGGGATAGCAATAAGCGTCATATTTCTAATAATCTTAGAGATGGCAATCATTAATCTAGATTTAGGTTGTTTAGATACTTTAGCTTTATTTTCAATCGAGGAGATATATGTATCATTACCAACTTTATCTACACGGACCGCTAAAGAACCAGCGACAACAAAGGAACCAGCAAATACTGTATCGCCTTTAGTTTTCTTTACTGGTACTGATTCACCAGTTAATAATGATTCATTAACTTCTAAGATTTGTTCATCTAAGACTATACAGTCAGCGGGTATTTGATCCCCTGCTGTTAAAATAACAACATCATCTAAAACTATTTCAGTTGGTAAGAGTTCTACTTCTTTACCATCACGTCTAACTTTAATCTTGCTATCGTTTAATAACTTGAGTTTTTCAATCGTGTGTTTACTTTTACATTCTTGAATGGTGCCTATCAATAAGTTACAAACAATAATGCCTAAAAACATTAAGTTGGTCACTACTTTAGGACCCACCAGTAAAAGAAGTAAGCCCGCGATAGCGAACATCAAAATATTAAAGAAGGTAAAGATATTACCTAAAACGATTTTGGTATATGACTTATTCGTTGGGCTTTTAGCAATATTTACTTTGCCCACACTTTGCATATAGGCGACTGAGGCACTATCTAAGCCGCTTTCAGCGGTAGGATTAAATCTTTTAATATCCTCGTTTTTACGACTGGTATTCTTTTTCATAAGACAATAATAAATATATCACTCTACTTTCTTATTAAAAAGAAAAAGCCAAAATATGATTACTTATCTTTCTCTTCTTTACTCTTACTAATCATCTTTAATTCAGATGTCGCTCTTTTTGGATTTTTAAACAAGATTCTAAATAATCTACATAACCAGGCAATAGGAATTAAGATAGGCACTTTATATGCCCATGGATAAGCGGATTTATAGAATTTATATGGAGGGAATATTCTAGAAAAGAAATATCTAACTTTACCTTTTTCTTTAACACCTTTATTCACTCTATTTTCTAATGTGCCATATGTCCCACTGCTAGCGATAAATAACAGTGTTTCCATTTCTTCATTAGATAGTTCTTGTTCATCAAAGACTTTAATGGATAAAGTGG
Organism: uncultured Caryophanales bacterium; assembly: GCA_947165725.1. The sequence goes on along the minus strand of CAMVBL010000122.1, from coordinate 1,665 downwards.
ATATTTGATTAGAGAAATCCACTAGATCCATCTTTTCTAGTTGTTTATTAATATATTTAAAATCTAGTAATTCATCTTCTTCATTTTTTCTTAAGAAAACATAATAGTCAACGAGAGTTCTAAGTCCACATCCTGCGATATGGAAATGTTTATAAGAGTGTGCGGTGAAATAGACGTAGAAATCATCTAGTGGTAAATAAGCTTCCATCGCTAATGGGTTAACTAATCTAATGTTTGGATGTTTAAAATATTTAACAATCTTTTCGTTATCACCAGTTTCCCCAAATAAGGCTTGATGCATTTCAAAGTTTAAACATGGCTTTTTTAAATACACGTCATGATTACTTTTCCGATATAGCTCTACTTCATAACCCCTATCAACGAAGAACTTTTTAATTAATTCGTCTTTATCCTTTGCAAACCAAATATCGTTATCCGCGAATTCTCTAGTATAAGGGTCAGGATAATAATGTTTTAAAATAATGCCTTTAAGAGGAAGATGAATGATATTATTTTCATTACAATATTCAAATAGTTCTTTTCTTTCTTTATCAAATAAGACATGTTTCTGAACATTAGAAAAATAGTATTGTTCTAATACTTTTAGATATTCTTCTTTAATGTCCACTTTAGTGTCCTTAACCACCTTATAAAATAAAGCGGTCAATGAATGCTTCTTAGATAGATTAAGAAAAATATTAAAGTTACTTTCATCAATCTTAAAAGAAGGTTCTTCCTTTTTATTTAGATAAAGGGAGATTAGATGAAGATAGTCTTTTAGATATTTGATATATGTTTCTTTTTCCATTTAATCACCTAAATCAATCACTTTATCAAAGAGTTTTTCATCATATTTATGATGTGAGATTAAGATAATTGTTTTATTTTGCATATTTAAGATATTAGACATCACTTTAGCTTCAGTATTAGAATCTAAAGAAGCACTGCATTCATCTAATAGAAGTATTGGAGAATCACTATAGATTGCTCTAGCGATAGCGATTCTTTCCATTTCCCCTAGGGAGAGGCCACTACCTTTTTCATTAAGATATGTATCACCTTTATTCGCTAAAGTATTAACGAATGTTGATGATTCACTAATATCTAGTGCTTTAATAAATAATTCATTATCAGGATTATCTTCAAATAAAGTAACAACTTCTTTAATTGTCCCTTCCATTAATAAGTTATCTTGAGGAACATAGGCAAATAGTTTCTCATATCTTTTATTAAGTGGTTGTTCATTAATTAATAGTTCACCACTTTCAGGAGTTAATAAAGAAAGTATTAATTTAAATAAAGTGGACTTACCACCACCAGAATGACCTTTGATTAAGATCTTCTCATTTTTATTAATATTTAAGTTAAAGTTCTTTAAGGCTTCTACCTTATTGCCATATTTATCTAGATATGTATATGAAACGTTATTAATCGATAATGATTTGAATTCATTATTGTAGAAGTTATCAATATCACTCTTAGATAAATAAGTGACGTCTTGATTATTTTCCATTCTTAAACGTTCACCTGAAGCGATTAAAGAATAGTACTTAGGAATAATAGAAGTGATATTACCTAATGGACCTGTTAATTGCGATAATAATGCGACAATCGCGCTTAAGAAACCAATAGTCATATCACCGTTAATGATCTTTTGCCCACAGA
>CAMVBL010000121.1 GCA_947165725.1 uncultured Caryophanales bacterium | reverse complement strand
GATCCAAGTACTTCTTCCAGCGCTCCAGTCGTGGTTACATTAGTTTCCATCTCTGTTACCGCTCCTACTAAGTTAGCCTACACAACTGCTGACACCGCCTTAGATTTAACTGGCATGGTCGTCACAGCAAACTATAGTGATGCAACACAAAGAGTCATCACTGAAGGTTACACAGTCAGCACAGTTGACTTCTCAACTGCTGGTGACAAAACAGTTACTGTTACATTTGAAGGTAAAACAGACTCCTTCACAATTACAGTCGCTCAAGCAAAACCAACCGCTTGGGATGCTGCATTAACAGCTAAGTTCCAAGCTAATCTCTATGGTTATGTTCCACCTTTCTTCTATTCCCCAGATTTTGGCCTCGGCACATTAAACTGGCGTGAAGATACCGAAGATAAAGCCCTTTGGGCTCTCGGTGGTACTCTCGCCGCTCAAAAAGAAGGTGAAGATAGCCCATTAAAACCAATCGGTGATTTATTCATCGCTGATGGCTTCGTTGCTTCAGTTGCTCCAAACTTTGAAGAAGGAGATTTCTACTATGTTATGGAGAAAGCTGTCACATTCGAAGGCAAGCAACGTTTTGTTGAAGCTAGAGTTGCCACAATCAATTCAAACGGAAACTTTGTTAATGGTGGTCAATTCTACATCGAAATTGGTGACTCTTACTTCTATGATTGGGCAGCATCTGGATTTGAAGCCGCTATTAAAGGTTATATGAACTTCTCTGAAGATATTCCAGATTTACCTGAAGGCTTTAGATTCTACAAACGCTATTTAAGCCAATTCGAAGAACAAGCTGAAAGCGGTTTTGTTGGATTCCAAGCAAAGGGCGCTGTCGCTCTCGTTAATGAATATTTAGACGCTTTAGACAATGCCGGTTGGGTATTCAAGAGATCTACAAGAGAAGATGTAATGTATGATATCTTCTCACCAGAACTTAAGATTAGACTTGGCTTTGATTACGATCAAACAAATCAAGTTATGACACTCCTCTTCGATGTTCCACCAACAGTCCCTGAATATGTCAACTATGTTGCTGACTTATATAACATCGCAGGTAGAGGCTATGTCTTCAACTATAGTGATGATAACGATAGTTATTTCTACACATTCAATGAAAAATTAGACGATGGTCAAACATTAGGCGATTTACTTGATAAGTATAGTCCAGCATTATTAAACGACACAGATGGTGCTTTTGCCTTAAAGGGTACAAGACAAGAACGTGAAGGTCTCGCATATGAAACATATGTCAGCACAACCAAGAACATTTCTGTTACTATCTTCGCTTTCTCTGATGAAGATGGTATAGGTGTCCAAATCTCTGTCGAACAATACAATGCAGTTCCAGCACAATTCATTCCTGCTATTAACTTATTAGGCATTAATATTGATAATGTTAACGTCCAAGCTGCTACACCAACAGCCAGTGCTTATGCTTATGCACAAGTTAGAAGTGCTGCCAGTGTTGCTTATGCTGACGCTCTCAAAGTCTTCACTGATATCTTAGATGCTGATACAACATTAGGCTTCAAAGTTATCGTTCCATTAGAAGATGCAACAATGAGTAGTGGTGAAGCTGCCAAACACATTGAATACGCTAACGATAGCGTTAGAATTCAATTCCTTGCTTGGACAACAACATCAGCCACAATCGTTCAAGTGGTCTTCTATGATTACGAAGCTGCTCCAGAATCAGAATGGGTTGATGGTATTAACGCTGTTCTCGGCGAATATGCTGCTGAATGGGATGATGAATCACAATCTTTCTACTATGGTTATCTTCGTGACTTGCAAAAAGGTGAAACACTTGCTAGCTTCATTGAAAATTTATCTGAAAACTTGTTAGCTGTTGAAGCTCTTGAATTAGAACTCTTGGTTTCTGACACAACAAGCGATCCAGATGAAGCAAAGATTATTCTCTACTGTGAAGAGGGCTCAGTTGAACTTCTTTATTCAAATTACTATCACGAAACAAGAGCAGCCCTTATCATCACTGTTAGACTTTATAACAAGGCTAACGGCAAAATTGTTAACGCGATTGGCTCAGTCATGGGCGTTGGCTTAGAATTAGTGCAAGAAGGTGTCTATAGTGGCACTGGCAGATTTGGTTTCCAAACCCCACCTGCATTGACGGCTCAAACAGGTCCTATTATCGTGAAAAACTATGTTGCTGCTGACTTGATCAAGTGTACAGCTTTAGGCTTCTCTTACAAGAGTGGCAAAATGGATAATGGTAATTTTATCGGTACTTTTACAAATAGCAGGGGATATACTATTCAAATCGTATTATTAGGCGATGCTAGTGGAAAATATTCTGGCTATTATCAAGTCCAAGTTTTACTTCCATAAGTTAAAGCTTAATTATTAAACAAAATCATCGGTGGTGTCTCATTAGAGATACCACCTTTTTCTTTTTCCGTGTATAATGGGAATGATGTTTTTAAATTCACTTAAAAACTACACGCGTATAAAAAAATTAGATTATATAAAGAAAAAATATGAATAAAGTATTCTCACAAATTAAAAAATATTGGCTCACAAATTTGATCACATTTTTGGTCTCATTAGCGGTCGGTGCAGGTATCTTTTGTATCGTATTTTTTACTCGTGCAAGAAGCATGATTGATGCGATTGATGGTGCCACTCTAGGTGGGTTAATTGTCTTGCTATTTGGTCTACTCATGATGGTCGCCCATTTCGGTGCTTTTGACTTTATTGTTTTTGGTTTTAAACAGCTAATTGCACTCATGTTTGCTAAGGATCCAAAAAAGCACGGTCAGTTCACAGATTATCGTGATGGAATGACACAAAAAAGAGACGCGTCATCTTACAATTTTATCGCTGTGATTTTCGCCGGTTTATTGCTTTCAATTGCCATAATTGTCCTCGAAATTATCTATCATTTAGGCTAAAAAAATAGTTACAAAATTAGTATATTCTATACTATTTTCGCCTCTTTCTTTACGTTTGACTTTACATGTCTAACGCGCTCGTGTATTATTACAATTATAATTTTTGTAATTATGCAAAAAGGAGGTAGACTATGAAAAAACTTGGATTCATTCTAGGCGCCACATGTGCAGCAGTCATTGCTGTCGGTGGTTTAACAGCGTCTCGTCTTGCTAAACAGCCAGAAAGAGATGCGAGAATTATTGTTGAAGTGAATCGCAATGTGAAGTCTCTCAGTAAGCAAGGCATTAGAAATTCCCAAGATGCTGTCCTTAACAACATCATGGAATATGCCACAACAAACGTCAGACGCACAAAATGCTACAATGAGTTGAATAACGCCTTTGTTCTTGAAGTGAATAGTAACGATATCGAACGTATTCGCGAAGTTCCAGG
>CAMVBL010000120.1 GCA_947165725.1 uncultured Caryophanales bacterium | reverse complement strand
TGATATATGCGATAGTTATAGATTTAGAGCATGTTTTTTCAAGTGAGGAAATGACTATGACTAAGGAAGAAATAAAAACAATAATTAAAGAAAACGATATCTCATATATCAGAATGCAGTTCACTGATATGTTAGGTGATATCAAAGCGGTGGAAATTCCTGTAAATAGAATTGATGATGCTTTAAATAACAAGATCATGTTTGATGGCTCATCTATTGAAGGCTTTGTTCGTATTAAAGAAGCAGATATGTACCTTCATCCAGATTTAGATACATTCTTAGTTCTTCCTTTCGAAGATAGTTCTATCGGTGGTGTTGCTAGATTCATCTGTGATGTCTATATGCCAGATGGCACCCCATTTATTGGTGATCCACGTTATATTCTTAAAAAAGAAGTTAAAAAGATGAACGAAATGGGTATTGAAACCATGTATGTTGGTTTTGAACCAGAATTCTATCTCTTTAAATTAAACAGTGATGGTAGTGTATCCACTAACTGCAGCGATAGAGCGGGCTATTTTGATTTATCCCCATTCGATGGTGGTGAAGATGTCAGAAGAGAAATAGCTTTAATGTTAGAAAAGATGGGCTTTGAAGTCCAAGCTTCTCATCACGAAGTAGGTCCTGGTCAAAATGAAATCACTTTCAAATACACTGATGTTATTTCCGCTTGTGATAGAGTCCAAACATTCAAGCAAGTCGTCAAAATGATTGCAAGAAAGAACGGCTATTTAGCAAGCTTCATGCCAAAGCCTCTTAACAAACAAGCAGGAAACGGCATGCACACTAACTGTTCCTTATTCTCTAAAGAGAAAGGTGACTTATTCTTCGATCCAAAAGCACCTATGGAATTAAGTGTGATGTGTGAAAAATGGATTACAGGTGTTCTTAGTCACGCTAGAGAATTATCTTTATTAACTAATCCAATTGTTAATTCCTATAAACGTTTAGTCAGTGGTTATGAAGCCCCAATCTATGCTTGTTGGAGTGACGCTAATAGAAGTTCATTAGTCAGAATCCCAGCCGCTAGAGGCTTAGCCACAAGAACAGAATTTAGAAACGTTGACCCATGTGCTAATCCATATCTCGCTCTAGCGGGTATCTTAGCCTGTGGTTTAGAAGGCATTAAAAACACTAGTGAAAAAGATATCATCCCACCTGTTAAAGATAACTTATTTGATTTAACAGATGATGAAATCAAAGCAAGAAAAATTACATGCTTACCAGAAACATTACACGCTGCGATTGAAGGCTTTAAAAATAGTAGCATCTTAAAAGAAGTTTTAGGAACACACTTGTTCCCAAAATATATCGAAGCTAAAGAAAAGGAATGGAAAGAATACCATACCACTGTTAGTGAATTCGAATTAAAGAAATATTTAGGTAGATAAAATGTGCGGTATTGTTGGTGCAGTGGGCTTGATTAGCCCAAAAGAATATGTGGCTAAAGGCCTAAAGATGCTTGATTACCGCGGATATGATTCCGCTGGTATCGCCTACTTTAATAGTGGCATCAAGATTTATAAAGATGTTGGTAGTGTGGAACACCTTATGACCATTGTTCCTATAGAAATCAAAACCAACATCATGATTGGTCATACAAGATGGGCCACTCATGGGGCACCAACTAAACTTAATACCCATCCTCATATTTCCTATAACCAGCGTATCTGCTTAGTGCATAATGGGGTAATTGAAAACTATCTTGAACTTAAAAAGTTCCTTTTAAATAAGAACTATAGTTTTTATGGCGAAACTGACTCAGAAGTCGTTGCTAATTTACTTGAATACTATTACCTTCAATACGGAGATATCGTAGAAACTATCAAAAAGGTTATGTCAGAGATCAAAGGTAGTTACGCTATATCGTTTTTCACCGATGATATAAAAGACACTCTATACGTCTTAAAAAACGCCTCTCCCTTAGTGGTGGGCTTAGGTAAAGGATTTAATCTCGTGGCCTCTGATGCCTCCCCAATGATTGAATACACTAATGAGTTTATCGAACTTGAAGATAAAGAATTTGGCTATATCACTAATGATAAAGTAGCCATCTTTAATAAAGCGGGTAAACCAATTGATAAACAAGCCATCCATAAGGATGTTGAATTAATCTCTCATGACTTAAAGGGCTATCCTCACTATATGCTTAAAGAGATAGAGGAGATACCCCAAACCGTTAATAGATTAATCAATATCTATTTCCAAAAAGGTAAATATCAATTTGATAAAAACTTATTAAAAGATTTAGAAGAATCTGACCATATCATCTTTATTGCTTGTGGTACTTCTTATCACGCTGGTCTAGTGGGTGGTCGTTATTTAGAAAAATATAACAAATCTACAAGTAGATTCATCGCTTCTGAATGGGCCTTTCATCCTACTTATCCAGGCGCTAAACCATTTATTATTATGATTTCTCAGTCCGGTGAAACCGCTGACTTAATACACTGTTTGAAAATCATTAAAGAACATAACTTAAAGAACTTAATTATCACTAATACTGGCGGTTCCACTTTAGATAGAAACTGTATGTATTCTCTTCTCCTTCATAGTGGGGTTGAAGTATCGGTGGCCTCCACTAAAGCATATGTGGCCCAAGTTACCTTACTAGCGATGCTCGCTGGTGCTTTAGGCAATGATAAACAAGTGGTTACTGACTTAAGAAACTGTCTTGATGTCGTACATGGCATTCAAGATCACTATAAGACTTTAATCATGAAAGTCGCTGAAGAAATCAAAGATAAGAAGTCATTGTTCTTCCTTGGAAGAAGTTTCGACTACTTCTTATCCTTAGAAGCTTCCTTAAAGTTAAAAGAAATCAGCTATATCCATAGTGAAGCCATCCCAGGTGGCGAACTAAAACATGGTCCAATCGCTCTTATTGAAAAAGGTGTCCCAGTCGTGGTCTTCATCACTGATCCAGATACCGCAGCCAGTATGAGAGGCAATATTGAAGAAGTTAAAACTAGAGGTGCGAAAGTATATACCATCGCCACAAAGAGTTTATATCGTTCAGAAGATACGATGATGGTGGAAGACTATGCCTATTACTTAAGTAGTGTCGCTATTGCGTCAATTGCTTTCTATTTAGCCTATTATGTGGCCTTGGCTAAGGGCTTAAATGTTGATAAACCAAGAAACCTCGCTAAGAGTGTGACTGTGGAATAATAGGGGGGTCTTATATATGAGCAAATATATATTTGTGACAGGTGGAGTTGTATCTGGCTTAGGTAAAGGTATTACCGCTGCCTCACTTGGTAGATTACTTAAATCACGTGGCTTAAAAGTGGCCGCACAAAAGTTAGATCCATATATCAATGTTGACCCAGGAACAATGTCTCCTTATCAACATGGGGAAGTCTATGTTACCGAAGATGGTGCGGAAACTGATTTGGATCTAGGTCACTATGAAAGATT
>CAMVBL010000119.1 GCA_947165725.1 uncultured Caryophanales bacterium | reverse complement strand
TAAATATAAAGAATATTTACTTGCCTTAATTTGCCAGTTTGTTATATGATTATCTAGCGATGCACTCTTAGCTCAGCTGGTAGAGCACGTGACTCTTAATCTCGGGGTCCAGGGTTCGAATCCCTGAGAGTGTACCAATTTATTAAATAAACCTTCGAAGAAAATTCGAGGGTTTTTATTATTTTTTAGCAGTTTTTACTAACAAACGTGTCTAATAGGTGAAAGGGAGAAAAAACTGTCGAGTATTAGATGGTTTGGAGGTATAATAGCCCTATGCGAAAAAAGAGACTTGCAATCAAATTATTATTACCATTCATATCATTACTCTTGTCTTCTTGTGGCGCTAATGGAGGTGGCTTCACGTTTGGTGATAGAGATTCTTTTTCCTATAACCACCCAAGTCATAATTCTAGTATAGAAGATGAAAGCCAATACGCTAAAGGCGAAAGAGTTTTTGATGCTTTCTATGATACTCAAGATTATGAAACCAATTATAAAAATAGAACCACCCCTCTCTACCTCAGGGATTTTGATAATTTAGTTTTCACATTAAATAATAGTGGTTATTATCAAGTAACTTTAAATATTGATGGTAATCCTTTCAATGTGGATAATATCGCTTCTCTTTATATCGCTGATATCAATTTTGATAATCATAAAGACTTATGTATCGGTAAAAGGATTGGCTCTGGTAATACCTGCTACGCAGTGTATTCTTATGACGTTTATAACGGCAAAGAACTATTTGAATATCAAGAATTAGGCCAAGCATATACAGGTGGGCACGACTATGCCTATAACATTAGACAGAAATTTTTAGTAATTGAATCATCTTATAGCTGTAATCCAATTTCTATTAATAGCATTGGCTATTTTAAGAAAAACACTCAAAAAGAAGTGAACATTGAATGGGATAAGATTAACTTTGAAATAATCGATCTCGAAGAAGAATTATTAGGTGTCCGTACATTCAAAGGTAGTGATGGTGTAGAACGTTACGTCGTTAATACCGAGGATACCTATAACGAATTATATATATTCATTAACTTTATTGGTGATTTCTCAACATCTACTTATACCGAGGATGATGTGAGTTTTTCCAATATGCATGGTTATACCATCGAACTCACCAATAAGTTTATTGATAATTTAGTCTTCTCTCTTAAATTCAACATGGAGGGAAGATTTGACATCACTTTTAGAGTGGGGAAACACTCTCTCACTTTACATTTTGAAGCAAATAACGAACTCTACGAAATGCTTCAAGTAGCATAGCTACATTACAACATTTTTACCGCGCAAACGTGGTCCTAAGAAACTGAGGAAGTAATGATCACAAAACAAACATTCAACGATTTTCTTCAAGGACAAGAAGAAGCTACTGAAATGGTGTACAGGGAATATCGTAACCTGGCATATTTTGTGATTGCCACTTACGTTAAAAACCAAGATGACTGTAATGACATTCTCAGCGATACTTTCTTAAAAGTTCTACAAAGTAGAGAAAGTGTTAAAAACCCTGATGGCTTAAAACAGTTCATCTGTACCGTTGCTAAAAACGAGGCTATTAACTTTATTAGAAAAGATAGCCACCTCGTTAAATCAGAGCTTATTGATGAGATGTATGGGGAAAGCGATAAGAACAACGATGTTCTCAACATCCTTGAACCTCTCTTATCCAATAAGGAAGTCATCGTGGTCTACTATAAAGCGATATTTGAGATGACATGGGATGAAATCACTAAGGAGACGGGAATTCCATCAAGTACCGCAAGATTAATCTATAAACAAGCTAAAGATAAGTTAAAAAAGGAGTTAAGGTATGTTTAAACAAAAGTTAAAAGAAAAAGCCTATAAGAGTTTCGATAAGTTAATTACCGATCCTTCTTTCATCAAAAATACAGCACCTATCAAACCCGCTCCAAGAAAGAATCTATTCATTCCTATCTTTAGTGCCGCTTTAGCTTGTTCTGTCATCGGTGCGGTTACTTTAACTACAGTCCTTAGAAATCAATCTAGAATCAATAATGAAAACGCTCGTATTAGAGAATTAGAAAATACCTATATTAGTCCATTCGAGGGTAAATATGGTATTTATCTCTCTTTCTGGCAAATTACTGATATGAAGAATCCTGATAATCAAAACGGTATTCTTCATAACTACCACGCTGTCCACATTGTCTTAGGTGAAGTCGTGGAAGAAGGTTGGTTAGAATTCAATAAGACAGAAACTAAAGAAACTTATACACCAGTGTTAAATTTCCGCGGTCAAGAAGCCCATGATGAATATGGCCATACCATTTATGAAATTAAACAAGAACAATATAATTACGCTACCGTCCACTTCGCTGATGAACGTACTGCGAAAATCAAAATGGCAGTGGAAGAAAATGCCGTATCTATTGGTAACGAAGAATGGGATAAACAAACAGACTCCATCTGGGGCAGAATGCCATTCCTTGGTACCTATAAAGCAGATAATGGCGACACTATTGAAGTCAAAGAAGACGCCACTATGGTGGAACACAGCGCAAAAGAAGATAGAAATATCGACTGCTATGTCATCAAATATAAGAAAGACAATATCTCCATCAACTACACTGAAGAAGCGAAGAAAAACAAATTAGTCACTAGACAAACAGATATCAAACTAGTGGATGACAAATACCAATTTGTTAAGGATGGTAAGACCTATATTAGACAAGCTTAATCACAAGTAAAATCCTCAAAAAAATGAGGGTTTTTCTTATTTTTCTATATTTTTCTTAGTTTTTATTCGCTAACTATTTACAAATAAAATCTGCCTATATACAATTAATACAGTTAATACAGATTATGAACGACAAAAAACCAATCTTCATTCAAATTAAAGAAATGTATGAGCGACTCATTGATATGGGCGCATATAAAGAAGGAGACGCTATGCCTTCTGTTAGAGAAGTGGGACTAGCTTATAGCGCTAATCCTAACACAGTGCAAAGAGCCTTCTCTTTAATGGTGGAAGATGGTTATCTAGTATCTATTCCGAAAAAAGGTTTCTATGTTCATAAAAATAAAGTGGATCGTTACGCTGCTTTAAAAAATGAACTAAAAGAAATCATTAATAAAGGATATAGCAAAGAAGAGATTATTAAAGAATTGGAGGAAATAGACAATGATTGAAATTAAAAATCTAGTTAAAACGTTTGGTTCTGTACGAGCGGTTGATGATTTATCAATTACTGTTAACTCCGGTATTAATGGTCTTATCGGTGAGAATGGTGCGGGTAAATCCACATTATTAAGACTAATCAGTGATGTTTATCAACCAGATAGTGGTGAAATCATCATAGATGGTATTAAAAATAACGATATCAGAGCCAAAAAAGAAGTCTTCTTCCTTCCTGATAATCCCTACGCTCCACATAACTCTGCAGTGATGCAAACATTTGAATTCTATTCAACATTATTTGATTT
>CAMVBL010000118.1 GCA_947165725.1 uncultured Caryophanales bacterium | reverse complement strand
ATATCAAATGGACCAACACCATGCCAGTTACCAACATCATCTTCTTCGGCTAACTTGTAACCACTACCTTTTTGTGTGGTGACATGTAAGACAACTGAAGTAGGAGCGTTCTTCGCGTAGTTAAAGGCTTTCTCTAATTGTTTGATGTCATGTCCATCAATATTAGAGATGAAATAAAGACCCATTTCTGTAAATATGTTCCTTCTAATAAAGATTTTCTTAAATTGACGTTTAATCCAACTAGTTAAGTGATAGAACCATCTAGTTAAGAAAGTCTTTTTTAAGAACCTTTGATATCTGTTTTTATTTTTTAAGTAACCTTTAGATAATCTGAACTTTTCAAAATATCGATGCATTAAACCACGCGATTCACCGATAGAACGGTTATTGTCATTGATGATAATAATGATTTTATGATTGAAGTTAGCGATGTTATTAAGACCTTCAAAGGCTAGGCCATTGGCTAAAGAAGAATCACCAATCACAGCGATAACTTCATATTTCTCTTTATTTAGGTCACGGGCTAAGGCTAAACCCATCGCAGCACTAATAGACGTAGAAGAGTGACCGGCTTCATATGGATCATATTCAGATTCACTTCTTTTTTGGAAACCAGATACACCATCACTCTTTCTTAATCTATCAAGACTTCTACCAGATAAGATTTTATGCGCATAACTTTGATGGCCAACATCGAATATCACCTTATCAGTAGGTAAGTTGAAACAATGATGAATAGCGACAGTTAAATCAGTGGCCCCTAAGGAACTAGCAAGATGACCACCATTTTTAGCGCAGCTAGCAATAATCTTATCTTTGATATCTTTGCTTAACTGTTCAAGTTCATCCACTCTTAAGCCTTTGATATCCGCAGGGTTAAAAGGTTTATCTAAGTCAAATCTCTTAATATCTTTCTTCTTCATATTCTTTAGCGTATTTATTTTCTCACATAACGCATATAATCGCAAAAAATACTATTTCTATTATTTCTTTTCATAAGCAATCATCTCTTTATTTATATCAAATAGTTTTTTATTGCTTGTAGTTTCTACTTCTTTTAGAATTCCATATTCCGTAAATCTGTTAAGTATCTTAAATGCACCTTGTTTGCTTATTTGAATACGATTCCATGAGGTGAAGTCTGTATAAACAAAAGGCCCTTTAGCACTTACTAGAATTCTTTTTATATAGTCTTTATCGGTGTTTGAGATAACAATGCCTTTTTCTTTTAGAAGCGCATCTATGTGCTCAATATTTTTATAGGTCAAGAAATAGAGAATTGAAACATCAAAAATATATAAAAGGAAGTAAGTGATATCATTATGGGCATTTCTTGATTCAGAAAGAGCAGAATAATAGTTTCCCTTTGTTTGATTGATTGCATCACTAATAAAAGGTTGGTATGAATCATTGTTAATCAAGAAATAAATCCAAAGAGACACCATTCTAGCGGTTCTACCGTTATAATCGAAATATGGATGGATATATAAAATATAGTAATGAGCAATATGAGGCAAAAGAAATCTTATGCCACTATTTTTAGCCAAATTTCCATTTACAAAATCAAATAAGGAATTCATACATTCTTCGATTTTGTTTGATGGACATCCTTCATATCCATCCACAAATACCTTATCATCCCTATATAGTTCTCCGTCTTTTAAACAATCTTCATATTCTAGAGAATCTTTTGACAACAAATCATAAAGATATCTTAAATTCTCTTTTGTAAAAGATGGTCTTTTTAAAACATATTCAATAGCGTTAGCCATATTTTTGATAATCCTATCATTAGCATTTTTAGGCTTATCATCTTTATATACTAACTCTTCAAATCTTCTTCTAGTTGTAGGCACATTTTCTATATCTAAAGTGCCCTCTACTTCCGAATAGATTCTTGACTTAAGGACCTCAGGCATATTTCTAATAGCTAAATAGTTTTCATTTTCTTCTAAATCCGCTTTTAACAAATCAAAAAAAGTATGCATTTGTATATCGAATTCTCTGCATTTTGAAAAATATATATGCTTAGAGTTGAAACTCCTCAATGGAAGTTTTTCAAATAAATCAGATATTGTTTCACCATTGTTGTCGATAAAATCATAAAAGCCATTTAACTCTTCAAGCGAAAGATGGTAATTGTAAATGTTACTGTATTGCAGTTCTCTTGCGGTACAATAATGTCTATTTAATTGCTCGTTATATAAGTCTTTATAATTCATTTCGTCAACCTTCTTGTAAACCAATTGTAAACCAGTATCAAAAAATCGTCAACCAAATCGTCAACCAAAATGTTAACTATTAGCCTGCTTCTTTCTTTGGTGTCTTATGACTAGGAACAAGACTAAACCAACAAAGAAGGCCCCTAATAAATAACCACTATAGTCAATTAGTACATCAGTAAATTCACCACTTCTCTCAGGAACATTTAATTGGATTATTTCTGTAGTCATCGCAATGATTAAACCAAATGATAAAGCAAATATAGTATTAAGGAAGTGCTTAATCCATTTGAAATCTTTGAAGATATAGTAAATCGCTAAAGAAGAGAAGATACCACTTACCACGAATAAACCAAAGTGGCCTAATGATTTCCTAATAAATGCCGCAAAGGCATTATAGTTTTCTGGAGTTACTGTACCAGGTCTTACTGTATTAACTACTTCTTCACTTACTTCCACGACTCCTTGTGAGGCTTGACTACTTTGCGCACCATTTAAGCAGGAATGGTAAATGATATAAGCGTTAATAGTGAGCGCTAATACGGTAAAGATGATCATTAAGATTAAATCTAACTTGCTCTTTTTCATATATTAGTGAAATTATACACGAATATTGTATATTAACAAGTTGCGCATTTCATTTTGCGCAGTATAATATAGATATGGATAATATTTTAAGACAAAAAAGAAAACAATTAGGTTTAACACAAGAACAGGCTGCGAAAGCATGTGGTGTTTCTCGTCGTACCTATCAAACATACGAAGAAACTGGCAAAGTAAATGCAACCTATGATGATATATATGTAAAATTGGACCAATTAAGAGAAGAGAAGCAATTCGTCCACAGTGTAAACAGTATTAAGAAGATATGCGAACCAATATTTAGGAAAGTCCCTGAAGTTGAATGTGCATATCTATTTGGTAGTTATGCTAGAGGAGAAGCAACGTTCGAAAGTGATATCGATATCTTAGTGGTATGTCCACCTATAGGTATGAAGTTTTTTAGTATGGCCGCTGAATTAGATGCTGCGCTAGGAAAAGAAGTAGATCTTCAAACCCATAGACAATTAGTTGGTGACGATACATCTTTTCTAGAAAGTTTTCTTAAAGATGCTATTAAAATCTATCACAAGAACTAAAAACATCTCTTAGTTTTAGCCCTATAACAAGCCTGTGGATCTTTACTCTTTTCACAGTGATAACATAATTCGTTATTAATAAAGGCACCTGAGAAGTATTCATCTAAGTTTTTCACTGTGGTTTC
>CAMVBL010000117.1 GCA_947165725.1 uncultured Caryophanales bacterium | reverse complement strand
CCAAATAGTGATAAAGGTAGTTATAACCATAATTCCATTAGTAAAGCCGTTCATAGCGGTGAAATCGGTGACTTTAAATTAACTGGTCCTGAAAATGGTTTTGTGACTGATACTGGTTTTACATTTACTTGGGAAGAAGCTAATAACGCTGATAATTATCAAATTGAAATCGCTTCGACATTATCTTTTGTTAATGATGATGAAGATGAAGTCTATGTCAAAGAAAATAACTTAGCGAGCACACAATATGCGCTTAACTTTAATCTTCCTAAAAAAGATATTATTTATTATTGGAGAGTGACCGCGGTTAATGTTGACCACACTAAAAAATCAGAAGTTGGTAACTTCTATGTGGCCTCTCCTAAAGTCGATGAAATCCCAATCAAGATTGAAGATGAACAAGACTGGGTTTTACATAAAGAAGGTAGTTATGCTGATATCAAGATTGATAGAAGTGACTTCTTTGGTACCGGTCATGATTCCTTAGCGATTATCTTTGATAAGGAACATACCTTACAAGGTAAACCAAGTAGTGATGGTTGGATTGTCATCACTAAGAGTGAAGACCGTGAATTATATGGTACTGACTCTTTCTATTTCAATTTCTATTACTCTGGCCATGATGCTTCTGTTTTAGTCCGTGTCTTGGATTATGACGGGGAATACTGGCATAAACAAGTCCAAATCTCTAATAACGCGAAACAAACAGTCTTAATGCGTTATGAAGACTTTGAACTAAGAACAGCGGGCACAAATATCTTCAATAGAAAATTTGACTGGCAACACATTAGATACTTTGAAATCGTCTTTGAAAGAACATTTGGTGATGGAATTTGTTTATTCTCCAACATCAAAGCGGTCAAATTTAATGACTATAAAGGTATGTTCATGGATAAGATGGACTTTAGAAGTACTGATCCAAAAGATTGGACATATGAAAACTATGATTTTAGAAACGATATGGTTATTTCTGAAGATGGTAGTGAATTAACTCTTAACTTCACTGCGAAGAACGCAGAAACAAATCCAAATGGTTTCTCTGGTTATGGTTTCCAAAACGTTAACGTTTATAAATACTTCATCGAAGGCGATGCAGTAAGAATGAAAGTTAAATATACTGGTGCCTCATCTAACTCTAACTTCTACTTTAGAATCCTAGAAGAAGATAACGATAGGTGGCAGTTTAAACTATCATTTAACTATTTAATTAGAGATGACTATAAAGAATTAGTTATTCCTCTTAAAGCGTTCCAAAGAACCGATTATATGACTGGGGACGGGGCTAAACAGTTCTATTACATTCAGAAATTTAATATCGGTTTAGCGGATAACTATTCTACAGGTAGCTTATCTATTAAAGACTTAGAAGTTATCAAGATTGATGACATCGTGGAAAACCGTAAACGTATTGTTTCAAGCGATGGTTGCATCGATAACTTCAATGATTACGGTATTTATACCGAAATGTATTACTACTGGGATCAAAGTGTCGTTAATAAAGATGAAGCAATGAAATTAGATACCATCCATAAAGCGGGTGGCAGTACTAACACATATTGCGCTGAATTCGACTATAAAGCGGATATGGAAATGGCAACATATCAAATCTACTTAGACACAAAGAATGTTGATCCTAGCTTAAATGCTTTCTCTATCTGGCTTAAAGACGCATCCGTTAAATTTGATGATCCAGCGGTCGCCTATCTTGATGAAAAAGATATCGCCGCTGAAATGACCATTCAATTAACCATGGATACAGGCGAATGGTATAGATACGTCATCGATAAAGTCGAAAAAGAATGGCATAAATACACAATTAAGTTTGATGACTTTACTTTAAATAACGGCGATACCTTATTTGATAAGCCAAATCCACTTAATGTTAATCATATTATCCATATGGCCTTTGGCTTTAAGTATCTCTATTATGACCAACAAGGTAATCATCATCCAACATATGCAATCGCTAACCCTGTCTATTTAGATGAAATCTACTTTAAGTCCGCTAGCGAAACATCAATCGTAGAAATCAGTGGCACGATTAAAGAAGATAGCGATGATCCAAATAAGATTACCATTGAAACAATGGAAGGCTACGATAGGAATGCTGATATCTTTGAATATTGGAGCTATGCGACTGAAAGAGATTATAACGAAATAGCTTTGGCCACAGATGTCTCTTCTATTGGTGGCGCTAAATCATTAAGAATGCACTATAAGGGCTATGAATCTATCTCTTACTCTAGAGCGACACAATTTGCTAATACAATTACCGCAAAAGGTTTCTCTATTGATGTTAAGGGTGATGGTAAAGCCACAGTCTACCTCAACCTCAACTGGAGAAGTGGTACAACCTTAATGAAGATGAGATTCACATTAAGTAATCTTCCAACCGTTTGGACACATTATGAAATCGGTTTCGAATTATTTAAAGATGTTAACGGCAGTAGTAAGACTATTTCCGCTAACTACGCAAAGAATATCGAATCCATATCCTTCGGTATCGTTAATAGCGATTACAGTAGTAGTGATATCTATGTTGATAACTTAAGACTCCTTAAGAATATCGGCTATACCACTAATACAAGAACAACCATTGAATAGAGGTGACCATCATGAAATTTACTAAATATAAAAATAATCCAATATTAAAACCAAACGCTAAAAACCAATGGGAAGAATTATGTGTTCTTAACCCAGCGGCTATCTATAACGAAGATGATAAAACCTTCTATATGATTTATAGAGCGGCAGGCAATGATAAGACTCACCTTATTCATCTTGGCTTAGCGACAAGTAAGGATGGTATTAATTTCACTAGATGTAGTGATAAACCTTTATTAAGTGGAGATCCAAATGGTTTAGACGCTGGGGGTTGTGAAGACCCACGTCTAGTTAAGATGGGAGACTATTTCTATCTAACATATGCCTCCCGTCCATTCCCTCCAGGTCAATATTGGAGAGAAGATAAAGAATATTTTGGTTTCCAACCTGAATATGGTCCAAAAGTCTTAGTGTATAATAACACTCTTACTCATTTGGCCATTTCTAAAGACTTAAGAAATTGGAAGAAACTAGGACCTATTACTGATAGCCATTTTGATGATAGAGATGTCTTCATCTTCCCAGAAACTATTAACGGCAAATTCTATATGCTTTCTAGAGCGATGGAAAGATGCGGGGAAGGTTATCCTAATAAGAATCCCGCTATTTGGTTAAGTGAAAGTGATGACTTATTACACTGGGATAATTACACATTATTAATGCAAGGTGAAACAGATTGGGAAGATAAAAAGATTGGTGCGGGTACCCCTCCAATTAAAACTAAAGATGGTTGGCTAGTCCTCTATCATGGTGTCTCTAAAAAAGATGATGCCTATCGAGTGGGCGCAATTCTCTTAGATTTAAATAATCCATATAAGATTATCGCTAGAACTAAAGATTTCTTAATGGAACCAGAAGAAGAATATGAAACTAATGGCTATTATAATGGCTGCGTATTCCCAACCGCAGTTGTGCCTCACGAAGGTACCCTTTA
>CAMVBL010000116.1 GCA_947165725.1 uncultured Caryophanales bacterium | reverse complement strand
TAATTAATTAGAGATGTAAAATTCCTCATTGACACATCAATCTTAAGTTTGAGATAATGAGAGTTTCCATAAGTGTCAAAAAGAGTAAGGAATCTTCACACAACAAAATATGATATTTTAGAAAACAATTTAACCCCTAATAATAATGTATTAAATATCTGCTTATTTGATATGCAAAAGTATTATGATATGGCTAAATTTTACGAGGAAGAAAAAGAGGTATATCAAAATCTTAAAGATAAATATGGATTAAGTGAAAAAGAAGGTAATTCTTTTGGTTATCAACAAGGTGTAGTACCCACAATTCAATATCGCAAAAACGGTAAAATAGAAGCCGCTGCTATTTACTTTAATGATGTCGTTAGTAAGAAAGAGGATGGTAGTTACTATATCTCTGATTCATTTTATTCAGAAGAAAGAAAAGAAGCATTAAAAGATCAATATATCTTCCCAAATGTCATCAAAGGTATGACTTTATCTGAGGGTGTTATAGAAAATAATGGCAAGTATTATTGGGCACAAGAGGCCGCAAATCGATACCATAAGCCAAATTTTGAAGCTTTCTTAGATTACTATGCTACTTTTGAAGTGGCTGCTTAAAGATTAAAGTGCCTTGATAATTTTTATATTCATCTAAATCAAGTTCTTCCTTATCTAAATATTGATAGTTAGGGAAGAGCTTTTTAAATTCTTCAATCATATTGCCATCAGGATAACCACTATCATATTCCTTCATATAATAATGCATTGGGATCAAGATTCTTGGTTTGATAATGTTAGCAATTTCTTTTAACTCTTTTGGTCCAATAGTATAGAAACCATTAATTGGGGCTAATAAAATATCACAGTTTTTGAATGGTTCTAAAGTCCTTTCATCTAATATACATCCAGTGTCTCCAAGATGAACAATTTTATAACCTTCAATATCAAACATATGAATCTTGTTTAAACCGCGTTTTGCGCCACCACAATCATCATGTGGAACAGTCGCGGAAACCGCTTCAACTGAAGCAGGATTATCCTTAATATTAACTAATTCGCGAGCGTTATGATCAGCGTGTTCGTGTGAGCAAACTACGACATCAACTGGTTCAACATTTGGAAATTTTAAGTTTGGAACACTACCATTTTGGTATGGATCAATTACTAATGAATAATCATTTCCCTTAAGTAAAAAGGAAGAATGTCCTAAATATACAATTTTACTCATAACTAACCCCTTAATTTTTATCACCATTATTTTAACGTAATTTCTCGAAAAAAGGCATACGTAGATACATTGCATTTTAAATAAAAATGATTTACCATAAAAATAACCTGAAAGGAATTTAAACATAATATGGCAAAAAAAGGGAAAAAAGGTCCAGGTTTATGGGCCGAATTTAAAGAATTCATCAATCGTGGCAACGCCTTCATGTTAGCAGTTGGTGTTGTTATTGGTGGCGCATTTGGTGCTATCGTCAATGCATTTGTTAACATGTTAATGTCCTTAGCGACATGGCCAGTCCCAGGTGGCTTAGCAGGTTTAGTTACTGTTTTACCAGCCTTAACAGAAGGTCAAAAAGGTTTAGCCGGTGTTGGTCAATCCTTCGCCGCTGCTGACTACAACACAGTTGCTAAATCAATCGGTGATGCCGCTGGTGCGACAGACCCATTAGTGTATGGTGCTACAGTTCTTAATGGCAACTACACAAAATATGGTACAAACTTCTATTTCAATGGTTCCGCTATCATTAACTGGGGTGCATTAATCAATGCTTTCATCTCCTTCATTATCATTGCTATCGTCTTATTCATTATCGTTAAGGTTATGAACGTTGCTGCAAGAAAGAGAGAAGAACTCAAAGCTAAAGCACAAGAAGCTTATTACGAAAAGCATCCAGAAGAAAGACCAGTTCCACCAGAACCAGGCAAACCAGAACCAACAGAAATCGATTATCTCAAACGTATTGCTGATGCTTTAGAAGCAAAAAAGAAATAAGTTCGATTAGATAAAACAAAAAGAAGCGATTGAGTTCGCTTCTTTTTAATTGTATTTATCAATTTGTGCTCTCAAGTCTTTTAATACTTCTTTAGCGTTTTCAGACTCTATTGAATAATACTTGGTATACATGACATAGGTTCCATATGAAGTGTATCCGGATACGATAAGCAAAGCGCACAAATTATCGATGTCTATTTCTAATTCGGAATAAGCGAGGCCTTCTCGATATTCAACATATCTTTCATTCTTTCTCTTGTATTTAAGTTTAAATTCCACAAAAGTGTTATACCCTGTTTCATGGTCCATAGGCTTATATTCAAGGCCATTTAATGCTTTATAAAACTTCTTCGATTTGTCAATCACACCATTTAGCTTTCCTTCTTCTTTAGCACAGGTGTCAAAGAAAACATTTATGTTATAGTTAGCAATATAATCATCAAATTCTTTTACCGCTTCATCGCCTTGTTTAACTAGATTATCAATCATTTCTTCCGCGATTTTGGCATCGAAAGAAAAATAATATGTAGGCTCTGCGGAAGTGAAGTGACCATAAGTAAATAAACCATTAGCGTAAATAGTGAAATCAAACAAATCAACAAGGGGCACGCCCTTTTGGTATTCCTCAATTGCTATAAACGTTCTTCCTGATATTGATTTGTCAGATTTTGGGGTATTTTTGTTTGCTCTTACGAAGTCTTCAGTGTTTTTTATCCCGTTTATCACAATATCTTGCTTGTCCTCAAAACGTTCCATTTTTGCTGGACCATTCCTATGCCCAGGATAAGCAGGATAAAAGATAGAGATTGAACCCCAATGATTATCTAGAAAGTCTTTTGGAGTGTCATACTTATATGTGTATTTATAAGTGTTTTTATTAGTTTCACCACACCCAACGACCGAAAAAGACGTAGCAATTAATGGTAATAATAATAGTATTTTCTTTTTCATAAAAGACCCTTCTTACGCACTAACATTAAATTAATATTTTTTAACGAAAATATCAAGAAAAAACGGTATCGATTTTTATATCAATACCGTTGGTTCTATTTTTAAAAATGTTTGAGATTAGATCTTGTCGTTTGAGCCTAACACATCAACGATTTTGTGTTTGACTAATTGTTTGACATAAGCACGGCCATCACCGACATATTGACGTGGGTCAAAGTGATCTGGATGAGCTCTCATGTGTTCTCTAATACCAGCAGTCATCGCTAAGCGGAGGTCGCTGTCGATATTGATCTTACAAACGGCTAATCTAGCAGCTTGTCTTAATTGAGCTTCTGGAACACCAACTGCGTCTTTTAAGGCACCACCGTTATCGTTAATGATTTTAACGAATTCTTGGTTAACGGAGGAGGAACCGTGTAAGACGATTGGGAAGCCTGGTAAACGTTTGCTCACTTCTTCTAAGATATCGAATCTTAATGGAGGTGGTAATAAGACACCTGTTTCTGGATCTCTTGTGCATTGTTCTGGTTTGAACTTATAAGCACCGTGAGATGTACCGATAGCAATAGCTAAGGAGTCACAACCAGTTCTACGAACGAATTCTTCGACGTCTTCTGGTCTGGTGTAAGATTCTGCACCGTGTTCAACTTTAACTTC
>CAMVBL010000115.1 GCA_947165725.1 uncultured Caryophanales bacterium | reverse complement strand
TTCCCTACTTCTGTTGAAATTGTTAGTTTCAATGATGCAAAGCATTTAGTTTCAATCGGCTACGAAGCATTCCGCAATAGCTCTGCTGCAAGTTATGCCGTTGGCAAACTTCCAGATACAGTTGCTGACGTTGGTAGTTATGCTTTCTATTACGTTAAAACCACCGATAACGCTGTTTATGGCAGCTTACTTGATTTAGAACATACAGCGTTGACAACTATCAAATCATATTCGTTCGCTTACATTATGAACGGAAGTATTGTTCCACTTACTCTTTCATCCAGCGTTACTACAATTCAAAGCTCTGCTTTCTTTAATTGCGATAGAGCGGGTGGTGATATTCCAGACCTTTCTAACGTTACTACAATGGGCTCATACGCTTTCTATGGTTCGTACATTTTATCTGGTGTTGTTAATCTTTCTGGTCTTACCTCAGTTCCTGCTTATGCCTTCCATGGTAGAAACCTCGGTCACTTCACCGGTGTTATCCTTAACGATGAAAAAACAACATCTATTGGTTCTAACGCTTTCCAAAATCAACCTAGAATAACTTATGTAGAGGGTACATCTTCCTTAACGATGATTAGTGCAAACGCTTTCACTAGCGATAATGGTTTAAAATCGTTCTTTATTCCAGCATCCTGTACCACAATAGGTTCAAAAGCTTTTAGTTACGCTATGGCGACTGATGGTATTATTTATTGTGAAGTTGCCAGCGACTTATACGGCTGGGCATCAGATTGGCACAGCAATAGCAATGGTCAAATTATGTATAACGCTGTTGCGTCTGGTGAATATGTTTATTCAGATGACACAATCTTAAGTTATATCATTCGTCCAGATAACAGCCTTGTTATTACTGAAGCTTTATGTGAAGAAGCGACACTTAATTTAACTTCAGGTGTTGAAATTGATGGCGAAACATACTATGTCCAAGAAATTGGTCCTCATGCGTTCGAGAATTGCACTGACTTAGTAAATATCTATATTAGAACTCCTAATAATTCAAGAACAGCTCCACTCATTGTTGGAGATTATGCTTTCGCTGGTTGTACACAATTAACACGTCTCTACGTCAACACTGTTTCAAATACTTGGTCCGCTGACTTATACTTGAGCGTTGGCGCACACGCTTTCGATGGTGACGCAAAAGTCACATTCGGTCCTTTAGCATCAAATTCAGGTACTTCCATTTATACTATTAATAAATTCTATCTTGAATCTATTGGTGAATACGCCTTCAATGGTTGTATTGCAGTTAATAACACAATGACCATTAGAAACAATGTTGGCGCACACGCTTTCGATGGATGTATTAGACTTGCGGGCTTTGATTTAGTAGCAACAGATACACAATTAACTATTGGTGAATACGCCTTCAATGGTTGTACCAATTTGGCACGTGTTAATATCCTAGCTAATTGGAAAGTTAATTCCTACGCCTTCAATGGTTGTACTGGATTAACATCCGCTTGGATTAAGAGTGGTGCTATTATGAGTGGCGATAACATCTTCTACGGTGTTGGTATCTATGATAATGCTACTCATACAGGTTTACTCATTCACTGTAATGACGCTTCTGCTCCAGACTCTTGGAGTGCAATTTGGAATTACAATGATGCTTCTAACGCTCATAACACATCATACGGAGAAACATTCTAGTTTCTTACGATAATTCATCTCAATCTTTCGTAGGCTCATCGTTGGGCCAATGAAAACAGGAGAAAACTAATAAAGGCGCATTTAGGTGCGCCTTTTAAGATGCCATTAAGACGTGAATTCTTAAACTAAAATCAACTTTTTGAGGTTAAGAACTAACATATAGCTATAGTTTTCAATAATAAAAGTTGCCTTTATAATCTAATTACAATTGGCCAAAATCGAATTGAAATCGGAAAAAGTCAGAAAGGATTATTTGTTTAGTTTTTGATAGCACAAGAAATCTATTTTAAAAGCAGCTGATATAATAAGATTTGCAAAAATATAAATAAAACAAAAGGCAAAATTTGCAAAAACGTTAAATAAATTATTTCTGAACCACACTAGTCAAAAAGAGAAGCCTCTTAAAGCAAGAAGTCTTCGTTCATCAAAGGGGATATGTTATCGCTAGATTTCCCCTCTTCTAACATGGGAATCATATTTTTTACGCTCCGCTGTATTGAGGATCTTTTTTCTCATTCTATAAGTAGTGGGTGTAATTTCCACTAACTCATCACTATTAATATAGTCTAAACAGGCTTCTAAAGACATTTTGCGGGGCGTTTTTAAAACAACAGTATTATCTTTCGTCGCGCTTCTAACATTCGTTAAATTCTTCTTTAAAACGCAGTTGACCGCTAAATCGATATCATAACGGTTTTCACCGATAATCATACCTTCATAAACCATGGTGCCCGGTTCAATGAACATCGTGCCTCTTTCTTCAACGTGTTCAATTGCGTAAGGAGTAGCTTGACCTTGTTCAGTAGCCACTAAAACACCGATTTGTCTTTCACCTAAATTCATAGATGAAATTGGACGATATTCTTTATATGTATGAGAGATAATGCCGTATCCCTTGGTAAGTGTCATGAAATTAGTCATAAAGCCTAATAAACCACGAGAAGGAATAACATATTGAAGGATAGTGACTGTTTCTCTAGCGTCCATATTAATTAATTCCGCGGATCTATTACCTAAAGACATCATGATATCGCCAACGAATTCGTTAGGGACGTCAATTAATAAATCCTCATATGGTTCACATCTTTCCCCGTCAATTTCTTTAATAATGACTTGTGGCTTACTAACTTCAAGTTCAAAGCCTTCTCTTCTCATATTTTCAATAAGAATGGATAAATGGAGCTCGCCTCTACCAGAAACGACCCAAGATTCTTTATTTGGAATTCTTTCAACGCGCAAAGCAACGTCTTTTTGCATTTCTCTAAATAATCTTTCTTCAATCTTTCGAGCGGTTAATAACTTACCGTCTTGACCAGAAAGAGGAGAAGAGTTAGTACCAAATGTCATTTGTAATGTTGGTTCATCTAAATGGATTGGTGGTAATGGTTCAACTTGATTATAAGCACAGATTGTTTCACCAACGTTAATATCAGTTAAACCCGCAACAGCGACGATTTCTCCAGCGCTTGCTTCATTAATTTCTAATCTTTTTAAACCTTGATAACCAAAGAGCTTCATAACTCTAAAGTTAACAACGTTACCATCAAGTCTAGCGACTGAGACGTTATCATTGACGTGGATAGTGCCTCTTTTAATGGTGCCTAAACCAATACGACCAACGAAATCGTTATAGTCAAGTAAGGCGACTTGAAGTTGAAGTGGAGCGTTAATAGTGTCTAAAACAGCTTCCATACCTGGTTTTTGCGTGGCGACATTAGCTTCTAAAGAAGATGTGCCTTTTAAACCAGATGTATAAATGACAGGGAATTCTAGGAATTCATCAGGAGCGCCTAATTCGATAAAGAGTTCTAAGACTTCGTCTAAACATCTTTCAATATCAATATTGTTTCTATCAACTTTATTAATAACAACGATTGGTTTGATGTGGGCTTGAAGAGCTTTCTTTAAAACGAATCTTGTTTGAGGCATAGTGCCTTCGAAAGCATCAACGAGTAGT
>CAMVBL010000114.1 GCA_947165725.1 uncultured Caryophanales bacterium | reverse complement strand
CTTTTGTTAAAGCGGCAATTTCTTCAGGTGTTCTTTGTTTAACAGATGGATCAATCGTATCTTTAAAGTCGTTTTCAATTTTAATGAAATCGGTTAATTTACCGTTTCTATGATAATGCTTTTCAATACCCACGAATGTTCCAGAACATGTCGCATGAATTGGTTGATCAAAGAAAGCGGCATGACGCATACCGATAACTTGACAAGAATCAACGTGGTCGCCTTCTTTAATAAATAGTTCCGCTTTTGGACAACGGGCATTAGCCATTGCAAGATATAAATATTTTGGTTCTGTATATCTAATCGCTGGTAAACTACCAATTAACTTTTTAGTGTCACTAATATATGTGGTTTTAGCAATCATATAAGTATTTTAATTCTTTCCAAGCATTTTATAAATAACAAATAGTTTAAGCAAGGTTAATAAAAAGCGCCTCATTTGGCAAAAACGAAGCGCAATCTTATATTTGAAAAATTATTGAATGCTTTCTGATAATTTGGCAAAGCGTGGAGATTTGCTTGCCACTTCTTGGAAATCAGCTTCTTCAGGCATATCTTTTTGACCCGCTAATAAGAAGTTACGCATGACACCCACTAAAATGAATGGTCTAATCAAGACGGAATGAATCATACTCCAAATGACGATACCCAAAACAGCGGCGACATAAATCATGAGCATATTGACGTCATAGACGAATTCTGGAATATCTCCACCAGCGGCGATAATTTCATTAGATAAGGTTTGGAATAATCCTGGGAATTGAGTGAATAACAAATAGGAAAGACCAAAGAAAGCACCACCGATTACTAAGAGTGATAAGAATCCCATACCAAAGATTCGACCAATATTACGGATTAAGGTTTTACCATGTTTAAAGAAAATAACAGCACCTTCACACGCTGATTTAGCGGCGTTTTGATCTTTTCTAAACATGACCCACGCTAAGCAACAATCGCATAAATAAGCAATTAATGTTTGAACAGCACTATCAATCGCGGAAGTAATTGTGTTACCTGTTTGACCACCAATGGCGCTACCAATTCTATTAATTGTTCTACCGAGTTGTCTAAAGATGCGTTTAATGGCATTAGTAATAAAGAAGAAGGCGGTAATACTACCAAAGCGACCTTTTACTTCTTCAAAGCCTTGTTTAAAAGTATGATCTGGTAAAGCATTTTCAGTAACGCCTTTTGCCATCATCGCAATTTGAGCGGCTTTAATTCTATTACTAACAAAAATAGTAATAAGAACAACAGCGATGATTGCAACGAGCAAACCAACTGGTAAGCCTGCTAAGCCCATACCAAAGAATTTTTCAAACAGAACAAAGCCAAGAATTGTTAAGCCAACTAAGATAACTAGTTTAATAATGTCCACTAAAAACATTACTAAAGAATAAGATAAAGTTTTTCTATAAACTTGAAAGTTAGTCATATCAGTTTCTCCAATCGTTTATTAAATCTAAATAATTATTAAATATTTTTAGTAAAATGCAAAGTTTTTATTTATATCCTTAATTAATTAAATATTAATTTGTAAAGATTTGATGCTATTTTTTGCTTTTTATACCATTAAAAAGGTATTTATGCTTATCTTGCTTGATTTATATAGACAGATGTGCTAAATAATTTATAGTTCATTTTGCATTAATAATACAAAAAAACGATCATTTGAAAGGAGTTTTTGTTAATGAAAAAACGCAACATTTTAACGATGGCTGCTCTTTTGTTTGGCATGACTCTTGCTGCTTGTGGTGCAAAACCAACACCAAGCAGTGAAGAAAAACCAATTCAATCTAGTGATGTCACTCCAGCTACATCCGAAGTACAACCATCATCAGAAGATCAAAAACCATCTTCTGAAAATCCTCAACCATCTTCAGAAAACCCACAACCAAGTTCTGAAGTACCAGTCACAAAATCCGTGACACTCGAATCCGTTGGTTTAGTGAGTAAGGAAGGCAAAGTTTATTTGCAATTAACAGGTAATGCCACTGGTTACACCGCTGCTGAATTCAAATGGGCATTAGCCTTACAACATGCTGGTGCTGAAGGTGCTGGCGATGCTTCAACCGAATTCATTTTAGGTTCAAGTGCAACATTTGCCGATGCTGACTTTACTTTAAGCGCTACCCTTAATGCTGATGGTACATATGTCTTTGAATATAACTTATCAGACATCGCTGGTATTGGTGCTGGCTTATACACCATTCACGCAAGAGTGAAAGGTCAAGATGCAAACCTTGCCGTTGGTACAGTTAATAACGGTGCAACATTAAAAGATGGAACATATAGATTCTATATCCGTCCAGATGTTAATAATCAAAACACTATCGCTGTCGACGCACTTCCACCAGTCGCTTTAGCCGAAGCCTCAATCGTTACCGATGATGATGGCAAGATCTGGGCAAAAATCGGTGGTGAAACTACCGTCACACAAGAAACTCTTGATGCTTACGATTCATTCGTTCAATTCCAACAAGTCGGTGGTTCTTGGACAAATACAAGAAGAACAAAAGCCGCTGGCCAATACTATTGGAAAGTAGAAGGCGAAAAAGCTTATTTATACGCTGATGTCTCTTTCTTTGCCGCTGGCAATAACTACAACACCCACTTAAACGTCACCGCTAACCAACAAGCTGACTGTAAGATGGATGTCGCTATTAACGAACACTATGTCGTTAAAAACGGTGGCAGATGGCTTGACATTAATGTTATTTCCATTCCTGGTGCCACTGCACAAAGTGATTTCTGGGGTAACTTAGGCTTTGCCGTTACCGTTGGTGAAAATCCAAATCCAGCTCACGTCTTAAATCCTGTTGAACACACCGCTGGTGAAGGTGAAACAGCTGTCGAAATTGGCAAATGTAAAGACGATGATGGCTATTATGAAATCTCTTGGGATGCCCAAGCCGCAACCGCTAAGAACGGTTTTGACGCCAATGGTAAATTATCTGGTAATGGTACAGGCTATGTTGAATACAAAGTTTATTCTCCAGAAGCTTTAACCGCTAGATTATATTCCAATATGACCTATAACACCTCTAACCACTACAATAGAGAAACTGGTTCTGGTGATCAATCAATTTGGCACGATTTCAAATCTAGCGAAGCTGGTGATAAATATTCTGTCAAATTAAACGATGTCGCAGTTAGTCAAAGCACACCAATCAACAAATTCAAAGTTGAAGACGAAAAAATCGGTCTTGATAAATTAATGTTCTCTGATTTCGGTGGCGGTTCTAGTGGCGCTCAAATCGAAGCACCATTTGTCGTTTTAAACCTCAATGCTGGTATTAACACAATTAGAATCACAAGAGAAACAGGTTATGCTGTTAACTTCAAAACATTCGTTTTAAAGACTGAAGAAGTTGAAAAATCATTAGAATTCCATTCTGTTGAAGTTAAAGCAATTGAAAATAAAGCAAACTTCATCGTTAAATACGAAGCCGTTGGTTATAGCGCTGAGCAAATCGCCGCTATGAATCCATATCTTGACTTCCAAAAGAACCCATATGCTGTCACAGGTGATTGGGGTGGCTCATGGGTCAGATATTATGGTGGTAGTTCAATTCCTACAGCCGGCGCTAACCCAGGCGATTATGTTGAAACACCATTACCATTAGTCGTTTCTGAAGCAGATGGTATCGTTTCATTCGCGTTTGATATCAGCGCTATGGATTTATACAAATATACCGCTCACTTTGATGTTACTG
>CAMVBL010000113.1 GCA_947165725.1 uncultured Caryophanales bacterium | reverse complement strand
TGCATACCACAAATCTAACTGAAACAGAGACAACAGGCAATTCTGAAACAACAGGTAATAATGTTAATAATGATTTATACAATGTTGAAAAATTAGAATTATTAAATCAAAAATATCAAAATGTTATGCTTGATTGGTCTAACGAATTTAGAAGATTATTTTATACGGAGGTGTGCTAATGAATAAAGAAGCTTTAGCGTGGGGAGGTAATGGCCTAGCTATTATCTTAACTACTATTCAAACAAATGTTATCTTTCAATATATTAGTCTTTTTCTCACGATTTTGGCAACTTTATTATCAGTTATAATTAGTTGTTACAACCTAGTTCAAAAAGTCAAAAATCAAGAGAAAATCGACCAAAAAGATGTTTCTAAGTTACTTGAGGAATTAAAAGAAGCTCAAGAAAAAATCAAAGACTTGGAGGACAAGCAAAATGAATAAATTCGATGAAAAGATGAATAATATCAAAGAGCAGTTAAAATCCTTACTAACTGCTGACAACACCGAGCAAATTACAAAAGCTGTTGCATCTCTTGATGAACTATCAACAGAACATAACGCAACAGTAAATGAAAATAGTAATTTGAAAAATAAGATTGTTGAAATCGTGAAAGGAACTACTTTCAAAGAACAATCTAAAGAGACTAATTCTCTTGAACCAGAAAGAGAAGTGAGTCTTGATGAGGCTTTGAAACAAGCTGAACAAAAAATATTACAAGAAAGAGGTAAAAAATAATGGCAAAATTATCTTTGGCTGAACTTCAAGCATTAGTTGGTTCAGCTGTAACTACTGCTAAATTATCAAATGACACTTTCAATGTTACAAGAGACAATATTGTTGGTTTAGTTGATAAGATTGGCAAAATTCATACAATCGATACAATTTATGCTATCGACAAATTAGCTATGTTCGATGGCGAATATTTAAGCTTTGGTAAAACTATTGAAGAATGGTCAGCCGACTTGATTCTTCCTGAAGCATTCGACCCTGCTGGTGCTGGTGCACTTGCTCCACACGTTTCAACATTTAGACCAAACTTCTATTCTTACACTATCGGAAGAAAAGTTATCAAACAAACTTTAAGAAACAACGATATTGAAAGAGCCGTTCACTTTGAAGAACAAATGGCTTCAATCGTTGCTATTATGGTTAAGAGAATCCAAGATTCAATGGCTTCATATCGTTATCAAGTAAAACGTGAAATGCTTGGCAAATTCATTGATTTATGCGAAGATGAAATGGATGCAACACAGGCAACAGCTTATGCTACTTCTACAGCTTACAATGTTAATGCTATTGTTAAGAATGGTTCTCCAGCTGTCGTTGGTATTGTTGTTAAACCAATTGCTAACACTAACACTGACACATGGGCTCAAGCTATTGCTAATGGTAAAATCATTCTATTAGATTTAGTAACTTCAATTGCTAAACCTACAAGCACTCAAACTGGTGAAGCTTTCATCAAACAAGTTAAAGTCGATGTTGAAGTAGCTCAAGACTTATCAGAAGGCCATTCACTTAATGGTAATACTTTAGGAGCTGTTGAAGGTCTTGTCCTAGTTGTTAAGCAAGGCGTTATTCCATCTCTTGAAGTTGATACATACGCTGGTGCTTTCAACGAAGACCGAGTTGTTGCTCCAACTGAAGTTGTAGTTGTTAAAGACTTTGGAACAGCAGATGATAAATACTATGCTGTTTTAATGGATAGAAGAGCTATGAGACTTCATAACACATATGATGCAACAAGAGAAAATTTCAATGGCGATGGTGACTTCACTAATCTATTTAGACATACTGAAGACACAGGAGCAATCTCAAGAAACTGCTTCATCAAAGTTTACAAGCAACCTAGTGCTTAATTAGGAGGACATTCATTATGAAAAGAATGTTCGACAAAGAAGAAATAGTTGATTTAATTCAAGAAGAATCTCCAAAGATTGAAGTTGATTCTGAACTTTCAGAAACTTCAGAAAATCCAGTTGAAAATAAAGTTATTTTTGAAGCGTTAGCTGATAAGCAAGATTCTTTACCTGATACTACAGGACAAACTGATAAATTTTTAAAAGTTGGTTCTGAAGGTCTAGAATGGGCTGAAGCTGGAGGTGGAGGTGGAAATAAACTGTATTTACATCGAGTTGCTGTAATTACAGGTGGAAGCTCTTCCAAACGATCTTTCACTATGAATATTATTACAAGTGATTCGACACCTTTTACACGTTCAAGCTTTAGAGATTATTACAGAGCAAAATTTCATCCACTATATATATTAGCAAGTTCATATGAAAAAAATCCTGATATATTAGCTAGTGGTCTTGTTAACCAAACAGACGATAATGGAATAATATTTGGAATAAAAGTAAACAACTCATCTGATTCAAACGATGTAAAAGTGATGTTTTATAAATATACACTTGAAAATGGAACCCTAACAGCTACTTATTCATATAATGTTTTTTCTTCGAGTGACTTTACTAATACGTCATATACTACGAGTTTTATGGACACAGTTGTAGAACTTTAAACTTTTTAACGCATTATTTTATCAAATCGCTTGACTTAATTTTCTTTATATAGTAAAATGGTGTTGTCCTAATGAGGATGGCACTATTTTTCATATAGAGGAGGTATTTAAGAAATGAAAACATTTGAATGGTGTGGAGACAAGTATGCAATTTTAGATAAGGAGAATTTTGAAAATCATAAGGATGAAGTGTTAAGTCTTTTTTATAAGAGACATGATGAATCATATATCTATTTAGGATGTGTATGTAACCCTGTAGTTAGATTTTCTCCTTCAGGAAGAATTACAAAATTAAATGATGTATACTTTGGAATGACTGTTGTATTGGCTTATGAAGTAGAAGAAGTGGAGGAATAAATATGGGACAAATAATTATATCTAAT
Organism: uncultured Caryophanales bacterium; assembly: GCA_947165725.1. The sequence goes on along the minus strand of CAMVBL010000113.1, from coordinate 814 downwards.
AAAAAAGGATTTTGGGTATTTCAGAACAAGCGTGAAGCTTTAGAATGGATTCAGGAGAGAGCCGATTTTCTAAAGTGGGGACTCGATGAACTAGACCAAAAACAAACAGCTATTTACAAATGGATTGAATGGGATTATCTCTTCAATCCTAGTAAATACACAGTCGAGGATGTGCTTTGTAACATCAAAGAGACTAAAGATTGCCATGTGGTAGAAAATCCACAAGACAAGAAAATCATTTTACAACTTTGGAAGGAGCATCACAAAGATGAAGAATGAGAAGAGAAGACTTTATTTGTTAGTCAATGACTATGATTACAAATTATTCAAAGATTTATTTAAGCTATTGAAAGAGCAAGAAAAGGATTTTACAGAAGCTCATTTATTTGGAGCTATGTTATATCAATTCTGTGCTGTTTCAGAAAGAATTTACCAAAATTTACAAAACGAAAAGGAGAATAAAAAATGAATATTACTGGTAAAACAAGATTATTTTTACAAAAGAGACAAGGTTCGAAAGGAGAATTCATAAAGTTTACAACAAATATTTCTACTAAACAAAAAGATGGTAGTTATGTAAATATGAGTTGTGATGTTATTTTCGATAAGGAAAAATATCCAGAAGCAACACTTAATAAATTAAAAACTGACTGCAATTACAATTTAGAAATTGCATCAGGCACTCTTATGGTTAGAGAATTTGAAGGCAAAAACGGAACACAACAAGTATTAGTTATTTATGTAACTGATTGCACTATCAATGATGAAAAGAAAACTAATCATAAGAAATCAAAAGATAGCTTAATCTAGTAAT
>CAMVBL010000112.1 GCA_947165725.1 uncultured Caryophanales bacterium | reverse complement strand
AAAGCATATGACAAAAGAAATGAGAGAAAGAATTGATAAAGGCATTAGGGAAGGTGAAACTCTTAAAGAAATAGCTAAAGCCATTGATAAAGATCCGACGACAATATCTAAGGAAATCAAACTGCATCGACAAAACGCTACAACACACGCAACGTTTCAACCGCAGACGCTTTGCCACCAATGCAAAATGTTCAACGATTGCAAGCTCACATCATTATGCAAAGCAAATGCGTGTAAAAGACTATGTAAGCTTTGTTGCTCAAAATTGGTGATTTCGCTTTGCAAAAACTATGTCGAAGAAAAATGTAAACGATTGTTTCGCTTCCCTTATGTTTGCAATGGCTGTAAATCAAGGACAAAATGTCGAAGAATCAAATTTGAATACATTCCTTTAGTAGCCCAAAAAAGCTATGAAAAGAATCTTCATGAGTCTAGACAAGGATTTAATCTAACTGGTGAAGAATTTAAAGCCATTGATCAGGCACTAAAGGAGGGTTTCGACAAAGGACAATCAATCAATCATATCATTGCTAATAATCCGGGGTTAAAAATCTCTGTTAAAACTGGATATAACTACGTTAATTCTGGAAACTTTCAAGTTAAACATAATGATTTGCCTAACTACGCTAATCATATATTGAAAAAGCGAAAGATGGTTTTTAAAGAGTATGATTATCAAGAAAACAAAGATATGAATCGCAAAGGAAGAGAATACTACGATTACCTTCTTTATGTGGACACAAATGATGTGGTTTATCATGGAGAACTCGACTGTGTTGGAATAACGAAAGATTACGTCGGAGCCCTTCTTACAATCATCATTCCAAAATGGAGTTTCTTGCTATTGTTCAAACTCGACATCAAAGACATGGAACACGTTAATAAATGTATTGACTTTGTTTATAAAGCGATGGGAGAAGAAAAGTTTAATAAATACTTAGGTGTTCTCCTTACCGATAGAGGCCCAGAATTCAATGATTACAGAGGAATTGAATTTGGAGAAGATAACATCAGAAGATGCCATTTGTTCTATTGTGACTCTGGCCAATCGACACAAAAACCGTTTGTCGAAAGAATCAATCGCGAAATAAGAAGATATGTTTATAAGGGACAGTCAGTTGAAAAAATCACTCAAAAAGATTGTAATTTAATCGCTAGTTATATCAACAACATGACTCTTGTTGGACTAGGAAATAGAACGCCAAGAGAATTCGCTAAACAATTTCTTGGAGAAGATATTCTCAGAGAACTCAATGTCATATATATCAAACCAAATGATTTAGTTGTCAAAAATATTGACTTAATCAAATACGAACTCAAGAAAAAATCCAAGTAGAAGCCGCTACCTGGATAAGCATATGACGGAAGCATAGAACTGAATTTACTCTTACAACGGAATTTACCGTAATCTTTTCTTATGCTTTCCTAATCTTATTTTTACCGCTATTTCTGTTATTTTGCAACACTTTGAAGCACTAAATTCCGAAGTCACAAAAGAAAACCTTTGCTAAATAGAATTTAGTCGTTCAGAAACTTGTTTAATTCTTAAAACGGAATTTAGTTTTTCAAGTTACAAGAAAAATACCCCACCTATACAGTAGTTGCATAAATGGGGGCATTTCTTTTGATTAGAATTCAATGACTTTGTCACTTGTAATGACTGTGATAAGGTCGACGACCCACCAAATCCAGCCAAGGAAGACAGCGATGAGAATCCAAACAACCATCATTGCCCAGTTCTTTTCATTGACTTTCTTGATGATACGATAGACCATCCAGGTTAAGTCAAGGTAGAAGATACAGAAGATGATTTTAAGGACTTTTGATAAGCCATCCATCCATTTAACGTAGCCCATGATTTTTTCTCCTTTACATTATGTTTATTGTTTGACGAGGAATGCCTTATAACCTAAGTAAGCCTCGTAAACATCAACTTTGGAAACGATTTCCATTGGTGCGTGCATGTTGAGCACTGGAATACCAGCATCGATAACTCTCATATTGTAGTTACCTAAGATGTAGGCGATTGTGCCACCACCACCTTGGTCAACTTTACCAAGTTCAGCGTTTTGCCAGTTAACGTTAGCGTCATCCATTGTCTTTCTAATGAAAGCATAGTATTCAGGCATAGAATCGTTACTGCCTGATTTACCACGACTACCGGTATATTTATTGAAGACTAAGCCTTCACCTAAATAAGCAGCATTCTTTGGATCGTTAACAGATGCATATAATGGGTCATAGCCCGCACTAACGTCAGAAGATAACATTTCACTATTTTCCATCGCTAAGCGTGCCGCCCATAATGGGTGATCATTACCCGCTAAAGCGAGAAGTTTAGCAATAGCGTTTTCGAAGAATAATGATTGTGCACCAGTGGCGCCGACAGAGCCGATTTCTTCTTTATCGACTAAAATACAGCAAGCAGTCTTATTGACCTTCTTAGTGTCTAATAAAGCCATTAAAGAAGTATAAGCACAACTTCTATCATCGTGACCATAACCAGCGACCATACTTCTATCTAGACCATAGTCTCTAGCAGGACCAGCTGGAACGATTTCGATTTCAGCAGAGATGAAGTCTTCTTCATCAATGTCATATTTTTCTTTTAATAAACGTAAGACATTAGCCTTAACTGGTTCTTTTTCATCTTCATCTAATGGCATAGAACCTAATGTGATATCAAGGTTTTCACCTTCAATAGCTTTTGCTAATGTTTTAGCCATTTGGTCAGCGGATAAGTGAATTAATAAATCTGTGACACCAACGATTGGATCTTTTGGATCATCACCGATATTGATATCGACGACTGAACCATCTTTCTTACAAACCACACCGATTAAGGCTAGTGGGATTGTTGTCCATTGATATTTTTTGATACCACCATAATAGTGAGTATCACCTAAGGCAAAGCCTTTAGATTCATAGAATGGGTGTTCTTTTAAGTCTAAACGTGGGGAGTCAATATGGGCTCCTAAGATTCTTAAACCATTTTCAATTGGTTCTTTGCCGATAATGAAAGCGGCAACATTTTTCTTTTTGTTAATAAAATAAACACGATCACCAGCTTTAACGGATTTGACTTCTTCAGCGTTCTTAAAGCCGTTGGCTTTTAATAACTTTTCTGCTTCACGGACCGCTAATCTTTCGTTTTTAGCGACAGTAATGAAGTCTTTATAGCCTTCAGCGAAGTCCATCACTGGTTTTTTGTCTTTATACTTTAACCAAGCATTTTTACGATACATAACTAATCTTCCTTTCTTTTAATTTCGATACTGGTATCATTCTATAACATTTTTTTGAAATGTTAAGAAATACGCTTATTTATTTTTCTTTAATACTTTACTCAAGCCTTTTTTCGCTGTTTCACGATATCCAGCGTGTAAATCTTTTCCGGTTAAATACATTGTTAATAATGATTCATCAAACGTGACTTTCGCGGTTTCTATCGGCATGATATCCACTATTGAAGCGGCATTAATTGCCTTTAAGGCAAATATTGCACATCTTTCAATGCATGGGATTTGAACATAGCCTTTAACTGGGTCACATGTTAAACCTAATGAATGCTCTAACGCTACTTCTGCGGATTGGGCAATCTTTTTATGTTCATAGTTAAGAGCAGTCGCAATCATCGCTGCGCCCATCGCACACGCTACACCTATCTCTGCTTGACATCCTGCTTCTGCACCTGAGATAGAGGCATTGCTTTTGGCTAATAGGCCAATAAGACCAGCGACTAAGAAGCCTTTACGAATATCTTCATAAGGAACTTTCTTCATTTCTAGATATT
>CAMVBL010000111.1 GCA_947165725.1 uncultured Caryophanales bacterium | reverse complement strand
TTTAGTATAATGTTATCGTCCGTTGAAGAAGAGGAGTAATCTATTAATCTTCTCATAGAGAATCGAGGATGGTGGAAGCTCGATAGAAGAAGTAGATGAAGGTCGCTTTGGAGGAATCGTTACCTAGCGAAAATAGGTTAATGAAGTGCGTAGAGGATTCTACGAACTAAGGTGGTACCACGCAAGTCGCGTCCTTAGAGAGGGCGTTTTTATTTTATAGGAGATCTTATTATGTTAGAAAAACGTTATAACCATCTTGAAGTGGAAAAAGGAAAATACCAGAAATGGAAAGAAGCTGGCTACTTTGCAAGTGGTGATATTTCTAAGAAACCATTTAGCATTGTCATCCCACCTCCAAATGTTACTGGTAAGTTACATATTGGTCACACTTGGGACACAACCATTCAAGACATCATTGTCCGTTATAAGAAGATGCAAGGCTATGATGTTTTATGGCTTCCAGGCATGGATCACGCTGGTATTGCCACTCAAGCGAAAGTCATGGAAAAGCTCAGAAATATGGGTAAAGACGTGACGAAGATCACAAGAGAAGAGTTTTTGAAGTGGGCATGGTGTTGGAAAGATGAATACGCTAGCCACATCCATGAACAATGGGCGCAAATGGGTCTTGCTCTTGACTATAACAAGGAAAGATTCACTCTTGATGAAGGCTTAAATTACGCAGTTAGAACAGTCTTCGTGACCTTATATAACAAAGGATTAATTTACCAAGGCGAAAGAATCATTAACTGGGATCCAGTGCAAATGACCGCCCTTAGTAATGTTGAAGTTATTCACCAAGATGACAAGGGTTATATGTATTATTTTAAATACCCAATCGTCGGTAGCGATGAATCTTTAATCGTCGCCACAACTAGACCAGAAACCATGTTCGGTGATGTCTGTGTGGTCGTTAATCCTAAAGATAAAAGATACACAAAATATCATGGAATGAAGGTTATAAATCCTGCTAACCATGATGAATTACCAATTATTTGTGACGAATATGTTGATATTGATTTTGGTACTGGGGCGATGAAATGTACACCTGCCCATGACCCAAATGACTTTATCATCGGTGAAAAATATGGTTTAGAAAAACCAATCATCTTTAATAAAGATGCCACGATGAATGAAAAATGTGGTCAATACAAAGGCATGGATAGATTCGTCTGTCGTGAAGCCTTAATTGAAAATATTAAAAAAGAAGGTAACTTTGTTAAACAAGAAGAAATCGTCCACCCAGTTGGTCATAGTGAAAGAAGTAACGCGGTCGTGGAACCAATGCTTTCTAAACAATGGTTTATTAAGATGCGCCCACTCGCGGAACAAGCTTTAGCCAACCAAAGAAAGAAATCCACCAAAGTTAACTTTGTGCCAGAAAGATTTGAAAAAGTCTTTATCCAATGGATGGAAAAAGCCGAAGACTGGTGTATTTCTCGTCAGTTATGGTGGGGTCACCGTATTCCTGCTTATTACAATAAGCATACAGGTGAAGTTAAGGTTTTAATGGATCCACCAAGTGATATGGAAAACTGGGAACAAGAAAGCGATGTTCTTGATACATGGTTCTCTTCTCAGTTATGGCCATTCTCCACAATGGGCTGGCCAAATAAAACACCAGACTTAGAAAGATATTTCCCAACCGATGTTTTAGTCACTGGTTATGACATTATCTTCTTCTGGGTTTCAAGAATGATTTTTGAAAGCTTAGAAATGACTGGTCAAAGACCATTTAAAGAAGTTGTTATCCATGGCTTAGTTAGAGATGAATTAGGCCGTAAAATGTCAAAGACATTAGGAAACGGCGTTGATCCAATTCAAGTTATAGCCGATTATGGTGCGGACGCGCTTAGATATTTCTTAACCACCAACAGTACACCTGGACAAGATATGAGATATATCGATGAGAAAGTCCAAGCCGCTTCTAACTATTTAAATAAGATATGGAATAGCGCGCGTTATGTGTTGTCTATCTTAGGCGATGATTATAAGGAAAGTGAATTATCTCTAGATAAGATGTCCGCTTTAGATAAGTGGATTATCAATAGACTTAATACCACAATTAAGAATGTCACCATCAATATGGATAAATATGACTTCAATGCGGCTAGTAACCACTTATATAACTTCGTTTATGATGATTTCTGCTCACAATACTTAGAAATGTCTAAAGTCGCTCTAAATAGCGAAAACGAAGAAGTGAAGAATACCACAAAAGCGGTCTTACTCAAGTGTTTGAAGAATATTATTCTTCTCATCTATCCATATACGCCATTTATCGCTGAAGAATTATATTGTTCTTTACCAAGTCATTTAGAGTCCATCATGCTTGAAAGTTATCCAAAATATGAAGATAACTTAGTGGATGAATCTAAAGACTATCAAGTTGATCTCTTATTTAATCTTATTAAGGATGTGAGAAACTACAAGATTGAAAACAAATTAGCCCCTAACGCTAGTTTGGACCTCTCTTTATTAATTAAAGAAGAAATGTTCGATGGCTTCTTAGCATATCTAAAGAGATTCAGTTTCTCTGAAGTGAAGTTATTAAAGAATGATGAACACGTTGAAGGTGAAGCTCATATCTATAATGAAGCGGAACTTTATATCGCAAGTAACGTTAATAAAGACGAATTATTAGCGAAGTTAAATAAAGATATCGAAGCTTTAAATAACGAAATCAAACGCTGCGAAAATATGCTTAATAATCCTAACTTCATCAACAAAGCTCCTGAAGCTAAGATTGCACTAGAACGTGAAAAATTAGCCAAACATCAAGAGAATTTACAAGTTTTATTAGAAAAAAAGAAAAAAATTGCATAATTTTCGGACAAATTTGAAAAAACCTCCCTATTTAATTAATAAGGAGGTCTTTTTTATGACTTATACATTACTCAGCAAAGAAGAGATGCAAAACCACTATGTTGGTGAAGCCATTACAGTGACTGCAGTCATGGCCATTTTATGTGTTGCCATCATGGCAGTAGTAATCTATCGTTTGTTCCGTTCCTCTAAAGGCAGTGCCACTGTCCCAGGTGGTTGGAAATTCTCTTGGAACTAATGAGCAAGATCGATGATTTACCCACTCTAGATAAGCCACGCGAAAAAGCGGCTAGATTTGGGATTGAAACTTTAAGTGATGAGGAATTATTAGCCCTTATTATCAATGTAGGAACAGTTGGACATTCCTCCCTTGATATTGCTAGAGAAGTATTAAATGACTGTCACACATTAACGGCTTTATATAACAAACCATACCAATATTTTCATTCGTTTAAGGGGTTAAAGAGAGTTAACGCTTTAAAACTTGCAGCGACCATAGAAATCGCTAAAAGAATGAATGAAAAAACACGTCTAGTTTATGAAGAAAAAGCGGAAATAAATAGCGACTCTCTTTATCAGAGATACGCTCTTTCGTTAGTGGGCCAATCTCAAGAAAACTTTGTTTTAGTTATTCTTAATAAGAATAAACAAATCATTTTTGAGAAGATTTTATATAAAGGCGATGATGAAAACGTGACTATTTCTCCACGTGAAATAATCCATCTTTTAGTGCTCCATAACGGCTATTATTTTTACCTCATCCATAACCATCCAAATAACTCATTATCTCCCAGTGTTTCTGACATCACATTTACCGAAAAAATTAATAAGAGAGCGGAAAAGATAGGGGTTAAACTTCTTGATCATCTGATTATTGGACAAACAGGATACTATTCATTTCTTCACTCTAAAGTATTTTCTTAATTAGAAAATTTCTTTAATTTATTGTTGAACGCTTTTATAACTTATGTTATATTACAT
>CAMVBL010000110.1 GCA_947165725.1 uncultured Caryophanales bacterium | reverse complement strand
TTGGTGCCCGGGACCGGAATCGAACCGGTACGGTATCGCTACCGCAGGATTTTAAGTCCTGTGCGTCTACCTATTCCGCCACCTGGGCATCAATGGTCACTCTCTGGAGAATCGAACTCCAGACCCCTTGATTAAAAGTCAAGTGCTCTACCGGCTGAGCTAGAGAGTGAAGTTTTTGGCTGGGGTGACTGGGATCGAACCAGTGAGATGACAGAGTCAAAGTCTGTTGCCTTACCGCTTGGCTACACCCCAACAAACCGTAATGGTGGGAGGGGGCAGATTCGAACTGCCGAAACCAGTAGGTAGCAGATTTACAGTCTGCCGCGTTTAGCCTCTTCGCTACCCTCCCATCTAACGATGGGTTTTAGCGCACTTTCTGGTGGATGCTGACGGGCTCGAACCGCCGACCCCCACCTTGTAAGGGTGATGCTCTCCCAGCTGAGCTAAGCATCCGATTAACAATGCGCCTAAATAATATATCACTTATATATAAATATAGTCAATCAAAAAATCGCTAATTTAATAGCGACTTTTCTTACATTAAACTATTGATAGTTTCTAGTAACCTTTTTTACCTAAAAGGTGGAACATATTCTTCTTGTAGACTTCAACACCTGGTTGATGGAATGGGTTGATGCCAAGCATATAGGCGCTCATCGCGCACGCTCTCATAAAGAAATAGAATAAATAACCAAGGTTATAAGCATCTAATTTGTCTAAGCAAATGACATTGCATGGCACGCCACCGTCTTCATGGGCCTTTAAAGTGCCTTCAAAGGCTTTTTGATTGACGAACGCTAAGTTCTTACCTTCTAAATAATTAAGGCCGTCTAAGTCCTCATTATCGTGTGGTATAACTATGTCATCTTTTGGATTTAAAACATTAATAATTGTTTCGAATAATAATGGTGTACCATCTTGAATATATTGACCTAAAGAGTGGAGGTCTGTAGAGAAGGTCGCGCTACTTGGATAAAGACCTTTATGTTCTTTACCTTCAGATTCACCAAATAATTGTTTAAGCCATTCACTGATTTGACTCATTTGAGGTTCATAAGTGACATACATTTCTACTGGCTTATTATGACGGTACATATAGTCTCTCATCACCGCATATTGATAACATAAGTTATCTTTAAGTGGTTTATCTTGAATGTCACTTCTTGCGTCTCTTGCGCCATTAATTAAGGCTTCAACATCAACACCAGCGCATGCAAGTGGGAATGTACCAACTGCGGTAAAGACACTATAACGACCACCGATATCACCAGGAAGGACATATGTGACATAGCCTTCTTGTGTCGCTAATGTTTTTAAAGCACCTTTTTCTTTATCAGTAGTGGCAAAGATGGCTTTTCTGGCTTTCTCTTTACCAACTTTCTTCTCTAAGAGTTCTTTTAATAATCTAAAAGAAATGCTTGTTTCAGTGGTGGTGCCACTTTTAGAAATAACGTTAATGGCGAAGTTTTTATCTTCAAGATATTTCATCACTTGGGCAACATAGTTTGGTGAGAATGTTTGACCCATGAAGATGATTTCTAATTTATCAGGACTCTTTAAGCCGTTAAGTGCTTCTAAGGCACTTCTAGCGCCTAAATAAGATCCACCGATACCACAAACAACTAAAACATCAAAGTTGTCTCTTACATACTTTGCATCTTTAATAATTCTCGCTAATTCTTCTTTATCGTAATTAACTGGCCAATCGACCCAACCAAGGAAATCGTTTCCAGCGCCAGTTTTGTTTTTAATAACTTCGTTAATCTCTTTAACTTGTTTCTCATAACCTTTTAAAACATCTTCAGTCATGAGCTTATTTAATCTTAATTTGAGCATTTTATTTGTCCCCTTTTTCAATGTTCTCGTAAGCTTCTTTTATCCAAGAATCTAATTTCTCTTTAAGTGGTAAGAATTCATCCTCACTAGTAGTGGGCACTTTTCTTTGATTTGTGTGACTTGAATACATTTCTTCTGGTGGCACTTGTTTATAAGACACTCTTAAGAAACCATTGTCTTTATCAATAGATAAAATCTTCACTTTGATTTCATCGCCAACAGAACCATATTTTTCAATGTCACGAATAAATGAATCGGAAATTTCCGAAATATGTAATAAACCAGTCACTCCATCTTCAAAAGACATAAAGAGAGCATATGGTTTAACGTTATAAACTTTCCCAACGATTAATTGGCCAACTTGATACTTCATAATAAACACCTATCACCTAAAATGATAGCACCAGAGTAAAAGAAAAGGTAGACAATTCTATCTACCTTACTTATTTGCTAAGCTGATTTCTTTTCTCTTCAATTTTTCTTGAGCGGAGATTAAATCAATTAACATTTTGACGACTTTATCCATTTCACCATTCGCACTGTAATCAGCTTCAACGATGAAGTCACAACGATTGTCGTCATAGATTTGTTGAACTACTTCCCTATCATCCTTTGGATGAATAGCGATACTATGACCACCGTTTTTCTTAACGAGAGTCATACTTGGAATATCAGTCATTCCATCACCAACATAGATGATGTTCTTATATTCGACACGGTGATCAGGAGTTTTCTCATTCACACCCGCATCGTCAGTGGCCTTGATAGCGCCCTTAGCAATACGGAAGAAGAACTGTGTTTTTTGTGTGAAGTTAATTGCCATTTTTGGCCAGCACGCTTCACCGTTTTCATCATATAAGAATTCGCAGCCATAGATTTGCTTAAATTCATTAACGATGGAACAGCCTTCAACGATTTCTTTGGTACCACTAGAGACTAAATAGTGTTCTACGATGATACCCTTTTCAAGAGCGTAGTCATTAATACGTTTGAACCAAGTGGTAACACCAGGATAGAACTTAATCGCCTTACCGCATTCTTGCAAATATTCTTTGGTCATCTTAATGCCCTTTTGTTTTGCAAATTTAATCATGCAGTACATATAAGAAAGAATTCTTTCCACTTCGTATTTCTGTGATAACTTTCCAGTTTCTCCCCAGAATTCATCAGGAGTCATACCGAGGTTTGGAATAAAGGTATAATTTTGCATATCAGTTGTGGATAATGTTTTATCAAAATCATACAGAATTGCAACGATTGGTTTGCCCATAGTTATAACCTCCTTTAATATTATCCACTAATCGATAATATTAGTCAACTTTATGTATCTCGCTAACCACTAATGTGCTAGAATGCTTCTATGGAATTATTTCTACTTATTCTCCGTAATACCGCTATCGCTTTAGTGGGTACATATCTAGTATTCGTTCTTCTCGATGTGATTTTTGTTATCTCGTTTTCATCCATACTTTCACAACACGATCACGATTTATCCCTCATTCTCACAAACAAAAAAGATAATATCGATAAGCTTGCGGCTTTACTTAATAAGCATGGTGTGAAACTTGATAAGAAAAAACTCGAAGAGTTATCCAATTTCGATTTAAAGAAGATTGAACATCAAGATGGAGAAGAAGCCAAAAACGCTAGAGATCTATTAACCTCTCTTTCTGAGTATTTCTTATATGTCGCTAGAGATAATGAAAAGGTCTCAAATGACCCTGAATTTTTTGAGATTGCTAATAATATTGATGAACAAGAAAAGATCTATAGACAACACCTTGTTTTATATAACGCTGATGTCTTAGGATATAACTTCTGGATTTCATTCTTCTTAACTAGATATATCTATAAGATATTAAAAAGAAAGACAAAAGATATCATTTCGTAAATATATCTAAGTCGTTTTTCTTGTAAGTGCCACCTCGTTTCCTTAAAATAAACACCAGGTGGTTGCTTTTATTTATAAAGCAA
>CAMVBL010000109.1 GCA_947165725.1 uncultured Caryophanales bacterium | reverse complement strand
CAATTCAACATGTCGCTAAAAACGCTTTCACTGGTGTCCCAGATGATGTTGTGATTGCTTATGAAGGTGAATCTTTGCCTGCAGGCGTGTTCGAAGAAGGTTGGACTGATACTGCTAACATCACATTTAACTCATACAAAACCAAAGCTTTAAAGAAAGCTAACGTTGGTGGCACAGTTGATGATATGGTCGACGCCTTAGGTCGTCCAGTTAGCTTTGTCCTTGGCTGTCAACAAGATAGCAAACATCCTGGAGAAGAATTTAATCGTCCACTTGTCATTCAATATGACAAGATTAAAAATGGTCAAAGAGAAACAATCTATGAAGAATTACCATTAACAAATACAGTTGGTAACTCTTATGACTCTGTCGGTAAGATTTCCTCACTAGTCTATTCTCGTTTACTTGGTTATAAGTTAGAACCAGGTGAATCAATTGATGATAATTCCATCATCTTCCATAACATCATGAAAGCTTCAAATGACTCAGTCATTGATACTTCTAAGACATACTGGGTCAAACCTGTTCTTGGTTATAGTGAAAAACAAGACATTTCTCATCTTGTTTCATTCAAATCAACAGGTAGTTCCACATTTGCTGGTTTCTCAATGTTCACATTGTCAATGGATAAGAACCTATCCATCACATCTGAAAAATACCCAGAACCACATAGCTTATACCTTGATGTTAAACAAGATTTATACGAACAAAACAAATTACAAATCGAAAAAGGAAAAACAGTTATCCGTTATTCCTTATATAACTTATATTTATCTAGCTATCACTTCATTTATGAAGGTAGTAATGGAGAATTAAAAGATATTACTGTTCCAATCTCTACAGTTATTTCTTATCAAACATTAGACCGCAACAAAGGAAACAAAGTTTCTATTCTTTTAGAGAATAAGAAAGTTGCTCCTGATTTCTCCGCTGAAAAGGTCAGAACATTCGAATTAGTGAATATCACTATTCAAATGGACTTATTCGCTACAAGCGATGGTGGTTCTACGTCAGTTTTAGGCAAATCTGCAATTAGCTATAAATTTGCTTATATTACAGTAAGAAATGATGCCAAAGAATTTGTATTTAATTATAATGTTTTCTTAATCATTTTCTTTGCTGCTTATATAGCTTTATTTGCCGCAGGCGCATTTATTCTCTATAAAGTATTAAAAGAGAAGTTCAAGAATGATGAATTTAGACGTGTCGATGACAAGAAATATCTTAAGAAAGCAGTCCTTTATGGATTTGGTTCATTATTAATTGTTGCCGCTATTGTCTTTATTGCAATGCGTGTTGGTGGTTTTGCTAATACCATCGTGGTGTTCAATCCAACCGATCCTCTATTAATCGCCTTCTCTATTGTGGGCATGATTGTTGGTGGTTACTTCATCGTACAAGCAATCAAATCTATTAAGGTTAGTAGAGAAAGAAGAAAAGCTATCCGTCTTAGACTCAACGAAGATGTTGACGATGACGGCACTAAATAAATTAGTCGAAGGAGTTAATCTATGGAAATTAGAATTAAAGAATTAACAAAAATCTTCCCTGGTGATCCGAAAAAGAATATTCGTGATACCATCGCTGTTAAAGACCTCGATTTCGTGGTCCAAGATGGCAACTTAGTCGGTTTATTAGGTCCTTCCGGATGTGGTAAATCCACAACCCTTTATATGATTGCGGGCTTACACACACCAACTTCTGGTGAAGTTTGGTTCGGTGATCAAGAAGTCACTAACTTATCTCCAGAAAAAAGAGGTATTGGTTTAGTTTTCCAAAACTATGCTCTTTATCCTCATATGACTATTTATAAGAATATCGAATTCCCACTTACAAACTTACAAGTTGAAGTGCCACTCGTCACATTCTATAACTACGAAATTAATTACACATATAAGATGAGACCAACTGATGTTCAAGCAGGTATTTTAAAGTCCATTAAATCACTTGCTAATAAGTGTGGTTTCAATAACAAACAATTTGTGGTTAAAGCTAATCTAATCGAAGGCGATGAATTAGCCATTCAAATCAATCTCAATGCTATTTCTCCAAGCGCAAAGAAAATGTTCATGGAAAATATGCCAAAGATTATTAATGTTAACCTCAAAGATGAAAAAGAAGAACAAGCCACTGACGCCTTATTCGATACCAATTTCAGAGCAACTATCAATCATATAGCTGATGATGAAATAGTGGAAATCAACGTCAAAGGTCGTTTGGGCAAATCCTTCCAAACAAGCATGATTGATGAAACCATTAGTGGTTTAAAAAATGCTGCCAATCACGCTGGTGGTAAAGCAGAAGAAACAGTTATAACCAAAACACAACATGGTTACGAAATCATGGGCCGTATTTTAGCCTTACCACATCAACGTTTACAAGAGTGTGTCGAGGCTGTTAAAGCAGCATATAATTATGAAACATTTGGTTATTCTATTACCAAAATCGTTTCTAAATCCTTAACAGCACACATCAAAAACTTCTTAAAACAAAAGAAATTAGCGTTCTCTGATTACAAGATTTATTTTGATAAGACAAATGTCAAAGTGTTCTTCAAACTCTTAAGAGCGAGTGAAGCACAAGCAGAAGAAGCTTTAAGTTCCTTAGCAAGTGAATTAAACCTCAGCGATGTTGAAAAAGAAACAGCACAAGCTGTGACCCATAGAAAACTCACAAAAGAAGAAAGACGTGATATCATTTACGAGACCGCTAAACTCGTTCAAGTTGATGAATATTTACAAAGAAGACCAAACCAATTATCTGGTGGCCAACAACAACGTGTTGCTATCGCTAGAGCGTTAGTTAAACACCCACGCGTTCTTCTTTTAGATGAACCATTATCTAACTTAGATGCTCGTTTAAGATTACAAACTCGTGAAGAAATTAGAAGAATTCAACAAGAAACAGGCATTACTTCCGTCTTCGTTACACACGACCAAGAAGAAGCTATGTCTATTTCCGATGAAATCGTCGTTATGAAATTAGGCGAAATGCAACAAATGGGTAGACCACAAGACGTTTACAATAGTCCTGCTAACTTATTCGTTGCTCAATTCTTAGGTACTCCACCAATTAACGTTTTCAAAGGCCATGTTTCTGGCAATAAAGTAATGGTGGGCGAAGATTGCGTCTTAGAAATTAACGAAGACTTAGGTGAAAAAGACATTTTTGTCGCTATCCGTCCAGAAGGCTTTGCCCTTGCTGGTAAAGGCGATAAAAATGTTTTACATGGCAACTGTGAAATGGTTCAAGTTATGGGCCGTGATATCTCAGTTGTCGCCAATAATCCAAACTGTACTAAGCCATCATTCAGAGTCATCATTTCCTCTGATGACAAAGTCGCTCCAGGAGAAGTGGCTTTCACTGTGAAACCACACAAGATCTTCTTATTTGATGGTGAAACAGAAGAACGCATTTATCTTAAATAGGAAAGGAGGTCAGTATGGGTATTGAACTATTATCCTTTTTAAAGCGAAGGAAGAAAGAAACCCATAACACTGCTGGTTTAAAAACCGTCGAATTTGAAAAAGTCCCAGAATACAATCCAGGCTTACAAGAAGACGGAAAAACCATTATTCGATTAGCGAGTAATAAAAAGGTTAAAAAACCATACCGTGTTAGTGGTATTGATGACGTCGCCAGTAAGAACAACTGGAAAGCTTGGCTTTACCTTGCCCCAGTTATCGTCCTCGTCGTTATCTTCTTACTTTATCCTTTAATTAACACCATCTTTATCTCTGTGACAAAGAATTATAACTACACAACTGGTAAGTATGACGGCTTTACCTTAGAGAACTTTGGTGTCATTCTTCACATGATTCCATATCAGAGTTCTAACGGTCCGGCTTGGGAAACAAGTTTTACTAAAAACGCCATTCCTAATACCTTTATCCTTACCTTTATTACTGTCCCTGTTTCCATTATGTTGGCTTTAATCATTTCCGTTGCGTTGAATTCGATTAAAGCGTTCCAAAAGTTCTTACAAACAGTGTTCTTCCTACCATACGTCACTAACGCGATAGCTATTGGTATGGTTTTCTCTGTTTTATT
>CAMVBL010000108.1 GCA_947165725.1 uncultured Caryophanales bacterium | reverse complement strand
TAAATATGAAAAGGCCACGCTTTCGCATGGCCTATAAAAGTTGGATGTTACAAACTATTTTGCTTTGCCTTGGTTAGCAACAGCTTCCATTTGTTTTTTGAGTTCTTCTTCGTCCATTAAGTAATAATGGTTGATGGCTTTCATATTGTCATCAAATTCATACACTAGTGGGACACCTGTTGGGATATTAACGCCAACGATTTCGCTGTCCGCCATATTGTCGAAGTATTTAACTAAAGCTCTTAAAGAGTTACCATGGGCAACAATAAGGACTCTCTTACCAGCTTCCATTTCTGGTTTGATAACTTCTTCAAAATATGGAACCGCTCTTTTAACTGTTAATTCTAATGATTCATTTAATGGTAAATCTTTTGGATCAACATCTCTGAATTGAGCTTGTAAAGCTGGGTTACGTGGATCATCTTTGTCAAGAGCTGGAGGTGGGCAATCATAGCTTCTTCTCCAAATCTTAACTTGTTCTTCACCATATTTAGCGGCGGTTTCCGCTTTGTTTAAACCTTGAAGAGCGCCGTAGTGACGTTCATTTAATCTCCAGGATTTGTAAACTGGTAACCATTCTCTGTCTAATTCAAATAAGACATTGTTCATTGTGTGAATAGCTCTCTTTAACAAAGAGGTATGAACGACATCAAAGTCATAACCCTTTTCTTTCAAAGTTCTGCCAGCACGGTGAGCTTCTTCAACACCTTTTTCGCTTAATTCGACATCGGTCCAACCTGTGAAGAGGTTGAGTTTGTTCCATTCGGATTCACCATGTCTGATTAATACTAATTTATGCATGTGAGTTTTCTCCTTTTTAATTCCGTAGTAATTATACTTATATTCTTTGTTGAAACAAAGAGAAAAGAATTGTTTATCGCCTAATCATTTCTTAGGCCACTAGTGTTTCGAATTTTTTGCGAGAATCCAATATTCGATATATTTTCACCGAGGTTTTGTAGACTGCATAAATGACAATGTAGCGTTTATCAACAACCATTTTTCTAAATTCTATGGTGGATATTATATTGCTCATTTCAAAAATAGGATATCTTTGAGGCAGTTGTGATAAAGAAACAATTTCCTCTTTCATCAACGTTACAAAATTTGAAGCAGCTTCATATGATACATTTAGAAGGAAAGAAAAATGATTAAACAAGTCTTCTCTTGCCTTATTACTCCATTCTATGTTGTAGTTATTCATTTTTTAGCCTCGCTAAGCATTTTATCGAGGTCAGAAAAAACTTCTTCATTTGAATATGTTTTAGAACCAAACAATTCATCCGCTAAAGCTTCTAAGACTAATTGTTGAGCTTTTAACTCTTGTTGCTTTTTCTCAAAAGATGCAATGTCCATAACTACCAATTCGCCTTGACCATTTCTTGTTAAGTAGACTGGTTCGCCTGATTCTTTACATTTTTCCACAACGCCATTGTAATTCAGTCTAATTTCTGCAGAAGGAATAATTTCCATAGTAGTACCTCCATATCGTTATCTTGTCGTTATAATGATATCATGATGATATGTTGTTATCAATTATTGAATATAATCAATGAATGTTATTAAATAATTAGCGTATGAATGATTTAGCGTTAAGTATTATTACATTATTAGTAGGCGCCGCGGTATTTATCGTTGGTATGAACATGATGTCCTCTGGTTTAAAGAAATCAACTGGACCAAGTTTAAAGAAGTTATTAAAAAAGATTAGAAACAATAGATTTGCTTGCTTTGGTATTGGTACAACAGTGACCATGTTAGTGCAAAGTAGTGCCGCTACTGGCGTTATGGCTATCGGTTTTATTGCCGCTGGAACAATGACAGTATTCCAAGGCGTAAATATTATTTTAGGTGCTTATGTTGGCACCACTATTACTGGTTTACTTGCTGCTTTATCTTCAGTTAAGATTGCCAAATACTTTGTTGTTATTGCCGCTATCGGTGTTGTCTTAATGTTCTTTAAAAAGGAGCATGTTAAAAACATCGGTGAAATTTTAGCGGGTCTTGGATTATTATTCTTTGGTTTAAACACTATGAGTGGTGTCTTAAGTGAAGATACTGGTAACCCTCAATTGGTTAAAATGGTTCAAGACTTCTTCAGTGCGGTTAACTTCCCACTGTTGTTAGTTTTGATTGGTGCAGTAGTTACTATTCTTGTGCAATCCAGTTCTGCCTCTGTCAGTATTGTTGTCAGTCTTACTGGTTCTGTTATCGGCTTCGAGCAAGCCATGTTCCTCGTTTTAGGCGCAACAATCGGTACCGTATTCACTCTTTTACTTGCCACGATAGGTGGCAATGTTAATGTTAAACGCACTGGCATAATTGTTTTAATAATTCGTATATTGACCGCTTTAGTGGCCTTAGCAATTTGCTGGCCATTAGGTAGCTATATCTCCACCGGATTCCAAACAGTTTTTGACTTCAGCAAAGACGGTGGCCCAGAACTAGCGATCGCAGTATTCCATATTTTATATAACGTCATCTTTATGCTCGCAGCTTTACCGTTGGTAAAACCATTAGAGAAATTATCCTTTAAATTAGTTAAGGATAAAGAGCAAGAAAAGATGAAACAATCTCTCAAGTATATCGATAACCACTTATTAGATACACCAACCGTCGCTATGATGCAGGTCAAAAGAGAAATCATCAATATGATGCATCTTTCTTATGACAACTTAAGACTTGGTTATCAACGTATCCTTACTCAAGATAATTCACAAGATAAAGAACTTATCGAAACCGAAGACAAGATTGACTATATCAATAACGCTATTACACAGTTCTTAATCAACTTAACACATAATGTTTCGTTAAAAGATGAAAAGACATTAGGTAGTTATTTCCATGTTGTTAACGATATTGAACGTATTGGTGACCATGCTTATAACTTCTATGAATCATCATTAAAGATGGTTAGTAATGATTTGAAGTTCTCCGATGTCGCTAAAAAAGAATTTGATAGTATGTTTGATGTTATTTGTCAGATGTTTGATTTAACATTTGTTATCTTCCACGACAAGAGCAGTGATAGCTTAAAGAAGTTACATGATTTAGAAGATCAAACAGATAATTTAAAGAATGCCTTAAGTACCGCTCACTATGAGCGTATTCAAAATAAAACATGTCACGTGGAAAATTCCCCATTCTACACCACTTTAGTTAGTGAATTAGAGAGAGTGGCTGACCACTTAGTTAATATTGGTTATTCCATTGTTAACCCAACTGGTGACGATCCAACTGAAAAATTAGCGGAGCAATTATGAACAAATACTCCAAATACCTTGTAACCATAGCGTTAGTCGCGCTAGCGGTAACAACTTTCGTGTTGTTTGAATTACAAAATAAGATTCTCACTACTGATCCTATTGTTAATTCAATGCTTGGTAGAACTATCTATCAATTGTCCATCGGTGCGCTTTTCATTTGGCTCATCTATATCATGGGGGATAGACAATATTTATTCTTAAATAGAACCACTAAAAAGAAATTATTATGGTGCTTACCATGTTTAATCACATGTCTTGTTAATTTCCCATGGTTTGGAGTTTTTTCAGGTAATGTCACCGTCTCCATGTCTGGTTATATCGCGTTGTATGCCATTCTTGTCTTCTCCACCGCTCTTGTGGAAGAGCTTGTCTTTAGAGGGGTTTTATTAAACCTTGTCTTTGCGTATATGAGAAAGACTAAACTTCCTTATGTCTTTTCTGTGCTTATTTCTTCCGCAATATTCGCTGCCTTCCATCTCTTCAATTTATTTATAGGCGCCACTATTGAGGGTGTTTTATTACAAATGACATATACTTTCTTAATCGGCTGTATGTTTGCAGTTATTCAAATTAAGATGGGTAGTGTTTGGTATTGTGTAATTTTACATGCTCTATTTAATTTCGGTGGTATGTTTACTCAATTTGGTTTTGCCTTTGGTGATCCATGGGATGTTGTCTTCTGGATTTTAACAATTGTTTTTGGGCTATTGTCTGCTGGCCATATTATTGTTACCTTAATAAATATGGAGAGACATAAATATGATTCCTGAGCCACTTTTTAATATCTTTGGTATCGAAATTGATATGTATGCGATTTGCTTTTTAGTGGGCTTAATCGCTTGTTTTGT
>CAMVBL010000107.1 GCA_947165725.1 uncultured Caryophanales bacterium | reverse complement strand
GTGTCAGTTATCCTATCAATCACATTGAAAAGATTGTTAAACCAATTAGCCATGGCCCACACGCTAAAAACGTTATCTTCTTAAGTGCTGATGCTTTTGGTGTTCTCCCACCAGTTAGCATTCTCACTCCAGAACAAACCCAATATTACTTCTTAAGCGGTTTTACCGCTAAACTCGCCGGTACCGAAAGAGGTATCACAGAACCAACCCCAACATTCTCTGCTTGCTTTGGTCAAGCCTTCTTAGAATTACATCCAACAAAATATGCGGAAGAATTAGTCAAGAAGATGAAAGTCAGTGGTGCTAAAGCTTATTTAGTTAACACTGGTTGGAATGGTACAGGTAAACGTATTTCTATTAAAGATACACGTGGCATCATCGATGCTATCTTAGATGGTTCCATCAATAAAGCCCCAACAAAGAAAATTCCTGTCTTTGATTTTGAAGTTCCAACCGAACTTCCAGGCGTTGATCCAAAGATTTTAGATCCAAGAGATACATATGCTGATCCAAAAGTTTGGGATGAAAAAGCTGCTGATTTAGCTTCTAGATTTGTGAAGAACTTTGTGAAATATGAATCTAATGAAGCTGGTAAAGCTTTAGTTAAAGCTGGTCCAAAAGTTAAATAAGGAACATTATGGGTGTCAAAGTAGTTGAAACTGGCCTAAGAGACGGCCATCAATCATTATTCGCTACAAGAATGAATACCGAAGAAGTTCTTTTAGCGTTAAAGGAACTCGACCAAGTTGGTTATCACGCCATTGAAATTTGGGGTGGTGCGACTTTCGATTCCTGTTTAAGATTTTTAAATGAAGACCCATGGGAAAGACTTAGATTAGCAAGAAAAGTTTGCAAGAAAACCAAATTGCAAATGCTTTTCCGTGGTCAAAATATTTTAGGTTATCGTCACTATGCTGATGATGTCGTTGAAAAATTCGTCGAAAAAAGTATCAAGAATGGTATTGATATCATTCGTATCTTCGATGCTTTAAACGATATTCGTAACTTAGAATGCGCTGTTAAAGCAACTAAGAAATATGGTGGCGAATGCCAAATCGCCTTATCTTATACAACTTCTCCAGTGCATACTGTTCAATACTATGTTGAACTTGCTAAAGAAATTGAAAAGATGGGTGCTGATTCTATATGCATTAAAGATATGGCGGGTGTTATGCTTCCAACTGCGGCTTATGAATTAATAAGCGCTTTAAAGAAGAACACTAAATTACCTATCGAATTACATTCTCACTGCACAGGTGGCTTATGTGAAATGACATATTTAAAAGCCATTGAAGCGGGTGTTGATATCGTTGACTGTGCGATTAGTCCATTAAGTGGTGGTACTTCTCAACCATGTACCGAATCACTTAACTTTGCCCTTCAAGGTACAGAATACGATCCAAAACTCAATACTGAAATGCTTAATGCTGCGGCGGCTAAATTAGCCCCAGTTAAAGCAAAATACATCGCTAACGGTTTACTTAATCCAAAAGTATTATCCGTTAACGCTAACATCATTAAATATCAAGTTCCTGGTGGTATGTTATCTAACTTAATCAACCAATTAAAACAACAAGATGCCTCCGATAGACTTGATGAAGTTCTTCAAGAGGTACCAAATGTTAGAAAAGACATGGGTTATCCTCCACTTGTCACCCCATTATCTCAAATGGTTGGTACACAAGCTGTTTTAAATGTTCTTTCTGGTGAAAGATATAAAATGGTGCCAAAAGAAATTAACGATTACTTACATGGTAAGTATGGCCGTGCTCCGGCACCAGTTAACGAAGAAATTCGTAGAAAAATTATCGGCGATGATAAAGTTATCGATTATCGTCCAGCGGATGATCTCAAACCAGAATTTGAAGCTTTAAAGAAACAATATAAAGATATTGCTAAGAGTGATGAAGATGTTTTATCTATCGCTTTATTTGGTGATGTCGCTATTAAGTTTATTGAACAAAGAAATGAAGACGCGATTCCAACGCTCATTCATGTTGAGGCATAGTTTATGTTTTTAGCAGTGTGGACAGATTGGGAAAATATGAATGTCGGTGAAGCTCTCTTAGTAGCTGTCATCGCTATTTTCATCGTCTTCCTTGTCCTCGGTATTATCATTTTCATTACTTGGTTATTCCAAAAAGGTATGGAAAAGATTGACGCTAAAACTCACATCTTACCAAAAGAAGAAAACAAAATTCTTAGTGAAGATGAAAACGCTGTTGTTGCCGCTTTAGTGGCCACAATGGAGTTTTATAGAGAAACCGGCAAGGACGTGCGTATTGTTTCGATTAAAAGAATTGAGGATTAATGTATGAAGATTTACAAAATTAAAGTTAATGGTAAAAGCTACCGTGTTGAATTAGAAGCGATTGAACAAGTTGATACCGCTCCATTAGAAGAAAAGAAAAAACAACAAGAATCTAAAAAGATCATTAATAACGATGGTGCTAAGGAAGTCGTCTCTCCAATCCAAGGTCAAGTCACCAATTTAAAAGTCAAAGTTGGCGATAAAGTCAAAAAAGGCGATGTCTTAATTATCATCGAAGCTATGAAACTTGAAAATGAAGTCGTCTCTCCATTTGAAGGTCAAGTAGCAGAAATCTTAGTGACCAAAGGTCAAAACGTTAAAGCTAAGGAACCAATCATCATTATTGAATAACGGATTTATATTATGGAAAAATTTTGGAATACAATCGTTGAGTTTTTCAAAGGTTCTGGTATAGCCGGATTTTTCGCTAGTGGTGGATGGATGAATCTCATCATGGTTGCAGTGGCTTGCGTTTTGCTTTTCCTTGCAATCAAAAAGGATTTCGAACCTTATTTGCTCTTACCAATTGCTTTTGGTATGTTACTTGTTAACTTGCCATTCGTGGCTAAAGAAATATTTGCTAAAGGCGCAACTGAATATAACGCTATCTCTTTAGCTGCTAAAGTAGGCTTATCACAAGCTCAGTCTGATCTCATATTTGGCAGATTGGGATTGGATGTAGCTACTACAAAACAAATTCATGAATTGGTAATGGGTGGTAACTTCCTAGATGCTGAAGCTACCGCTGAAGGTTTTGATTCAATATTAGTTGCAAAAATCGACAACTTATACAGTTACGACTATCAAGGATTATTTGGATATTTATATTATGGGGTTAAGTGGGGCATATATCCTTGCTTAATATTCCTCTGCATTGGTGCGACTACAGACTTTGGTCCACTCATTGCTAATAAGAAAACCATGTTATTAGGCGCTGCGGCACAACTTGGTATCTTTATCACTTTCATTGGTGCTATTGTCTTAGGTAAGAACTGCTTAGGATGGACCAATTTTGATGCACGTATTGCTTCTTCTATTGGTATTATCGGTGGTGCTGATGGCCCAACTGCTATCTTAGTCACATCTAAATTAGCGCCTGAATACTTATCATCTATTGCCATTGTGGCTTATTCATATATGGCTTTAGTGCCTGTTATTCAACCTCCAATCATTAGACTTCTTACCACTAAAAAAGAACGTCAAATTAAAATGGAAACACCAAGAGAAGTTTCTAAAACAGAAAAGATTCTCTTCCCAATTATCGTTACCGCGATTACCGTTCTTATCGTTCCAAGCGCTGCGCCATTAATTGGTTGCTTAATGCTTGGTAACCTAGTTAAAGAAAGTGGTGTCGTACCAAAGATTACACAAACATTAGCGAATAGCTTAATGTACATTGTCACCATTTTATTAGGTGTTTGTGTTGGTTGTACCGCTGATGCCGCCACATTCTTAACACTTGATACAATTTTAATCTTCGTATTAGGTATTATCGCTTTCTCTGTCGCTACTGCGGCTGGTGTATTAGGCGGCAAACTCATGTGTGTCTTAACAAAAGGCAAAGTCAATCCAATGATTGGCGCTGCTGGTGTCTCTGCTGTTCCAATGGCGGCTCGTGTCGTTCACAAGGAAGGCTTAAGAGAAGATCCAACTAACTTCTTATTAATGCACGCAATGGGACCTAACGTGGCAGGTGTTATCGGCTCCGCAGTTGCAGCAGGCGTATTACTACTACTATTCTTATAACATAATAAACAATCAGGGAAACCTGGTTGTTTTTTGTTACTCTTTTAATGCACCTTTGCTATTATATAAAGCAAGATAGGTTTTATAT
>CAMVBL010000106.1 GCA_947165725.1 uncultured Caryophanales bacterium | reverse complement strand
CCATAGATAAATGGATGATGAGTAATAATTAAGTCTGGTTTATTCTCTTTTACCAAAGGTAAGACTTCATAGTCAAAGTCTAAGCAGAGCAAAATATTATGGACTTCTTCAGGCAACTTACCTGTCATTAAGCCAACGTGGTCATGATAAAACTTCGCATAGCGTTTGGGGAAACGTTTAGAAAGTTTTAAAAGGAGTTTTCTTGTGTTCATAGATATCTCTCCAATTTATGCTTTTCCGCATTAAGAGTATCGATTCTTGCTTGTGGAAGGTTTCCACTAGCGATGATATTATCGATTTCACTGATACGGCTTTGGTATTTTTCTTTGAAAACCGCGCTCTTTTCACGTCTTAAGATTGGTCCAAATTCTAGATCTTCATCACCAATGACTGCACTATCAGCTTTGATGAATTTAACGATTTCATAGAAAATGCCATCTTCTTTAACAATTTGTTCATCCGCAATAGCAAAGCCCATTTGGCAAATTTCTTTTCTGGCTAAAGGGACTGCACTATGTGCATCGATGATAATTGTTTGAACGCTAATGAGCTTTTCAGGATGCGCTTTTAAGATTTTCACAATCGTTTGACCGCCCATTCCAGCAATGACTATAGTACCGACATCACGAGTGATATCTTTAATGCCATCACTGAATAAAGGAGTGATTTTATCATTGACATGATATCTAATCAAATTAGCGCGTAATCTTTCAAATGGGCCTTCTTTATTCTCGACCGCATAGCCCTTTTGGACCTTACCAGATTGCACTAAAGCAATCATGAGTTTACCATGATCGCTACCGATATCGGCCACCACTGAGTTTGGGACCATATCATGAATGATTTTCAAACGTTTGGATAATCTAATCATTAAAGTTTTTCCTTGTAGTCACCTAATCTTTTTGAACGAGTTGGGTGTCTGAGTTTCTTGATAGCCTTAGCTTCAATTTGACGAATTCTTTCACGAGTAACGCCAAATTCACGGCCAACTTCTTCAAGAGTTCTTGGTCTATTATCGTCTAAACCATAACGGAGTCTAATGACTCTTTCTTCTCTATCGCTCAAATCTTTAAGGATGGAATAGAGTTCTTCTTTTAAGAGTTGTCTAGTGGTGAAATCCACTGGTGATTCACTTTCCTTATCTTCGATAAAGTCACCTAAGTGGGAATCATCTTCTTCACCAATTGGAGTTTCTAAAGAGACAGGCTCCATAGCGATTCTTTGAATTTCGCGGATTCTCTTCGCGCTTAATTCGCCATTCATTGCTTCTGATATTTCTTCCGCAGTTGGTTCACGACCATAATCTTGGATGAGTTGTCTTTGGATACGAGTCATCTTATTGATGGTTTCAACCATGTGGACAGGAATACGAATGGTTCTAGCTTGGTCAGCAATCGCACGTGTAATTGCTTGACGGATCCACCATGTGGCATAGGTTGAGAACTTATAGCCTTTGGTGTAATCAAATTTATCGACAGCCTTCATCAAACCGAGGTTACCTTCTTGGATTAAATCCAAGAATAACATACCTCTACCAACATAGTGTTTAGCGATGTTAACGACTAAACGTAAGTTAGCGTTGATTAGTGTTTGTTTGGCTTCTTCATCACCTTCTAAAATCTTCTTGGCTAAGATTGGTTCATCTTCCGCTTTTAAAAGGTCGTATTTACCGATTTCCTTGAGATACATCTTGACTGAGTCATTGATGCGGACTTCACTACCGAGATAATCGATATCGATGTCTTCTTCCGCTTCTTCGCCATCTTCTTCGGCAAAGAAATCATCATCTGGTTCTTCGTCAAGATTCATCTTGCTTTCATCAAAGTCTTCATCAAAGTCTTCATCATCTTCTTCTTCATCAGAGATCACTTCGACACCATTTTCTTTGAAGAAATTGATTAAATCTGCAATTGTATCATCATCTAAATCAAATTGATTTAAAGCATCATAAATATCACTTTGGTCAATAATGCCTGATGATTTGGCTTTCTTTAAAAGAGAGTTCTTAATATCATCAAGTGAGAGGATTTCACCATCTTCATCATAGATGCTTTTAACTTTCTTTTTCTTTTCGAGCTTTGGAGAACTTGGTGCTCCTTCGCTGACTTTTGGGCGGCCTCTCTTTTTTGGCTTATCTTCTAAGACCGCTTCGTTTTTTTCTATTTTTTTTCTACCCATAAATCAATGCCCCTTTCATTGCTTTATTTAAAATAAAGATTAAATGTTTTTCTTACGTAACCTCCGACGGTTATAGTCGGAAAGAATACGCGCTTTCTCCTTAGGGTCTTTGCCCTCAAGAGATTGTTCAAGTGTGTCGTTTTCAAAGATCTTCTCTTTTTCTTGGTTGATGACTTCTTGTAAGTTCACAAGTAAGCTCTCATCACACTTGTCTGGATGGTTTCTCTCTAAATAGAGAGTGGAAATCTGATTAATCAGGAGATCCTTTTCTGGTAAGTCGCATGTTTCTAAAGAAGAAATGAGGTCCACTGGCACAAAGTCCTCATGTTCATGGGCGTACTCAATCAAGAAATTGGCGATGATGCGGTACGTCTCATCATAGAAACCACCGATATTTTGCTCATAAAAGGCCACTGCTTGCGGATTTGAGAGCATTTGGTATAAAAGTTCACGCTCCGCAAATTCGAGCCTCCTAAGTATCTTTTTCTCAGGATGATATTCATTAATAACTTGCTTAAAGTTTGTTTCCGCTGGTTTCTTGCGGGCAGTTTTAAGAATATTCCTAATAGCATCAGGTGCAAAACCGGTGATATTTGCGAGTTTATTAATATAAGTATCGAGTTCAAGCTGTGAACGGATGGCAAGTAAGACTGGAATGAATTCATTAATCAACTGTGTCTTCTGTTCAGTAGTTTGAAGTGGATTGGTGTTCATATAGTAGTTCAAGATGAAGTCCACTCTAGAGACAAGTTTATTTAAATAAGCATTGAGCGCCATCGCTCCATCACTATTTAAAATTTCATCTGGGTCTTTAGTGCTGTTTTGATTATCAACAATACGGACATTGAGACCAGCTTTAGCTAAATCGTTAGCGATGCCCATTGTGGCTTTTTGACCAGGAAGGTCACCATCAAGGCAAAGCCTTATCTCAACATTAAGTGCTCTTAAGAGTCTAATGTGTTCAGCGGTTAAGGCTGTACCCATTGTGGCTACACATGATTCAATACCAATGCGATATAAGGCGAACACATCCATGAAACCTTCTAAAACATAAATATAACCAGCGATACGCGCTTTTTCTTTAGCGTTATGGTAGTTATAAAGAATGTTTGATTTGTGGAACAAATAAGTTTCAGGAGAGTTCACGTATTTAGCTTCTGGACCTGGCGCAATACGTCTAGCACTGAAGCCCACGACTTCACCATTGGTATCAAAGATTGGGAAGATAACACGACCTTGGTTACGGTCAGCATAGACGCCGTTAATGTTATTAGCGACACCTGTATCTTCGATAGTCTTTAAGGAATTGCCTTTTTCTTCAAGGAAGCGGCATGTCGCTTTGCCATCTTTAAAGGCGTAGCCTAACATGAACTTACTACGTAAATCAGCGTCTAGATGACGTTCATTGAAGTAGTCTAAGCCCGCTTTCCCTTCTGGTGAGTTCAAAGCGTATTGATAATAAACAGTTAAATCGTGAAGGCACTTAATGAGTGGCACTCTCTTTGGATCCACGACTTTAGTTTCACGAATATCACTTAATCTTGGATCGTGATAATCACAAATTTCCGCGACTTTTTTTAAGGCTTCTCTAAAAGAGAGATGCTCATATTTACTAACGAAACCAATAGCGTTGCCACTAGTACCACACACGAAGCACTTGAAGATTTGTAGTTCAGGTGAGATATGCATGGATGGGTTAGTATCATCGTGGAATGGGCATTTAGCGAGATAATCCTTGCCTTTTCTCATCACAGGCAAATACGCGGATACCACTTTTACGATATCAGCGTGTTTAAGGACGTCTTTTACTAAACTATCATCAAATGCCATATAATAAATTATACTTTCACTAATTTTCTACTAATTTCCTACTTGCTTAGAAGAAGACTTTTTCTTCCAAGTAAGCCTTTAATTGTTCGATTGGTAAACGGATTTGTTGCATGGAATCACGTTCACGGATGGTCACTGCACC
>CAMVBL010000105.1 GCA_947165725.1 uncultured Caryophanales bacterium | reverse complement strand
TATTTATTTACTATGTCTTCTCTATTCTCTTATTAGTGAAGAAAGATGCCTTAACAGGCTTACTTAATAGACAAGCCTATTATTCTGAAACAAGTAGAGCGTATAAAGATATCACCGCGATTGTATCTATTGATATGAACGGCTTAAAGAAAATTAATGATACTTATGGTCACCAAGCTGGTGATGAAGCATTAATTACTTTAGCCCTTTGTTTCAAAAGATCATGTAATGTTAGACAATCCGCTTACCGTATGGGTGGTGATGAATTTGCCATTGTCTGTTATAAGAACACTGAAGAAGAAGTTCTTAAATTAATTGAAAGAATTAATGAACATGTCGGTAAGACAAAATATACATGTTCCATCGGTTATTGTTTCCAAAAGGATGGTCGCATCGAACTTGACGAACTATTAAAAGTATCCGATGAAAAAATGTATCAAAACAAAGCGGAATATTACAAAACAAATCAATAAGGGGATATTTAATAACATCTCCTTTTTATTAACTCTTTAAAGTTATAAAATACCTTTAACATGATTAGGAAAGACATCAAAGAATTCTTAAATACATTACCAAAAGACATTACCCTTGTTGCCGCGACTAAATATGGTGATGTTGATGATTTAAAAGAACTTTATAGTAATGGGGTATTTAATTTTGGTGAAAACCGCGTGGATGCTTTTTTAAATAAATATGAAGCCTTAAAAGATTTAGATATCAAATGGCACTTCATCGGGCACCTACAACGTAATAAAGCACATCTTGTTTTAGATAAGATTGACTACTTACATTCCTTAGATTCATTAGAACTTGTTAAAACGATAAATAAGTACCGTCTAAGCCCTTTAAACTGTTTTGTTGAAGTTTCAATCAATCTTGAAGAAAACAAAAACGGTGTGCCTTATTATGAGGTAAAAGACTTTATCAAAGAATGTTTAAAATACCCTAAAGTTAATATCGTAGGTCTTATGATGATGGCGGTAGCTAACTCTTCAGAAGAAAGCCTCCATAGTCAATTTAGAAAGTTAAAAGAATTAAAAGATGATTTAGAAAAAGAACTAAATATCTCTTTACCATATCTATCTATGGGTATGAGTGATGATTATAAAGTCGCGATAGCGGAAGGCGCTACACATATTAGGCTGGGAAGAGTATTATTTAATAGATAGGAACTAGATATTATGGCATTAAAAGACGAATGGAAAAGTACAGGTAAAAATACAGGTAGAGCCTTTGCTAATTTTGGTAAAGCCTTAGGCAAAACAATGAAATCAATATTCAGTGATGATGAAAATATGATTGAAAGCAACGGTCACACTGAGGTGAGCAATGCTTGGAGAGATACAGGTAAGGCTTTCGGTAGTGCGGGTAAATCATTTGGTAAAGCCATGGGTGATACATTCACTGGCGCGGATGAAGAAGCAAAAGATAAACCTGAAGAAAAACCTGAAGAACAACCAAAAGAAGAAAACACTGAAAGTGATGTACCTCTCATTGAGCAAAAAGAAGAAGATAATTAAGACCGAGGAAACTTGGTTTTTTTCTTTGAAAAATGTTAAATAAAATGTTCAATCACATGAAAGTCTCTTAAGTTTCGTTTAAGTGTGCGTATGTAATATTCTTATAAATAGTGTAAAATATATGCTAGTTAAAAAAAGAAGGTATAGACATCTGTTCATGCCTTTTAACAAACAAAGAAAGGAAAATCATATTAGAAATGAAAAAGATTTTTAAGAGACTTACTTTTTTAGCGGTGCCATTTATGGTTTTAGGCTGCGCTGGTCCAGTCGGTAGCAGCAGTAATAATCCAAGCACCCCTAGTCAGCAACCTTCTATCAATAGTAGTAGCGCTAATCCTTCATCAGATAAGTCAAACAGCGCTAATCCAAGTGCTTCATCCAGTAATGGTGGTGACCACACCCACTCATTTGGTGAATGGAAAACAGAAAGCTTAGGCACAAAGATTAATGATGCCCGTTTCAAATATTCCACAATTAAATATAGAGAATGTAGCGTTTGTCATTATGAAGAAATTGATAGCCAACAAGCAGTTTTACCAGAAATTAGATTTGATTATAATCCTAATGATCCAAACGCTAACTTCGCTACTTCCGCTAGAAGTACCGATACAACTAGACCAAAGGTTAACGGCAAGTTAAGAATTACAAATGCTGGCGATAAGAACACCGCTAGTGCAATTCCTGACGTTGATATCAAAGTCAGAGGTAACCAAACTGCTGGCTTTGATAAGAAAGGTTTCCAAATTAAATTTAATGCCTCTAAAACAAACCTCCTTGGTTTAAATGGTGGCAAGAAATTTAAGAAGTGGGTCTTATTAGCGGATGCTAAGGATACAACAATTTCCAGAACTGCTTTAGGTATGACAATGTCTAAAGGTGTTATCAGTGCTGATTCAAATGTTTGGAGTTCAGACTTCACACCTGTTAGTGTTTATCTCAATGATAAATACTGGGGCATGTATATGCTCGCCGAGCAAAAAGAAGTTAAAAACGGCAGAATCAAACTAGATGAACCAGAAGATGCTGATGAAAATCCAATTATGACCACTGACATCGGTTACTGTTTCGAATTAGACTACTACGCTAAAAACGAACCAGCTAAAGGTGCGGATGGTGATCCAACATTCTCTATTAACTATGGTAACTACTTCAAAAGTAGTGACTATAAGATTGAAAGCTGCTTAGCGAACTCTGGTTTAGGTCTTGTTAGTACATACACTATGAACTCAGATATCAATGATGGTCCAACAGATGCTCATACAACTGATGCAAATAGTAATCAAGTGAAATGGATTAAAGCTAGATTACAAGCCTTATTCAACGTCTTAGGCGAAGCTGCTAAGAATAAAGTTGCTAAAGATATTAATAGTAACAACGAAGTTATTTCTACTTCCTTATCCGTTAGACAAACAATCGAAAAGAACTTCGACCTTAACGCTTGGGCAGAAGGCTTCATTATCAATGCTGTCTGCTTACCACCAGATGTTGGTTATTCATCATTCTATATGTCATTTAATAACGCTCCTAACGGCGATAAGAAATTAAGATATGATAACCCATGGGATTTCGATAGTAACTTCGGTAATAGAAGAAACTTCATTGAAAAGCCAGATACAGCTTCTTCCAGTGGTGGTTGGGGTCAATCCTCATACGATCCATACTTCATGGATAGAACTGCTAATATGTGGTTACAACTCTTAGGTAAACTTGACTTCTTCATGAATGACTATGTCAAACCAAAATGGAATGCTGCTAGAGAAAATGGCACATTTGAAGATATGGTTAAATTAGCCAAGACATACTATAAGTATTACGATAGTGAATACGCGAAGAACTTCGCTAAATGGACAACCACACAAGCCAGTGATAATAACGTTGGTAGTTATTTCAATGGTGATGGTGTTAATTCCGGTGAATTAAGAAAACCATTTGTGAACGTTAATGAACGTAAAGACGCACAAAAAGAAACACTCAATTGGTTAGTCAAACGTGTCAATTATCTTGAAAAGAAATGGGCACCAGAAAAGAACAGAACACCTCTTTCCGCTGACTAATTATCA
This sequence comes from uncultured Caryophanales bacterium, assembly GCA_947165725.1. Next base: position 619 of record CAMVBL010000105.1, on the reverse strand, counting down.
TATTTGTTAAGGGTGGGGCTATCGCTCCACCTTTTATTGTGCTTATAGTTAATTAATCGAAGAGGATTATATTTATGAAGAAAATAGCATTTGTTTTGTTATTACAATCTTTGCTTTGTTTAAGTGCGTGTAATAACACTAACAGTCAACAATCACAAGAACCAGAAGAAAAAACAATTAACGTCTTCATTCTTTCTGATCAACCAAATATGGAAGGTAATACCCAATTTGATGATGGACATGGTTACTTGCAAGAAGGATTAGGAAATTAAACGGGAATCCTCGGTTGTTTAACTGCCGAGATTAACGTATTTAAAAGAGTCATTATCACTTACTATATGTAAGGTAAAAATAGATAAATGCAAATAAGATAAATAATATAAATATTATGTGGAATAATCTACATATTTTTGCTATACTATATGTAGGAAAACCTATGGAAAAATTAAGACACAAAAGAACGTGTGTCTTTAACATTAATTATCATATTGTTTGGTCTACTAATATAGGAGAAAGGCTTTAACTCCTAATATCGAAAATAGGTTCTATTTCTCTAGAAGCGATTAAAAGATATATTCAAAGTCAAGAAATAGAGGAAAACAATAGAATGAGAAAGACT
>CAMVBL010000104.1 GCA_947165725.1 uncultured Caryophanales bacterium | reverse complement strand
CTGAAACCTTCTTTTCCTTGATTTTAAGAGCACCTTCCTTGCCGTCCAGTTCTATAAAACACATGCTTTCTGGCAAAACGTTAAAGAAGGATCCACGAAAGCTTGTGAAGAAGCTGGCTATAAGATTACATTCCGTGGACCACCAGAAGAAACACCCACTAATTTACCTATTCAACGAGAACTATTACAAAACGCTATATCTAGTGGAGTGGATGGCATTGTTTTTTCTGGTATTGGTGAAGGTTTCGCTGATTTATTTAAACAAGCAAAAGAGGCTAATATACCAGTCGTACAATTTGACTCAGGTGTTTGGCCTAATGACTACAAAACGCTTCAGGATTCGGCTTATAACCCTATTATCTCCTCAGTTTTAAATGATAACTATGGTGGTGGGGCATTAGCCGCGGTTAATTTATATGAAAATGTGAAAAATGAAATCATTGCCTTAGGTAGTTATACCATCGGTGTAATTCAACACGATGAAACAGTATCTGCTTATGAAAGAACACAAGGCTTTGTAGATAAGTTCGTGGAACTAAGTAACGCTAATAGTTCCACTAAAGATAAAGTCAAAGTGGAAATCCAAGTTAAACCTGATGTTAATAACAATAACTATAAGAACGCTTTAGACTATCTTCTCGAAAAAGGCGTTAACGCTACATTTATGACAGGCGAACCCGTTATTACACAAATCTATGACGCAATTAAATCTGGTTTAAACCAATATAACAATGTGACATTCGTTGGTTATGACGCTGGTGATAGACAAATATCATGGATGCAAGAACATGGTAAACCATTATTATTAGGTTCTATTGCTCAAGACTCTTATCAAATTGGCTATCAAGCAGTACAACAAGCGATTAAAGCTGCTCAAGGTAAACCAGTCACTGATCATATCACAACACCAGGTGTTTGGTGGGATATTAATAACTATGAAGAACTAATTGATAAGAAGATTGTTTATCATGGTTAGAAAAATAATTATATAAATAATTCACTCATAATTTTGAGTGCTATAATTTAGATAAAGGGAGCTTATTATTATGTTTAAAAAATTACTTGCAGAATGTTTTGCCACAATGTTTTTAGTGTTAATTGGTTGTGGCGTGGCGATTGGCGTTGGATGTGGTGATACAGGTGGTATTGTTGCTACCGCTGCCGCATTTGGCTTATCAATTGTTGTTTTGGCCTATTCAGTTGGTCAAGTATCAGGTGGTCACGCTAATCCAGCAGTATCATTAGCCATGGCAATTAGAGGAGATATTACTTGGAAAGAATTCTTCTTATATTGCTTAGCTCAAGTCGTTGGTGCTTTTATCGGAAGTGGCATCTTAGCCTTGATCTTCTGGGGTGTTAAAGCTACTGGTTCTAATAGCGTTGCTAGCTTTGTTATCTTTACAGGTGCAAGCGAAGTTAACTTTGGCCATGTGATGTTAGGTTTATTAACTGAAGTCGTTTTAACATTCTTATTCCTTATGGCTGTACTCGGTGTTACTTCTAAAAAGGAATGGGGAGGTATTGCTGGTATTGTTATCGGTTTAGCCTTATTCGGTGTTCACTTATTAGGTATTCCATTAACTGGTACATCCGTTAACCCTGCTAGAGCATTATCCGCTTTAGTGTTACATATGTTCAATGGTGGTGATGCTGTTAAGATTGATGCCTTAACAATGATTGCCTGTGTTATTGGTCCATTCATTGGCGCTGCTTTAGCGGCATTAACCTGGAAAGCCATCAAAGGCAAAAAAGAAGAACAACCAGCGGAATAACATTTAAACCGCTTATGAAAAAGTGGATAGGTGATGAAGCCCATCCACTTTTTTATTTTTTAAACTACGCAAACTTACAAACATAAAATAAGAATTTTGTGATTTATAAAGGCAAATAATCAAGAATTTTGTGATTTTATATCTTAAAAACATTAGAATTTTGTGATACTATGTATTCGCGAGGTCATGATATGGATTATTTAAGAAGAAAAATAGATAAGTTTTTAGATGAATGGTTTATTAGCGAAAATAAAAAGCCACTTATTATTAAAGGAGCTAGACAAATTGGCAAAACCAAAACAATCGAAGAGTTTGCGAAAAGAAATAATCTTTCATTAGTGGAAATAAATTTTGTCCTCAACCCCGAATATAGAGATATTTTTGATAATGGCTATAAAGTGGATAAAATTCTTGAAAACATTTCTTTGAAAGATCCATCTTTGGAATTCATTCCTGGCAAGACCCTTATCTTTTTTGACGAAATTCAAAAATGTGTTAATGCTGCGACATCATTAAAATCTTTTAAATTAGACGGAAGATTTGATGTTATTTGCTCTGGTTCTTTAATGGGACTTTCATATAAAGAAATAGAATCAGTAAGTACAGGACATAAAATAGACTATACGATGTACTCTATGGATTTTGAAGAATTCTTGTGGGCGTTAGGCTATAAAGAAGAACAAATTGAGAAAGTTTATGAGTGTATGAAGGAGTTAACTCCGCTATCTGACTCGCAATTCAATGTTCTTCTAGAAAGATTCCATCAATATATGGTATTAGGCGGTATGCCTGAAATTGTTAAACTCTTTGTGAATCAAAAGAATTATAGTGGCACTTTAGCACTTCAAAAACAAATCATCCTTGATTATGAGGAAGACATTACTAAATACGCTGAAGGATTAGATAAAACAAAAATATTGAATGTCTTTAGAAAGATTCCGGTTTTTCTAAGTCAAGAGAATAAAAAATTTAGAATCTCTAAAGTTGCTCATGGTGCAAGAAATAGAGAATATGTTGGAGTAACAGACTGGTTAATTGACGCTGGAATAGTTAATGTTTCTTATTGTTTAAATGATTTGGCTCTACCGCTCAAGGGCAATTATGATCCAGATAATTATCGCATGTATTTTATGGATACTGGTCTACTAGTAGCGTCACTAGATGAAGAATCATCAAAAGATTTAAGAGAAAACAAGAACTTCAATACATATAAAGGCGGCATTTATGAGAATGTTGTTGCAGATATGTTGAAGAAGTCGGGATATGACTTATATTTCTTTAAAAGCGAAGATGCTACACAAGAAGTCGAGTTCTTTGTTAGGGATGCAAATAATCTGATACCAATAGATGTTAAGGCTACTGATGGAAAAATGAAATCAGTCAAATCTTTTATAGAAGATGAGAAAATAAGTGACATTAATTTTGGAATTAAATTGGCCGAAAAGAATGTTGGCTTTGCAAATAATATATACACTTTCCCTTATTTCTTGACCTTTTTACTTAAGAGATTTTTATCCGAACTGAAATAGCGGCCTTAACTTGGAAAGCTATCAAAGGCAAAAAAGAAGGACAACCAGCGGAATAACATTTGAATAACTAGTGAATAGGTGGACAAGAGTAAAAAAGCTCTATCCACCTTTTTCTTTAATATTGTTTTATTTTTGCTTATGATATTTGCATGGCTAAAAATAATACTGATAACAACAAAGAAAATAAGAAATCACTTATCAAAAAGATATTAGCGGCTTTTGTCGCTATAGACATTATCGTTGGAGTGGTATTTCTTATTTGTTATTTCAGAGGCTGTGGTCCATTCAACAAGAATACATCTTCTTCAATATCATCCATTGCTGATACCACTGATTATTCAGTAGTGGATAATAACCTTAAACATATCGTGGGACATCAAATGGAATTAGATGGTTTTGAAGATGAACCAATTCAATCTATAGTGGCATTATCTTATGATGAAAGATACAACGATAATCGTTTTGATTTAATGGTCAGTGCTATTTCGTCTTCTTATTTATACAATTTAAAAGTTGAAGGCGTGCAGTACAAAGAAGGTACTGATACTATAGTATCGTACCTACTTTGTAATAATGAGATTGAAGGCGCGACAAACCTCTATAGAGAACAGATTACTGGTGAACATGTTATCGTCCATAATGGTAGATACATTATTAGTGTGCCTATTTCTGGTACAGAAGAACATAAAACAGGTTATGAACTAATTGATAATAAATTCCAAGTTCGTCAACCATTACTCTTTAAAGGCAACCACACTTCTGAGCCTAATGGCTATCAAATACTGACTTTTGAAGAAGGTCAGCCTTTATATAACTACTATAAGTTCTTATTAAATAGATAATAATTTACGATTGCTTCAAGAAAGTTTACTAATTTCAATTTGAAGATTTTTTAGTGTTTTGATATATTCGTAAAC
>CAMVBL010000103.1 GCA_947165725.1 uncultured Caryophanales bacterium | reverse complement strand
TCTAACATCTTTTTAAGTTCTGGCCATTTGGACATATTGTCTGGTAATGGTTTGAGCATACCGAAGTCCACCCATGATTCATAAGTAGAACCAAAGTTATAAGCTTTTAAGTTAAATTGAATGGTATCGGTTAAGTTATTACCGTTAATCGCGGTATTGACCATAGTGTCCCAGTCTTCATAAGCATAGTTACTAGCCTTGATACTCACACCGAACTTTTCATTAATGATATCGGTGTACATATCTTCACCTTGCCATTGGTCAAAATAAACGTTTTTGAGGTTTAAGATAAGACGACCGTCTTTATCATATTTGTCCTCGGCGTTATTAGCCCCACAGCCTGTAAGAGCACTGAAGCTCATTAAAGCGGTTAATACTGCTCCATAGATGATTTTTTTGTTTTTCATAATTATAAATAACCTCCTATAGTTATCCCTTGATTGCGCCTACGACAATACCTTTAACGAAGAATCTTTGTAAGAATGGATAGAAACACATCATTGGTACAATGGTGAAGAAGATACTCGCCATTGTTAAACCTTGAGAGAATCCATCTACTGCTTCTGGGTTTTCGATATTAGAGGAGACAGTAGCAATCATATTTCTTAAGACCATTTGTAATGGCCAAATTTCCGTTCTATCTGGAATGAATAACATCGCGTTATACCATGAGTTCCAGTTACCAACTGCAAAGAACAAACCAATTGTCGCTAACATTGGTAAAGATAATGGTAAGAAGATCTTAACGAAGATGATTAAGTCATTCGCACCATCGATTTTCGCGCTTTCTTCCATTTCCGCTGGTAAGGAAGCGAAATAGTTACGCATGAGTAACATGTTGAATGTATCAATCGCACCTGGGATAATCATGACCCAAATGGTGTTCATCATCCCTAATGATTTAATTAAGTAGTAATAAGGAACCATACCACCACCGAAGAACATAGTGACTAAAATCATATTCATCACAAAGTTCTTACCAAACCATTTATTTCTACTCATCGCGTAGCCCGTAATGACTGTAAAGAATAATTGATATAAAGTACCACCGATTAAAAGAATCATCGTGATACCAAAGCCAGACCATAACTGGTTATTAGTGAACACTTGTTGATAAGCACTTAAATCTAATTCAGTTGGCCATAATAAGAGATTGCTCTTTAAATAACTTGCTTCACTAGAAATAGAAATAACGAAAGCATTCCAGAATGGGAAGATGATTAAGATGGCATAGATCGCTAAGATAACGAAAATAACGATATCTAAGCCTTGAATCTTTCTATCTCTAGAAGAACCTCTTGGGCGAAGTGGGAGTCTAGCTAATTCAGTTTCTCTTTTCATTAGATAATACCCCTTTCCCCGCATGCTTTAGCGATTCTATCAACACTGATAACTAAGGCGAATGAAATGACTGATTTAAATAAACCAATTGCTGTACCTATACCAGCGTTACCTGAACCACTCACGTAGTGATAATAAATATATGTATCGATAATATTGACATCTTCTCTTAAGACATCATTACCTAAGTTTAAGATTTGATCAAAACCCGCGGAAAGAACACCACCAACAGACATGATTAATAGCAAGATAGCGGTTGGTTTAATACCAGGTAAGGTAATGTGCCAAATCTTTTGTAAACGCGTAGCACCATCGATATCCGCAGCTTCATATTGATCTTGCGGGATACCCGCCATCGTGGCTAAGTAGATAATGCTACCCCATCCAGCTTCTTTCCATATATCTGAGGCAAATATCATCCCAAAGAAGAAGCCTTTATCTAATAGGAAGTTGGTTCTACTACCTCCCATCGCCTCCACTAAGGAGTTAACCGCACCATTATAGGCAAATAATGAGAAGACGAAACCAGAGACAACAACCCATGATAAGAAGTGTGGAAAGGTGACAATGGTTTGAATAGTCTTCTTAGCTTTAATCATTCTTAATTCATTAAGTAATAAGGCAATGATGACCGCTCCTAAGAAGGAGATGGCAATCTTGACTGAACCAATGATTAATGTATTTCTGAACGCTAACCAGAATTTAGGTTCTTCAAAGACGGCTAGAAAGTTATTAAAGCCGACGAATGATGAACCAAAGATACCGACTTTTGGATTAAATTTTTGAAACGCCATTAAGACGCCATACATTGGGACATAACAGAAAACAATATAGAAAACTATCGCTGGGATAATCATCATAATTAAAAACTTACTACGATTTAATCTAGCGCCTAATTTTCTAAATGGATTGTTACGTACCGCAATCGTTGTTAATTCCATAATCGTTATCTTTCGTATTTGAGAATGTAATCAATCACCGTATCAATATCAGTGAATAATAATTCTGTGACTGTATCCGCACCACCGGCATAGATAGCGATACGTCCAGTTTTAGCGTCGGTTAAGCATGAAACAGGGAATAAGACATTTGGCACATATCCACTTGTTTCATAAATCTTTTCTGGAGCGAGTAAGAAGTTACCGCATCTATGTAATACTTTGCTTGGATCGTCTCTATCAACAATCGCCGCACCGATGGAATAAACTAAACCTGAACAAGTGAGATTAGCCCCATGGAAGAACACGAGCCAGCCTAAGTCACATTCAATAGGGGTTGGTCCCGCACCAATTTTAGTGCCACACCACCATTCATATCCTCTTTCCATGACGTGTCTATGTTTGCCCCAATATTCCATATCTTTTGAATAAGATAGGAAGATATCACCAAACTGCGTATGACCAGAGTCACTTGGACGAGAGAACATTGCGTATTCCCCGTTTATCTTTCTTGGGAATAAGACACCATTTCTATTAAATGGAAGGAATGGATTATCCACTAGTTCAAAGTCTTTAAAATCTTTTGTTTTACCAATGCCTAATGTTGGACCATGGTTAGAAGTACAGAAGATGATATAGTATGTGCCTTCTAATTCCACGAGTCTTGGATCATAAGCATATTCTAATTTAATTGGTTTTCCTTCTTTATCATGGAAAACGATTGGATCTATTTCAAAATCAAAATGGATACCATCTTTAGAATGTCCCACGAATAAGAATGGGATACCGTTTTTCGTGTCCGCTCTAAAGACACCAATGAATTCATCTTTATATGCCATCACTGCGCTATTAAAGACTCTAGAAGCATTTGGGAATGGATTCATAGAAATAATAGGATTTTGAGAATATCTCCATAAAGGAGAATCACATCCTTCAGGACGCTTCTCAAAAGGCATATTAGCTAATTCTTTTCCATAGATTTGATGTTTCATAATTAATACCTACTTTTTAATTTCTGCGTTTGATTCTCTTTCAACAAAGTCACATCTAATGACGATTTGAGAATAAGGAATTTGGTGTGACTTAATTGAATTAGCCACGTATTTTGCTACTTCCTCACCAATCTCTTGGCGTGGAATGTTAAATGTTGATAATCTTGGAGTCATAAAGTCTCCAGTCCTGATGTTATCGAATCCGATAACAGAGATATCTTCAGGCACCTTTTTACCTAATCTATTAATTGTTTTAATAGCGTTAAGAGCGATGATGTCATTAGCGCATACAATCGCGCTTATTGGTTGATTATTTAATGCATCAATGAGCATTTGCTCATCAGCGTAATTCTTTTTGTCATTATTAAAGATAATTGAACATGGTTTATTGACTTCTTTTTTGTGATTTTCCATGGCCGCCATATAGCCTTCATGTCTTTCTCTAAAGGATAGGCTATGGGAATCACTACCATAGAAGGCAATATTGGTATGCCCTTGTTGGATTAAGCGTTGGACCGCTAAGTAAGTGGAATCATAGTTAGAGAACTTAAACTGTGTGGCTTCACTATGGAATGTTTTTGGATCCACGATGACGATTGGTTTACCTTTAGCCACTAATGTATCCATGATTTGTTTTGGGGCAACATGGATGATGATAAAAGCACTAACGGATGATTCTTTTAACTTTTTAAGAAGGCCATCATCAATCTTGTCTTCTTCAAAAGTGAGATATTCGACGATTAAATTGCTTCTAGATAAGGTGGAAGATATCGCAGTAATAATTGGCTGCCAGAAATCTTCTTTGAATAAAATACGGCTAGAGCCAATTAAAAGGACACGGTTAGAAGCAACCTTATGCACTTTTAATTTAGAAGTGTCATAACCGAGTTCTGTGGCCTTTCTAATGATCTTTTCTCTCGTGGCATCTGAGACATTGTTCTTGCCCCCTAACGCTCTAGAGACTAAACCTTTAGTCACACCACAC
>CAMVBL010000102.1 GCA_947165725.1 uncultured Caryophanales bacterium | reverse complement strand
GTGTTGAATTTAAGAATCATTTAAATGGTGATAGACTCTTCTTTTCTCCTGAAGTATCAATTGCTATTCAAGAAAAATTAGGCTCTGATATCGCTATGTCATTTGATGAATGCATACCTTGGCCAGCCGATTATGAATATTGTAAGAAATCCACTGAAAGAACATTAAGATGGGCTAAAAGGGGACTTGATGCCCATAAAAGAGAGGGCCAAGCGTTATTTGGTATTGTTCAAGGCGGAGATTATGAAGATCTGAGAAAGATGTGCGCTGAAGAATTAGTAAGAATGGATTTTCCTGGCTATTCAATAGGTGGTACATCAATTGGTGAACCAAAAGAAAAATTCTTTGAAATGATTGATTATGCGATCAAATATTTACCTGATGATAAACCAAGATACGTGATGGGTATCGGCTCGATCGATTATATTTTAGGTAGCATTTTACGTGGGGTAGATATGTTTGACTGCGTTTTACCAACTAGATTAGCAAGACATGGCGCTTTAATGACTAGTCATGGTAGAGTCAATATTAAAAATGAAAAATATAAAGAAGACTTTACTACGTTAGATGATAACTGTGATTGCTATTGCTGCAAGAATTACACTAAAGCATATTTAAGGCACTTATATGTTTGTGATGAAACTTTTGGTAAGCGTTTAATGTCGATTCATAATGTGCGTTTCTTAATTAAGTTAGTGGAAGAAGCAAGAATTGCTATTCAAGAAGATCGATATGAAGAATTCATGAAAGAAAAGCTTGCCGAATTCGGTGATGAAAGAGGTTTCTAATGAATATTAACCTATTTGATTATTATTTACCTGAGGAGTTAATCGCCCAATCTCCAAGCGAAAAAAGAGATCATTCTCGTCTTTTAGTGGTTAATAGAGAAACTCACACATATGAAGATAGGCATTTTTATGACATCATTGATTATTTAAATGAAGGTGATGTCTTAGTAAGAAATAACACTAAAGTAATTCCCGCTAGATTATTAGGCATTAAAGAAGTGACGGGAGCGCATTGTGAATTACTTCTTTTAAAACAACTTGAAGGCGATAACTGGGAATGCTTAACTAGACCCGCTAAAAGTTTAAAAGTAGGTGCAAGAGTGGACTTTGGTGATGGTAAACTCATTGCAGAATGTATTGAAGAAAAAGAAGAAGGCATCCGTGTCTTTAATTTCATCTATGAAGGCATATTTTTAGAAGTGTTAGATGAATTAGGCAAGATGCCTTTACCACCATATATTGCCAAGCAATTATGTTCTAATGACCGTTATCAAACGGTATACGCAAAATATGAAGGTAGTGCGGCCGCTCCAACTGCAGGCTTTCATTTTACAGAAGAAATATTTAATAAATTAAAAGAAAAAGGTGTCGAAGTCATTGATGTCACTCTTCATATTGGTTTAGGTACATTTAGGCCAGTTAAAGTTGAAGACACTAAAGATCACGTCATGCATAGTGAGGTCTATGAAATTAACGAAGAATCAGCTGCTAAATTAAATAAGGCTAAAGAAGAGAACAAACGCATTATTGCAATTGGTACAACATCTGTTAGAACTTTAGAAGCTAATTATTCTAAATATGGTTATTTTAAACCTACAAGAGAAGCAACAAATATCTTCATTGAACCGGGTTATAAATGGAAAGTAGTGCAAGCTTTAATCACTAATTTCCATCTTCCTAAATCAACGCTTATTATGCTTGTCTCTGCTTTTATGGGAAGAGAATTTACTTTAGAAGTTTATAAGCACGCTGTTGATGAAAAATATAGATTCTTCTCATTTGGGGATGCAATGTTTATTTATGGAAGAAACAAAAATTAATTATCAAAAAGAGCAAGAAAAACTGCTTAAAACTATCGATAAAAACAATAAGCCCACTCTTTTATTACACGTTTGTTGTGGCCCTTGTTTTACTTATCCTTACGAATTAATTAAAGAATATTTTGATATTACGATTATTTATAATAATTCTAACATCTATCCTGAAGAAGAATATCATCGTCGTTTAAATGAACTGAAACAATATTTGAAAGATATTAATGCTCCAATTAAAGTCATAGAATTTCCATACGATAATATAACCTACGTAAAAGATTTAGAGCCATTCGCTGATCAAAAGGAAGGAATGGATAGATGCCGCCTTTGTTTTAGAAAAAGATTAAGTCAAGCTATTGAATACGCAGAAGAGCATAATTTCGATTTTGTTGGCACAGTGATGTCTATTTCTAGATTTAAAAATTCACAAGATTTAAATAAGATTGGACTCGAACTTTCTAAAGATAAAAAGGTCAAATGGCTTCCAGCGGACTTTAAGAAAAACGGTGGTTATGAGAAATCATTAGACATCGTTAGGGCCTTTAAAATGTACTTCCAACATTACTGCGGCTGTCAATTTTCAATTCGCACTGCAGTGGATGAATTCGGTGAATAAAAAATCAAAAATTGACCAGAAAAAATGCACTTTTTGGTCTTTTTTTATGGAAAATTTTATGCTGAAAACCATGTCACGTATCGAGTGTTTTTATAGCGCCTTCCTTTTATTTATTTAATTTTATTAATAAGTTGTTGACAGCGCACCTACACTCACGTATGATATTAAACGTTGACGACTTGCGTTGACGTGCGAGGTTGCTGATACACCCACAGGCGTTGTCATGAAGGTGTATCCAGGGAATTCGCTCTGAGTGAGTTACAGTCAAAGCCTGATAGTGATAGGAGGAAAAACAATTCATGGCAAAAGCAACAAAGATTAGGGTTCGCTTAAAAGCTTATGATCATGTCAACTTAGACTTAAGTGCTGAAAAGATCATTGCCGCAGCGAAGAACACCGGCGCCACAGTTGTCGGTCCAATTCCGCTCCCAACGGAAAAACAAGTGTTCACCATTCTTAGAGCGGTTCACAAGTACAAAGATTCCCGTGAACAATTCGAAATCAGAACACACAAGAGAATCATCGATATTAAAAACTACCGCAAGGAAACAATCGATTCATTAAAGAACCTCGATTTACCAGCCGGTGTCGATATCGAAATCAAACTATAGGAGGTAAATGTTCATGAAAGCTATCGTTGGTAGAAAAATGGGCATGACCGAAGTCTTCACTGAAGATGGCCAAATCTACGCCGTTACAGTGGTCGAGGTCTTACCTAATGTAGTCACACAAGTCAAAACCGTTGAAAAAGATGGTTACGACGCAATCCAAGTTGGTTATGAAGAATTAAAAGAATCAAGAGCCAACAAATGTGAGAAAGGTATTGCTAAAAAAGCTAGTACAGTCCCACACCAAGTCCTTAAAGAATTAAAGGGCGATGAAATGAAGAATTATCAACTCGGCGATGTTATCAAAGCCGACATCTTCAAAGCTGGTGATATCGTTGATGTCATCGGTACAAGCAAAGGTCATGGTTATTCCGGTGTTATCAAACGTTGGAATCAACACATTGGTCCAAAAGGTCATGGTTCTGGTTATCACAGAGGTCAAGGTACCTTCGCTAATAACGGTCGTTACAACCACGGCGTTATGCCAGGAAAACACATGTCTGGTCACTACGGTAATGAATCCGCAACAGTGCTCAACCAATTAGTCGTCGCTGTTGATGTCGAAAAGAATTACATCTTAGTGAGAGGCGGTCTTCCAGGCCCACGTAAATCAATCGTTGTCTTACGTACCCACATTAAGGAAGTCAAACATCCTGAATCAGTTAAACCATTAATCAACCGTACTCCAGTTGAAGCTCCAGTTGAAGAAGCTCCAGTGGAAGCCGCGGAATAAGAACGGAAAGGAGAACAGTAGTTTATGGCAGAAAAGAAAAACGTCAGCGTTAAAGTCTACAACATGGCTGGCGAAGAAGTCTCCAAGTTGAACCTCAGTGCTGAAGTCTTCGGCATTGAACCACATCAACAAGCAATGTTCGACGCCGTTCAAGTGGAACAAGCAAACCAAAGACAAGCGACCGCGAAAACAAAAGTGCGTCACGAAGTCAGCGGTGGTGGCAAAAAGCCATGGCGTCAAAAAGGCACAGGTCGTGCTCGTGCAGGTAGCTCCCGTTCCCCAGTCTGGGTCGGTGGTGGCACAGTGTTCGGCCCAGTCGGAAATCAAAATTACAAGATTTCCCAAAACAGAAAAGAACATAAACTTGCGCTTAAGTCCGCGTTAAGTTTAAAAACAAAAGATGGACTCTTAGTGATCGATGAAATCAAATTCGATGAAAAGAAAACCAAAAACTTCGTTAACTTCTTAGACGCTATCAAAGTTGGTGGTAAAG
>CAMVBL010000101.1 GCA_947165725.1 uncultured Caryophanales bacterium | reverse complement strand
CTTGGTAGTAGAAAAGATAAGAAGCCGCTAAAAATGAATATTTATAAATACCAACATTTGGCCATATTCCAGTTAATACTGTTAGCATAGCAATACTTAATAAAGCACACACAAGTGGAGTAATCGCATAGCCCCAGATAGTTCTTTGAATTCTAAATGTATCTAAAGATGGTTTGAAGTGAGATGAACTATTGTTATTCAAATAAATAGTTTCAATTGGTACTTCTTCAAACTTTAATCTTTTAATTTGAAGGTCACAGATGACATTCATCTCATATTCATAATGGTCACCTTGCAAAGTGGTGATATTAAAAATATCTTCAATTGGAAAACCTCTTAATCCACATTGATCATCAGGAACATATTCTTTAGTTAAAAATGTTCGACATAATCTCGACATGAAGTTACCATTTCTACTTCTTTTAGGCACACTCTTATCAAACTTACGAGAACCTAAAACAATATGATTTGTTTCATGTAATTTATCATTAACTTTAATAATATCTTTAACCGCATGTTGTCCATCTGCATCACAAGTAATGACGTAGTTATGCTCTTGTGGATGTAGGTTTACATAAGAAAAACCAAGACGTAACGCTGCACCTTTTCCACGGTTAGGATTTTGATCTAAAACAATCGCGTATTTCTCCGCTTCTTTAAAGATATCAGCGAAGTGTTCACCTGAACCGTCGTTTACAACGACAACATCAAAGCCTTCCTCTTTTAGACTGACTAAAAGTTCAATCATTAAGTGATCTGGTTTATAAGCGGGGATTAATATATAAGTATCATTTCTTGGATAATTAACTTTTTCCATTACTACACAATTATAGTAAATCTAGGATATTTTTAAAAATATAATTGCGAATAATAATATATTTTGTTAGTATTTATGAGCAAACTTACTTTGGGCGACATTACGGCTCAAGGCGGAAGGAGAAAAAGTTATGAAAAAAGGTGTCCATCCAGAATACCATCGTTGCACAGTCACATGCATCTCCTGTGGTAACACATTCGAAACAGGTTCTGTTTTAAAAGAAATCAAGGTTGATACATGCGCGAATTGCCACCCATACTACACTGGCAAACAAAGATTCGTTCAATCCGATGGTCGTGTCGATCGTTTCAACCGTAAATATGGCTTAAACGAAAAGAAATAATTAAGTATCAAGATTAAAAGCAAAGCCCCGAAATTAAATCGGGGCTTTTTCTTATAACAGCGTTAGAGAAATGCTTCTACCTAATGCCTTAAATAGTTTACTTATTTTAGCAATAGTGGGATTACCGATTCCTCTTTCTATTTTTGAAATGTCGCCTTGGTCTATATGAGACTTTTTGGATAACTCAGTTTGAGTGATATTCATTTCATCTCTTGTTTTCGCTAGTAAGAAACCGATTTGTTGATTAAGTGTTGTTTCTACACATCCAACAACTTCGCCATCATCGTAAATACTAGTGGCATCAAAATCTAGTTCATCATTCCAGATAACCGCGAATCCGGTTAAGTCTAAATGACCACTTTCAAATAGTTTGCGATTTCTTCTCAACTCTTCTAGTTGTGGATATTTTTCAAACATCTGCGACATGTCGTATCTAATAACTTTTCCGTCTTGTAAAGTCATTTGCAATGTTACATCTTCTAAGAATTCTACTTTAAGCGCTCTTACATGCATACTGGTAGCAACCTCATTTCATCTAAATAATATGGCATATACACCATAATTGCAAATATGTTTATAGAACAAAAACAAAGCCCCGAAATCAAATCGGGGCTTTTCTTTGCTTGGTGGTGATATGGGAGAAACAAGACAAATAGGTTACCACCAAATGCAGTGAGGAAAATTCATTTATTAATAATTTTGAGAATCCATTTGTTTTGTCTTATTGACCATCGCTTTGAAATCATCTCTATACTTATCGTTAATGTAATCATCATTAATTCTTTCTAATAAGTGAACATAGGATGATTCACCTTTGTATTGAGATTCAGTTAAGGTTAAGGCATATTCAGCGACATAACTAGCGAAGTCAAAGTCAGCACGTCTAGAAACACTGACATCTGTTTTAGTGTTAATGACTTCTTTATTTTGTTCAGTAGTTGGATCTTTATATCTAAGAGTGGTCTTAAAGAAGAAGTTTTCTGGAGTTTCTGTCTTAAGTTCTAATTCGTATAAGGCAACAGTGGTGTGATCAGACATGATTTCACCAGCGTCTTTCTTATCATCTTCAAATTCTTCATCACTCATTTGTCTAGTTTCATAACCAAGCAAACGATAAGAAGCGACATCATTTGAGAATTCGATTTGACACTTAGCGTCTTTAGCGACGACATATAATGATTTACCTAATTCTTCTTCGAAGACTTTCGTAGCTTCTAATTCATCATCGATATAGTAAGCGTTACCATTACCGTTATCTGCGAGAGTGTATAAGGTATCGTTATTATTACTTCTATATCCACAGCAGGTGAGATACACGCCATCCGCGGCTTTTTGCTTAATTAAGTCAGTTAAATCTTTACCAGAGACTTTACCAATATTGAAGTCACCATCGGTAAGAAGAACCACTCTGTTATTACCACCATTAATGAAGTATTTATAGGCTAAGTTATAGGCTTTTTCGATACCATCTTCACCATAAGTGCCACCACGTGATTCTAAACCATCAATAACTTTATTTAATTTGGTCTTATTTTTACCAGTTAAACCTTCACATTCAATCTTACCTGTTGAAGCATAAGAAACGATGGATACAACATCATCTTCACCTAAGTTATCAACGAGTGTATGAAGTGACTTTTTAACTAAGTCAAAGACTGAATTCATTGAGCCACTTTTATCGACAAGAATAACGATGTTATTTTTAACATTCTCAGTAATCGCAGGTTTAGCTTTAACAACCACACTCGCTAAATAGTGTTCGTTGTTCCATGGGCAAGCATCTAATTCTAATTTAGTTACTAATGCATCATCTGTGTCGTTAACATAACCATAAGAGAAGTAGTTGAGCATCTCTTCAATACGAGCGCTTCTTTTAGCGTTATACATACTGCCATTATTAATGGCTTGTCTAAGGATGGAATATGAGAACGCTGAACTTGTTAAAGAAACATTGCTTGTTTTGTTTTCTTCAGAAACATTCACAAACGGGTTTTCAACAACTTCAGGAACATATTCATAACCATAGTCTTCTTGTTGTTGATAATAATTGCTTTGGCCATTGTTATAATTGCTGTTTCCCTTTGGATTATAGTAGCCTCCATAACCACCGTATCCGTTACCAGCAGCGCAGCCCACTAAACCAGTGGCTAAAAAGCCGAGAAATAAATGTCTAATTTTAAGTTTCATGTTTGGATGACCTCCTACTAATTAGACGAGGCAAAATGATATAACTGCTAATTTTTTTAATGTTCATTTTGATAGTGAAATAAATTATTTTTTATAAAAAATATGCGTTTAAACGATTTAAACCGCTACTTTTTAAGTAGGGGGTTGTCGCAAAATTTTAAAATGTTATTATATTGTCCGGCTTATGAAAAAGACAAAGACTATTGCATTTATCACATTACTAATCGTTGTTGCCTTATGGGGTGTAGCGCCTGTCATCTCCAAAACTATTTTTGAAGGTGGCGTTTATTCTCCAGGTATTTTAATTGCGATGCGTGGTTTATTCTCCATCGTGGCGATGGCGATAGTGATCAATAAAGGCTTTAAGAAAGTTAATAAATCCTATCTTATTTGTATACCTGCGGGCATTATATTAGCCGCTGCGTATATCTTCCAATTTGTCGGTTTAAAATATACCGTCCCTTCTAAAAACGCTTTCTTAGAAAATATTTCATGTATTACTATTCCTATTTTCATGTTCATCTTTATTAGAGAAAAACCAACATGGTATAGCATTGTTTCCGCGTTAATATGTGTAGTTGGTTCTTTATTCTTAGTGGGTAATGGCTTTAATTTCTTAGAATTCTTTAAAAGTGGAAATTTACTAGGTGATGGTTTAAGCGCAATTGGTGGCTTATTCTTTGGTTTAGATATTGCCTTCACTAAAGTGTTCTGTAAAGATAAAGATCCATTATTATATGTTTTCTTCCAATTAGTGATTCTAACTGTAGTCGCTACTGGTTACTCATTTATATTTGAAGCAAATGTCTTTAAAGAATTTGCCTTCTCATTTAAGTTTTTAGACATCTTACAAGTCATCTTCTTAGGTGTTGTCTGTACCGCTTTATGTTGGGTGGCTAGAGCTTGGGCAATGAAATCAATTGACGCTGTTACTGTTAG
>CAMVBL010000100.1 GCA_947165725.1 uncultured Caryophanales bacterium | reverse complement strand
ATAGAAACAACGTCTTCTTCTTGTGGGATAGAATCACTAATAGCGATATCTAAGATGCCACATCTATATAATTTCGCGAGAGCGTTCTTGGAAAAGATACCATGGCAAGCGCAGATGAGGATACCTCTAGCTTCGTTTTTGAGAAGTTCTTTACTCGCGGCAATAATTGTGCCACCAGTATCGATGATATCATCAATCATTAAACAGTACTTGTCCACGACTGATTCGCCTTTGATGTTAGTAATAACGGCCTTATTTGGTTCAGGACGGTATTTATTTAACACCGCGATTGGTAAATCACCTAATTCTTTAGATAAATGTTTCGCTCTTTCGAGGCCACCCTTGTCTGGAGAAACAATGACAACGTCCTCGAGTTTAACTTTTAATGTCTTTAAGCGTTTACGGTAATAATCAGCGAACACAGAGGAAGAATATAATTCCACTGCTTCCATATTTTCGAAGAATGGTTGCATTGAACCACTGTGGTAATCGACTGATACAACTCTATTACATCCGGCTTCTCTTAAACAATTAGCCACTAATTTAGCACTAATTGGATCACCGAAATCAATAGTTCTGTCTTGTCTCACGTATCCGAAATATGGGATGATCGCGGTAATGGTTTTAGCTTCACCTCTCTTAAGAGCATCGATGAAGATTAATAATTCCATTAATTTGTCATTGACTGGGTTACAGGTTGAATGAATAACAATACAATCCTTACCTCTTACGTCAACGTTTGGTCTGGTAAAAATTTCATTATCTGCGAATCTTCTACAGATAGCGGGTGATTTTTCCACACCGAGTTCTTCACACACCTTATTTGCTAATTCTTCACAGGTGGTTAAAGAAAATACTAGTACTTGTTCTTTATTTGTCATGTCTTCTTTCCCTCTTTCAACTGAAAGGAATTTCTACTCTGATCAATAAGTTGATAATTAAATAATTGGTCTGTCTTCGGTTGTGCCATTTGTGGTACCGAATGTTCTATCGCCACAGTCACCTAAGCCTGGGCAGATATAAGCATTTTCGTTTAAGCAACGGTCTAATGCACCGATATAGAGTGGGATATCTGGATATTTCTTCACAAATGCTTCCACACCTTCTGGAGCTGCGATAATGCAGAGGAAGGTAATCTTTTTAGCACCATGAGCTTTTAACATTCTCACCGCGTCGATTGCGGAGCCGCCTGTGGCGAGCATTGGGTCTAAAAGGTAAACATCTTTTTCGGAAATATCTGCAGGTAATTTGCAGTAATATTCCACAGGTTCTTTTGTGACTTCATTACGGTATAAACCGATGTGGCCACAAGTACAGCCAGGAACTAGCTCGAGCAAACCATCAACCATACCCAAACCTGCACGGAGGATTGGGACAAAGCAGAGAGATTTACGTTTAACAACTGGTTGAAGTGTTTTTTCGATTGGTGTTTCAATTTCCACCATTTGTGTTCCAAGATGACGAAGTGCTTCATATCCTTCCAAAACAGATATTTCTTTCACTAACATCTTGAATTCACTTGTCTTAGTTGTTTTGTCTCTAAGTTTTGTGATTTTGTGCTTGATCAATGGATGGTCAAGAATATGGACTGTTGGATAATTTTCAAAAGCCATTATCTATTCCTCAACTTATTCTTCTTCTGGGGCATTACGCTTTTCAACAGCGTTTGTTACCACCATAGTAATAATACCTAAAATCAACGCAGTTGCGATAGAGGTAATTTGAATTGCGTTAGAAATTTGGCCTTTTTGAGCAAGAACGACATCAACGACTTCATAGACGCCTTCACTAACTTCAGCAACGCCTTTACCCATAACATCACTACCATAGATAGCATAAGGAATTTGTAAGGATAAACCGCCGATACCAGAAATGAGGATGGCAGCGACTGTGAATAAGTTTTTGCTCTTGTTGAGATCGACTTGTTGGAACATCTTTAAGCCAGAGACAGCGATGAAACCATAGAGAGTTAAGCAAACACCACCCATTACACAGCTTGGGATTGTTCTTAACACAGCGGTAACTGGGCTTAAGAATGATAAGACAATGAGCATTAAAGCAGCAACGAAGATTGTTCTAACAGAAGCGTTCTTTGTGATAGCAACGCAGCCAACGGATTCACCATATGTGGTATTTGGGCAGATGCCGAAGACTGTGCCAACCATGGAGCCAACACCATCGCCGAGTAAGGTTCTGGATAAGCCTGGTTCTGTAATGAGGTCTTTGTTGATGATGGAACTTAAGTTCTTGTGGTCAGCGATGTGTTCAGCGAATGTAACAAATGCGACTGGAACGAAGGCTAAAGCAACTTCCGCAACACCGATTGGGGTGATGACTTGAGCTTGAGCGTTAACAGCTAAAATTTCTGGGCTAACTGTACCATCAACTAATTCTTTGATACCACCGATTAAGGCGAATCTTGGATATGTTAAGAATGATTCAATTGTGATGTTTTTGAAGTTATTGATGATTGGTGTGTAGTCGATAACTTTGAAGTAATCTAAGTTAGCGGCAAAGCCGATGCCTGTGAAGATTGCGGCAACAGCGTAACCAGCAGCGATACCAAGAATGAATGGTAATAATCTACCGGCTTTGAATCTATTTTGGACAGAGAGAATAACAACTGTGAAGAATGTGACTAAGCCACATAATAAACCGATGAGGTTGTAACCACCATTGATTTGAGAAGCAGAAGCTTTAACGATGTCACCCATAGCCGCACCTGCTAAGGAAAGACCGATTAAAGCAACAGTTGGTCCGATAATAACTGGAGGCATGAGTTTTTCAACCCATCTTGTACCAGCAAATTTAATGATAATTGCAATGATCACATAAACTAAACCAGCAAATAAGCCACCGAGTAAGATACCCATGTAACCAAATGCGACGGCGTTAGCTAAAGCACCTAAGAAAGCAAATGAGCTAGAGATAACGACTGGTGATTTGAATTTTGTGAAAACTAAGTAAACGAGTGTACCTAAACCAGCACCTAAGATAGCTGCAGGAATTTGTACTGGAAGTCCAATGATTGTTGGAACTGCGATTGTGGCCGCTAAAACGGCTAAGACTTGTTGAAACGCGAAGACCAAGAGTTTCCCGAAACTTGGCTTGCCATCAACTTCGAAGATAAGTTTGTTTGCCGACATAAATGTTTCTCCTTTCGCGCAAAAAAAATCACCCGACGACAGGGGTGACTACAAACAGATAAGAATAGCGAATGGGGAGGAAAAATTAGGGAAGAAACCCCCTAATGCGGCGGGAATCTTACACTTTCTAATTCGTTTCTCCATAGCAATCCTTTGCCTAAAACTTTACCACATACGTATATCATTGCAAACACTTTTTTCATAATTTTTCTAAGATAAAACATAATCCAGTTTTTGTCATAAGATTGGCATGAAAAATCTTGGTTTGACACGTTGAGAAAAGCACTGTTCTGACATATAATAAAGTTTGTCGTTTTTATAAGAGGTATCACAATTATGACCAAGAAAGAACAAGTCATTTCATTATCCGAAAAACATATTAAGGATGTTCCTGGTTTCCCTAAACCAGGCATCATTTTCAAAGATATCGTTCCAGTATTTGAAGATCCAGAATATCTCCAATTAGTGTTCGATGTCATGGTCGAAGAATTAAAAGAACAAAATATTCAATTTGATAAAATCGTTTGTCCAGAAGCCCGTGGTTTCTTATTTGGTCCAACTCTTGGCTTGTTAACCAAGAAGGGTGTTGTCATGGCAAGAAAACCTGGCAAATTACCAAGACCAGGTAACTGTGTCTCGTATAACTTAGAATATGGCACCGCTACTTTGGTGATTAGTGAAGATTCTATTAAACCAGGTGATCGCGTTTTAGTGGTCGATGACTTATTAGCCACAGGTGGTTCCGCGAAAGCTTTATGCGAACTTGTTGAAAGAAGTGGCGCCACTGTCGCTGGTGTGATGTTCTATATCGAACTCACCCCACTCAAAGGCCGTGAATTATTAAAGAAATATCCAGTAATTTCCATCGTTCCGGTTGAAGCTTACTAAAAACTGTTCATACACGTCGCACGATAAATCTTTATTTTATAAAACCCGTGCGACTTTTTTGTGAAAATTTATCTTTTTAAGGGTTTACAATTGTCATTTTGTGAATATACAATAATGGCGTCAAAGGAAAACAAACTTTGACTTCGTATAATTCCCTAATTGGTGGGTTGTCTCTACGCTACACCGTATAATGTAGCACTACGAATCAAATCCGTTTGCGAAATAATCGTTCGTATGTTTCGCCGTTGATTTAAAGTAGAGGCTTCCAATTATAGGAAGCTCATTTTTATTTTTTAGAAAAGAAATCAAGGAGGAGAAAAACAAAAATGAAAAAAGTACGTTTA
>CAMVBL010000099.1 GCA_947165725.1 uncultured Caryophanales bacterium | reverse complement strand
CAGATTTCTTCAAGTTGTTCAATACGTTTGATGTAGTTTTCTAAGATTTCACTTCTAGCGCCTGGTCTAGCAGCACTTAATGTATCAGCGGCTTGGACTAAGTTAGCGATGATGTATTTAGCAGGAACATCACCATGGTGAGATTCAATAGAGTTAATGACGACATCACCTTCACCATATTTCTTGGCTAAACGAGCACCAATTTCAACGTGGCTGCCTTCCATTTCAAAGTCAGCAGCTTTACCGACATCGTGTAATAAGCCAGCGCGTTTAGCTAAGTTTTGATCTAAGCCAAGTTCCGCGGCCATGATACCACATAAGTAAGCAACTTCAACGGAGTGGTCTAAAGCGTTTTGACCATAAGAAGTACGGTATTTTAAACGACCAACATAGTCGAGTAATTCTTTGTTGATTCTTGGTAAACCAAGTTTGAAGGCGACTTCTTGACCCGCTTTATGGATACTTTCATCGACTTCTTTCTTTGTCTTTTCAACGATTTCTTCAATTCTACCTGGTTGAATACGACCGTCTTTAATTAAGGCTTCAAGAGATAATCTAGCGATTTCTCTTCTAATAGGATTGAAGCAGCTAACGGTAATAACTTCTGGAGTATCATCAATAATTAAATCAACACCGAGTAGTTGCTCTAAAGAACGGATGTTACGACCTTCACGACCAATGATACGGCCTTTCATTTCATCACTTGGTAAAGCAACAACCGATACTGTTCTTTCGTTTGTGACATCTTGCGCGTATCTTGTGAGGGCTAAGCCTAATAATTCTTTAGCCTTTTCATCACATTCTTCTTTAGCTTCTTCTTCTTTTTGTTTTACAAAGGCAGCAATTTCTCTACTGACTTTACTTTCGACACGATTGAATAATTCATCACGAGCTTCTTGTGTGGACATTTGTGCGACCTTTTCAAGTTCGACGATAATGCTATCAATCTTTTCTTGAAGAGCGGCATCTTTCTTGTCTAATTCTTTTAAGCGTCTGTTTAATGTTTCGTTCTTTTCATCTAAAGCATTTTCTTTAGAAAGAAGAGCGGCATCACGACGATCAATGTTTTGTTCTCTTTGATTAAGAGATCTTTCTTGGTTTTGTAATTCTTGTTTTCTTTCGTGGATTTCTTTGTTTGCTTCTTGTTTCATTTCATTGACAGCTTGTTTACCATCAATTTGAGCATTCTTGGTAATGTGTTCCGCTTTGATTTCAGCGTCACGGATAATTTTCTTTGCGTTGTTCTTAACAATATTTTGTCTAACAAATGGCACTAAAAACATTAAAGCAGCGCCACCTAAAAGGCAAATAATACCAACGACAATAAGAACCCATACTGGTACCATAATTTGTTTCCCTTTCTATAAATGTAAAATAGTTAGTCTATAAATAGACTTTACCTAAAATGTTTCCCCATTATAAGGATAGGAATAAGCATTTTTTATAATCAACAGGTTAAACCTGATAACAAAGTTCTCGAATGAGAATATATAGGTAAGTATCTTTCGAGGATACAAAATAATTATAATCTCGCAAATAAATAATGTCATTATTTTTTGTGTTAGAAATGTCAAAGCACGTGGTATAATAAATCCACAAGAACGAATCCTCTGAAACACTTTACGGGTTAAGTTTTATAGGGATTACTTAATCAGTAGACACAAAAAGAGGCAAATCACAAAAAAGGAACCGAATTAATCGATTCCTTTTTTCTAATTGATTCTCAATTATTCAGTAACAACGCCGGTTTTGATCTTTTCTAAAAGTTCATTTGCGACGTCTTCATTTTCTTTTAAGTAAGCTTTCGCAGCGTCACGGCCTTGGGCAATCTTGCTGCCATTATATTCAAACCATGAACCGGCTTTCTTGATAAGGCCTAATTCAACTGAACGGTCGAGAATTTCGCCTTCTTTAGAAATACCTTGACCATAGATGATATCAATTTCGCATTGTTTGAATGGTGGGGATACTTTGTTCTTAACAATTTTCACACGGCATGTATTACCGATGATGTCGGAACCTTGTTTAATTGCTTCTGTACGGCGAATGTCGATACGGACGGAAGCATAGAATTTTAATGCACGGCCACCTGATGTTGTTTCTGGGTTACCATACATCACACCAACTTTTTCACGTAATTGGTTAATGAAGATAACTGCGCATTCTTTCTTATTAAGAATACCTGCGATTTTACGCATTGCCTTACTCATTAAGCGCGCTTGTAAGCCAACTGAGCTATCGCCCATTTCACCATCTAATTCCGCTTGTGGGACTAAGGCTGCAACACTATCAACGACGATTAAGTTGATGCTACCTGAATCGGCAAGCATTTCAACGATTTCAAGTGCTTGTTCACCATTGTCTGGTTGGGAAAGAATTAATTCGTTAATATCAACACCTAAATTCTTTGCATAGAGTGGATCGATAGCGTGTTCGGCATCGATAAATGCCGCACGACCACCATTCTTTTGACATTCCGCAATTGCATGTAATGCTAATGTGGTTTTACCACTACTTTCAGGTCCAAATATTTCGATGATTCTACCCTTTGGATAACCACCAACACCAATTGCTTCATCAATTAGTAATGAACCAGATGGGATTGCGTCAACATCGACTGTTTCTCTATCGCCTAAACGCATAACAGCGCCCTTGCCATAGAGCTTTTCAATTTGCTTCAACGTTTCGTCTAACGCATCGCCTCTTAAATTTTCTTTTTCTTTTGCCATATAAGGAACTCCTTCTATTAATTAAATAGGTGTGATTTTTCGTTTTTGTCCAAAATTTTAATTATTTTTTTATATTTTTTTCCAGTAGCGCTAGCGCTAAAGAAATTGCATCTTCTTGAATTTTATTTCTATTTCCTTCTAATTGGTAGCGATATGCTTCAACTTTTTCTTTAGTGGCTAAACCAATATAGATTTCACCAACTGGCTTACCTTCCATTGCATCAGGCCCAGCATTGCCAGTGAAGGAAACACAAATATCAACATTGAGTTTTTCTCTACCAAATTTTGCCATTTGATAAGCAATTTCATTAGAGACTACACCATACTTATCAACATCTTCTTGGCAGATACCAAGTAAACGAACTTTTTCTTCAGTAGCATATGTGACAAGTGCACCTTTATAAAATTTAGAAGCACCTGGAACAGCGGTTATTTCTCTAGCGAATAAACCGCCTGTAAAAGATTCAACAGAACCTAATGTAAGTCCTTTTCCACGGAATAATGAGTTGATATCTTGTACTTTCGCCATCTTATTTTTCTTCCTTGAAGACGTGTTTATTTTGTACGACATAGATGACACCAGAAATCACTGACGCTAAAGTGGCTAAATAAACGATAAAGTCAACGATATGCAAGCCTTGTGGCCAACCGGCATCAAAATATCTAAATGGGAAACCATTGAGTAAGACCGCACCAATGGCAACCATTTCTAAAACTGTTTTAAGTTTACCGAAGATATTAGCGGCAATAACTTTGCCTCTACTTGCGGCAATAAATCTAAGAGCGTCGACGACAATGTCACGCGCCACTAACAACATCGCACACCACATATTGAAACCAACTTGGTTAAGGCTTCCTGGAATATACGGAGCAAAGATTGATGGAGCGATTAAAAAGATCACTAATGAATTGATAAGAAGTTTATCAGCTACTGGATCTAGGAATTTACCTAAGTCAGTAACTTGATTATTCTTTCTTGCTAAGTAGCCATCTAAGTGGTCTGTATAGCAGGCTAAGACAAAGAAAGCAAAGAGAATTAAGTACACTAAATTGATACCCGTGTTGCCTAATTCAATAGTTTGCCATCCTGGAATAACGCTTAAAACAAAAAGCGTAATAATCATTAATACAATTGCAACGATTCTAGCGAATGTGATCTTTGTTGGTAAATTCATTGTTTCTCCTTAGTGAGTATCCGGTCCTATAAGCCATGTTCTGTTTTGACAATCATTTATCTAGGCAATTGCCTACAAGGTTTAATTCGGTTCTCTCTCCTTGTCTCCCCTACCAAATTTGGGTTTCTCGCTTGTGGGGTTTACCGCGTTCCACTTTATTGTTTCCAATAAACTACGTCACTGTGGCACTTTCAGGGAATAGACCATGGTTTCCTTTAGGTTTCTTCCCGCCGTTACGTACTCCTACGTACCTAGCGTTATTTGTTCCGCTAGCGCAATCACTACGAGCATCACAGCTCGTGCGAGCATGGACTTTCCTCTACAAGAGCAGCGATTGTCCAGACCGGATTGTTTAATTACTTAATTGTGTCAGGATTATAACCGTGAGCCCAGAGGAATTTCTCTAAGGCATTAATCTTTCTGACTAACTCGATATTGTCAGTTGTGACATTATCGCTGGATTTAATATTGGTGAAGCGTGCTTTATATCTTTCTAAC
>CAMVBL010000098.1 GCA_947165725.1 uncultured Caryophanales bacterium | reverse complement strand
TATAGTTTTTTCGTCGTGGACTTTAAGAAAATAATACTTGATAATTGTAGGTATGGTTATAAATATAAATATGGGGATAAAATTCTAAAAATATTTTTATATATTTTCGATAGTGATATTATTTTTTCATAAAGAAGGTCTCATATATGTATAAGAGTGAGTATTTAAACCGTATTTTAGACGAAGTTAGAGCTAAATACGCTGAACAAAAAGAATTTATCCAAGCGGTAGAAGAATTCCTTGATTCTATGGATTTCATTGTGGATAAGGATCCTAGAATTGAAGAAAACGCTATTCTTGAAAGATTAGTGGTACCAGAAAGAATTATTCAATTCAGAGTGCCATGGGTTGATGATAATGGCAAGATTAGAGTCAATACTGGCTACCGTGTCCAATTTAATTCCGCAATCGGCCCATACAAAGGTGGTATGAGATTTGATAAGTCTGTCAATTTATCAATTCTTAAATTCTTAGGTTTTGAACAAACATTTAAGAACTCCTTAACTGGTTTACCAATGGGTGGTGGTAAAGGTGGTTCTGATTTTGATCCACGCGGTAAGAGTGATGCTGAAGTGATGAGGTTTTGCCAATCCTTTATGGCGGAACTCTTTAGACATATTGGTCCAGATACTGACGTCCCTGCTGGTGACTTAGGCTTTGGTGCTAGAGAAATTGGCTTTATGTTTGGCTATTATAAGAAACTTAGAAATGAATGGAGTGGTGTCTTTACAGGTAAGAACATCTCCTATGGTGGTTCCTTATATAGACCAGAAGCTACAGGTTATGGTTTATTATACTTCACTGAGGAAATGTTAAAGGCCTACTTTAATGATTCTATTAAAGGTAAAAGAGTTATCGTCTCCGGTAGTGGTAAAGTCGGCTCAATGGCCGCACTCAAGGCTAAAGAATTAGGCGCTACTATTGTGGGCATGTCTGATATCAATGGTTGTGTCTCTGATCCAAAAGGCTTAGACGTTGATTTAATCTTAGAACTCGCTAAAACTAAAGGTGAATTTGTTAACGACTACGTTAAGAAATATCCACAAGTTAAATATAGCAAAGTATCTAGAGACTTATGGAAAACACCATGTGATATTGCCTTACCATGTGCTACACAAGGTGAAATCAATTTAGAAAATGCTAAAGAGTTAAAAGCTAATGGTTGCTACATGTTAGTGGAAGGCGCTAATATGCCATGCGACTTAGAAGCTATTAGATTCTTCAATGAAAATGATGTCATCTTCTCACCAGGTAAAGCAAGTAATGCTGGGGGTGTCGCGGTCTCTGGTTTAGAAATGAGCCAAAACGCTATGCACTTATCTTGGACTGCGGAAGAAGTTGATGAAAAACTTAAAGGCATTATGAAGAATATCTTCAAACAATGCTATGAAACCGCAAAGAAGTATGGTGAACCAAAGAACTTAGCGTTAGGCGCTAATATCGCTGGCTTCTTAAAAGTCTACGACGCTATGCTCGCTGAAGGTATTGTGTAATATCCATATTAATGGTTAATAAAAGAACCGCTTGATAGCGGTTTTTTTCTATTTATCTTCTTTCTTATCTTCTTCGCTAGGTACTTGATAAGGAGTACCTATCTTAGAAGCAAAATATTGATTATTCATATTAGGGGGCATCTCCGTAGAGAATGGTATCTTTCCATTCGAAATGCATTGATAAAAGAATAGGCTAACAGCTTGGGACATATCTATACCTGCTTTTTCAAATACCTTTGATGCCTCTTCTTGAAGTTTAGGATCAATCATTAAGTATATAGGCGTAATCATAATTTAATAATAAAACACAATAATTAAGATATAACAATAAATCTATTTATGGTTCATTTTAGTTTTGCCTTCTAATATACCATTGTAAACTTTTCTAACAAACTTAGTAAACTTATCTATAGGACAAATCTTTGAAATTAGTTATAACATAGTTATAAATATTGTAATAAGATTATTAAGTAAAGCAAAGTTGACACAAAATAGTTTGCAATTAAGGCTATTTATTCTTATTATTAAACCACGACAACAAAAAAGGGGGTCTCTTTATGACCATTGGTGAAAAAATCGTTCACTTAAGGATAGTGAACAATATTTCTCAAGAAGAATTAGCGAAGATCTTAAAAGTCTCTAGACAGTCTATGTCTAAATGGGAAAATGGCGAAAACCTTCCTCCATTAACAGCGATTAAAGATCTATGCGCTATCTTCAAAGTAACCGCTGATGAATTAATTGATGATAACATCGTTATTCATAAAGGCTACAAATTAGAATTACCCAATGAACACATCAAAACCAAATATTTTGGTACAGATGGTTTCAGAGGTGAGGCTAATGAATTATTAAACTCAGACAGAGCATATAAGATTGGTAGATTTCTTGGTTGGTTCTACTCTAATCCTAAATACAATATGCAAAAGCCAGGCTATAGAGCCAAGATCGTTATTGGTAAAGATACAAGACGTTCTTCCTATATGCTTGAATACGCTGTTGCGGCAGGTGCAGCATCCTCAGGCGCGGACGTTGAATTATTACACGTTACAACCACTCCATCTGTCTCTTATATCGTTAGACAAGACTGCTTCGACTGTGGTGTGATGATTACTGCTTCCCATAACCCATTCTACGATAATGGTATTAAAGTCATTAATGGTAATGGTGAAAAGTTAGAAGATGCAGTGGCCTATTTAGCGGAAGCTTATTTAGATGGTGATTTCAAAACCTTAGGTTTAGAAGAAGGTGAAACCGATTTACCATTTGCGAAACGTAGTGATATTGGTACGATTAATGACTACTCCAGTGGTAGAAATAGATATATTGGTTATCTCATTTCCTTAGCCAAACACTCCATGAAGAAATTAAAAGTGGGTTTAGATGCCGCAAACGGTGCTTCTTGGATGATTGCTAGAAGTGTATTTGAAGCACTAGGGGCTCAAGTTTTTATTATTAATAACCATCCAGATGGTTTAAATATTAACTTCAATGCGGGTAGTACACACATTGAAAACTTCTGTAAATATGTTAAAGACAATAAGTTAGATGTTGGCTTTGCCTTTGATGGTGACGCTGATAGATGTATCGCTGTTGATGAAAATGGTAAAGAAGTTGATGGTGATAAAATCATGTACTTATTAGCCTGTAAGTTACAAAATGAAGGTTCATTAGATAAGAACACCGTAGTGGCCACAATTATGTCTAACTCTGGTCTTGCTAAAGCCTTAAAACAAATTGGTGTTAATTTAGAAAGAACCCAAGTTGGTGATAGATTCGTCTTTGAAAGAATGGTCAATGAAGGGTATGTCTTAGGTGGTGAACAATCTGGTCATATTATCATTAAGAAATACGCTACTACTGGTGATGGTGTTTTAACCGCTATCATGGTGGCAGAAGAAATGTTAGAAAGAAAAGAAGCATTATCTAAACTCGTGGCCCCAGTAAAAGTGTTACCACAAAAACTTAAAAACGTTAGAGTCACTGATAAAGCCGCGACTGTGGAAGATGAAGTCGTTAAAGCTAAATTTGATGAAGTTAATAAAGAAATCGGAGATAACGGCCGTGCCTTATTAAGACAATCTGGCACTGAACCAGTTGTCCGTATCATGGTGGAACTTGGTTCACTTGCGGAATGCGATAAATATATCGACGCGATTTATAACGTCATTAAGAAGAGAGGTTACGTCATCGATGAATAAGAAAGCTGTCTTAACTAAAGATCTCTTCGATTGCAGTAGTGATTTCCTCAGAGACTATTTTGATAACTCAACCTATCCTTGGGAATTACTTCCTCAAATTAAAGAAATTATTAAAAAAGTCTTAGAACAAGGTTTACCAGGTTATACCTTACTTAAAGAAGGTGTCTTAGTGGGTGAAAATGTTAGCATTTCTCCTACCGCGACAATCATTCCTCCAGCGATTATTGGTAATAATACAGAAATTAGACCGGGCGCTTATTTAAGAGGTAATGTCATTGTTGGTGATAATTGTGTCTTAGGTAATTCTTGTGAATTTAAAAACTGTATCCTTTTATATCACGTACAAGTCCCACATTATAGCTATGTTGGTGATAGTGTGCTTGGTAACTACGCTCATATGGGAGCGGGAAGTATCTGCTCTAACTTAAAGAGCGATGGTAAGAATATCGTTATACACGGTGATAAGGATTATGAAACAGGATTAAGAAAAATAGGCGCTATATTAGGTGATTATGCTGATATTGGCTGCCAATCTGTTCTTAACCCAGGTACAGTCATTGGTCAACACTCTCAAATTTATCCATTATCAATGGTGAGAGGTGTTGTCCCAGAAAATAGTATTTATAAAGCAAAAGATAATATTGTTGTCAAAGAAAAGAGGTAAACAAAAATGAAAGTTGTTGTTGGCACAAATGAAGAAATCAGCAAATTAATCGCTGAAGAATTTATCAAACAAG
>CAMVBL010000097.1 GCA_947165725.1 uncultured Caryophanales bacterium | reverse complement strand
TGCTTTTGGCTTAAAACTTAAAAAGATTCCTTATGAAACAGTGGATAAAAAAGGTAATCCAGTGACAAAGTTCCGTCACTTAACCAAAGCGGAAATCAAAGAAAAAGTCGAAAGAGCGTTAAAGGTTGTCGACCTTGAAGGCTTTGAAAAAAGAGATATTTCCACCTTATCTGGTGGTCAACAACAACGTATTGCTATTGCAAGAGCGATTGTAAATGAACCAGAAATCTTATTATTAGACGAACCATTAGGCGCCCTTGACCTCAAGATGCGTAAAGAAATGCAACTTGAATTAAAGGCCATGCATAAAAAGTTAGGTATTACCTTCATCTACGTCACCCATGACCAAGAAGAAGCTTTAACAATGTCTGATACCATCGTTGTTATGAATGACGGTGAAATCCAACAAGTTGGTAAACCAAAAGAAATCTATGATGAACCAAATAACGCTTTCGTTGCAGACTTCATTGGTGAATCTAACATCTATACCGGCACAATGGCCAAAGATAACAAAGTTAGATTCTTAAATAAATATTGGGATGCAGACCCAGTTGACTTTGGTAAATTCCCAGTTAACGAAAAAGTCGACGTTGTCGTCAGACCAGAAGACTTCATCTTAGGCAAAGCCGGTAGTGGTGTTGTTGATGGTGTTGTTACTAGCAAGATCTTCAAAGGCATGCACTATGAATACATCATTAATGTCGGTAAATCTGAAGTTATCGTTCAATCAACCGCGGAATTAGACGAAGGTCTTAAAGTCGGTTTAAATGTTGAACCAGTTAATATTCAAATTATGAAAAAGCCATTCGTTAGTAACTTCTATGATGGCTATATTACAAAAGATTACAAAGTTGAATTTGCTAACGCTGAATTCGACGTTGATGTCTTACCATTATTCCCAGGCGCTAAAATCGATGAAAACGAAGTTCTTATCGACGATAAGGGCAATGAAATTGATGTCGTTGATATGGAAATCAATGTCGAAGTGCCATTCGAAGCTATCACTATAAGTGATGATCCAGAAGCCAGTGATATCCATGGTCACATCATTTCCTTAATCTATTTAGGCGACCACTATGAAATCATCGTTAGAACTGATGATGAAGAAGACTTTGTCTTAAACACACCAGATTTATGGAACGAAAATGATGAAGTTTCCGTCATTATTGATAAATCACAAATTCACTTATCACGTAAAGGAGCCAAGAAATAACAATGGAAGAAGTTGCTCGTCGTCAACGTTCTAGGTTCAACTTCCGCGCTAGCTTGAGCATACCATTTTTTGTGTTTATGGTATTCTTCGTGGTAGTGCCTCTTTTCCTAATCGTTTATTTCTCTCTCACTGATGACCAAGGTCATTTCTATTTTGACAACTGGAGACTCATTTTCACTGCTGGCGATAAATGGAAAACCATAGGTTTAACTTTTGAAATTGCTATATTGACAACAATCATCTGCATTCTAATTGCTTACCCAATTGCCTTTATCTTAAGCAACAAGAAGTTTAACAAGAATAAGATTTTAGTCTATTTCTTTGTTCTCCCAATGTGGGTCAACTTTGTTGTTAGAACAATGGCCTTAAGAGATATGGTTAATGAGATGTTTGAAAATTTATTCAATTTCCAATTAACCGCTAAATATCCAGTCGCTGGCACGGTTGTTGGTATGGTTTATGACTATTTGCCATTCGCAATCTTGCCTTTATATAACCAAATGCTAAAAATGGATAAAAACCAAATTGAAGCTGCTGCGGACTTAGGCGCTAATCCATTCATAGTGTTCTTCAAAGTCATTTTACCAATGACAGTTCCCGGTATTATTTCTGCTGCTACAATGACATTCATGCCAACAATGTCTTCTTATGTCGTCGCCGAACAAATGGGTAACGGCAAAGTCTCCATTATCGGCACATTAATCGAAAGCTACGTCAACACAATTCACGATAAAAATGCCGCATCCATTTTGTCATTAGTGATGTTATTCATTATCGGTATCTCTTTAGTAGTTGAAAAATTCTTCACCAAAAAAGATGAAGATAGAAAGGTGGGAATATGGTAAACACAAGACCTCTTTCTGTCGAAGAAACTAACCGCGCTTTGAAGGCGAAGAGAATTAGAGCTACCATTTGGAAGCATGTCACCAAAGTCTTTATCTTCGTGATGCTCGCTTTGGTCTATGCGCCATTAGTGTATATCTCTATTTATTCATTTACTGATTCTAAAGTTATGGGTGAGTGGGGCAATACTGGCTTAGATATTTATGTCAGCTTATTTACCGAAACTGGTGGCCTTGAACTCTTAGGAGCCGCTCGTAATACTGCTATCGTAGCCATTGTTTCTACGATTATCGCGGTTCTACTCGGCACATTAGGCGCCATCGGCATCTTCTATACTCGCAACAAACTCTGGAAGAACGCATTACAGTTCATGAATCAAATTCCAATTGTTAACGCTGAAATCGTTACAGCGTTCTCATTGTTAGTGTTCTTTGTTTCAATCTTGAAACTACAAACTTCATTATTTACCTTGATAGCAGGTCACGTGATACTTGCTTTGCCATATGTTGTTCTATCAGTTTTACCGAAACTAGAACAAATGGACCCATCGTTATATGAAGCAGCGATGGACTTAGGAGCCACTCAGACACGTGCGTTATTCAAGGTAGTAATCCCTGATATTATGCCTGGCATTCTATCCGGATTCTTATTATCAATTACGTTATCATTAGACGACTTTGTTATTACAGCCTTTACAAAGCCAGCTAACATCGTTGTGATGGGTGAAGAAGAACAATTCCAAACCATTTCAACCTTGATTGATGAACGTATTAAAAGAAATAGTGTTCCCAAGGAAATTCGCCCATTTACCGCGATTATGTTTGGCCTAATTTTATTAGTAATGATTAGCATGTACATAAAGAGCGTTGTGGATGCGAAAAAAGAAAGGAAATTATTAAAAGGAGAAAAATAAAATGAAAACAAAGAAATTATTAATGTTTGCCATTCCTGCAATGGCCATGGGTAGTTTAGTCGGCTGCGCCCCAAAATATGATGTCAAACTCATCATTTATAACTGGGCCGACTACATCTTCGAAGGCGATGATGAAAATCCAAAGACAATCAAAGCCTTTGAACAATATTACAAAGAAAAAACCGGCTTAGTTCTTAAAGTTGACTACCGTACATTCGCCACAAACGAAATCATGTACACACAAATCAAAGAAGGTTCGATCAAACCAGACTTAATTTGCCCATCTGACTACATGATCCAAAAAATGGCCAATGAAGGTATGCTTCAAAAATTCTCATACAATGAAGCTGATGGTAAATACGGTGAATCTTTAAAGAATTTTGAAGATTATGGCTCACAATTTATCAAAGAAAAATTCACATCAGTTAAATTAAACGATAACAACTCTTTGTTAACATATGCTGTTCCTTATTTCTGGGGTACAATGGGCTTCACATATAATCCAGAATACTTCACCGCTGAAGAAGTTGGCACATGGGAATGCTTATGGAACAAAGAAAGCAAATTCAGCAATCAATTCTCTTTAAAAGATTCAATGCGTGATACATATGTTACAGGCATCTTCCACGTCTACAAAGATGAAATTGCTGCACTAGATGAAAACGATCCAGAATACAACGCTAAATTAACTGCTATCTTCAATAGATGCGATAGCGAAACAATTAAAAAGGTTGGCGATGCATTAATCGAAGCTAAAAAATCAACAGTTAACAAATTCGAAGTTGATGCTGGTAAAGAAGATATCGTTAAAGGCGTTTATAGCGCTAACTTAGCCTGGAGTGGTGATGCCATCTTCGCTATGGATTCTGCTGAAGAACTCAAAAAGCCAGCTCGCTTAAACTATGCTCTTCCAAAAGAAGGCAGTAACGTCTGGTTCGATGGTTGGTCCATTCCAAAGAATGGTAACAAAGAATTAGCCGAAGAATTCGTTAACTTCGTTTGTGATCCTGAAAACGCCGCATTAATCATGGATTCCGTTGGTTATACTTCTCCAATCGTTGGTGATGCCATGTGGGAATTAGTTAATGATTGGTATGCTGCTGAAGAAGATGAAGAAGACACATACGAAGTCGACTTAAGCTTCTATTTCGGTGAAGTTGAAGGTGGTGCAACAATCTCCATCCCAACAAGCGAAAGGGGTCGTCAATTTGACGCTCAATACCCAACAGAAGAAGTTTTAAAGAAATGCTGCATGATGAACGATTTCGGTTCTCAACAAAAAGAAGTCGGCGAAATGTGGGCAAGAGTTAAAGCAGCCTAAATTTTAAATAAAATTCAAAAAACATATTTTGTGCTTGATAGTAAGATTATTGCAGTGCTATAATTCATAACGCTGCAAGAATGGTTCCTTAGCCAAGTCTGGTAAGGCAATTGACTGCAACTCAATGATCATCGGTTCGAATCCGGTAGGAACC
>CAMVBL010000096.1 GCA_947165725.1 uncultured Caryophanales bacterium | reverse complement strand
GAGTTTAATTATTCTAATTTACTAGACATCATAGTAACAAATCCAGCAACATTAGCTGAGTCCGTTTCTCTTCATAAATCGTGTCACGATGCTCATTATGTTGAACTCAATTACAATCTGTATCAATATTTGCAGTCTCGTGATCGTATTCATCGTTTAGGTCTGAAAGACTCTGATAAAACTAATTACTATTTGTATTTTAATTTTTATGATGATGATATGAAAAAATCAAAGGATAAAGATATTTATGATGCTTTGCAAAAGAAAAACATTCTAATGCAAAGGTCCATTGAAAATGGGAATTTTGCCTTTGACGACGACACAACTTACAGGTACGAATAAAATGAAACCATTCTTAAAGTGGGCAGGTGGAAAAAGACAATTACTGCCATATATTCAAGAGTATATAAATAAAGTTTCTCTAAAAGGGAAAACTTATTTTGAACCATTTTTGGGCGGTGGCTCTGTATTTTTTAATATCAGTTACAAAAAATGTGTTGTAAATGATTTAAATGAAGAGCTTATAAATTGCTATAAGGTTGTTCGTGACAATCCCGAAGAATTAATTGCCATTTTAAAAAAGCATAAGAAGAATCACAATAAAGATTATTTCTACGAAATTAGAAGTTTAGACAGGGATGAAATAGTTTATGCAAATCTTACCGCTATAGAAAAAGCTGCAAGAACTATTTATTTGAACAAAACCTGTTTTAATGGCCTTTATAGAGTTAACAAGAAGGGGCAATTTAATACACCTATTGGTAGATATACAGATCCTTTAATTTGCGATGAAGAAACTATTAGAGAAGCTTCAAAATATCTCAAAAATGAAGGAATTGTATTTCTTAGTTGCGATTTTGTTAAATCGGTAAGTTGTGCTAAAAAAGGAGATTGGATTTATTTTGATCCGCCATATGATTATGAAGATACTGGCTTCGTTGGCTATAGCAAGGAAGGCTTTTCACATAATGATTTGCTTAGATTAAGAAAGCTTTGCGATGAGCTTATCGAAAAGGGATGTAATGTGCTTATTTCAAACAACGACACAAAATTTGTACGTAAAGCATTCGAAGCAGATAAATATGAAATCATTTATTCTACGAAAGTGATTAAAGCAAATAGAAATATCAATAGTAAGGGCTCAAAGCGAGCAAAGGTAGATGAGGTGCTAATATATGGAAGAAAAGCAAAATAGGGTGCCATTTCCACAAGCAAATGATTTTGGCAAAATTCTCAAAATTATTGAAATTGATGACGAAGATAGGATGTCGGACACTAATTATTTACTTAATTATCTTGAATTAGGAACTCAGCGCCAAATTTCTTATTATGTTAGCGCTGCTGAGTTTTTAGGAATTGTTGATAAAAGCAGAAGCTTTACAAGTTTTGGAAACGAGTTAAGAAATTCAATCTATGAATCAAGAGTCCTTAAACTTTGTCAAAGAATCATTTCGCTACCTGTATTTGGCGAAATATTTTTCATGCAATATTTATACAAAGAAGCAGTGGATACAGATTACATATCTCAAATGATTAGCGATATTTACGGAATCGACAACGTTGAGGTTTGCAATAGAAGAGCCAGCACTGTAAAAAAATGGCTATCCTGGATAGACAGCAATAAACTATAGAAAATAAAAAAGTTGTCCCATTTGAGACAACTTTTTACTTACTAGGCTTTCGATTAACCCCAAATGATATCAATTGAGGTGATATAAATAGCGCCACTTGAACTTCTTAAACCAATATAAGAATAATTATCAGTAAATTCATAAGTGAAGCTATTTCCACTCGCGGAAATAGTGCCTACTTTAGTGACTGAACT
The DNA here is from genome assembly GCA_947165725.1 of uncultured Caryophanales bacterium. The sequence continues at coordinate 2,712 of CAMVBL010000096.1, read as the reverse complement.
ACCATACATATCAGCGATATCAAAAGCGGTTACAGAAGCATAGATTTCAACGACTCTAGAAGAATCTGTACTGCTATCAAATGTAATAGTGATAGATTTACATTTCATATCATCATTACGGGCAATGATACCAGAGTTACTATTCTTATTTCTGATTTGGATACCATGTTGAGAAGCACATTGTGCTTCATAATAGGTACCATCATCAGTGGTAACTGTATGTGTACCATAAACAGTGCTACCATCTTCTAAACTAAAGAATGCTTGATTTAATGTATGAGTGATAGAAGCACTCTTAACGATGACTTTCGCGGTGCCAGTATAAACGCCGTTATAAGTAATAGTTAATGTGACTTCAGTACCTGCGATAGCATCATCGCTAGCGGTAATCTCGCCGCTATATTGACCAACACTAATACCGGCATCAGCTGGATTAACACTGTATTCAACTTCATATGAAGATGAAGTAGCGCCATATGGTAATAAGGCATATTCAGTTTGAATTGTTTCTCCTGGAGCGATTTTATAGCTATCTTGTTCGAACATAATGCCAGTGACAACATTTTCTCTAATGGTGAATGTGCAAGTTGCACTCATGCCATTTAAGCAAGTGGCTGTAATAGTGGCTTTAGCGTCTACTTCAGCAGTATTCTTAATACTCACAAAGCCGTTATCACTAACAGTAGCGACACTCTCGTTATCACTTACCCAAATAATCTTGTTATAGGCATCAACTGGATCAAAGACTGGTTGTAATTGATAACCAACACCTTTAACGATATCTAATTCACTAACATTTAATGCAAAGTCACAAAGAATTGGTAAATGTGTATCTTCGAAATAGATTTCTAAGCAGTTACCATAATTGTAATAAGGCATGACTTCGATATAGACACAGCCATTATCTAAGGTATAGCAAGGTGTATAATATGTTTCTAAATCTTCTTTAAAGCCGTTAGCTTTTAAGACTTCCGCGTATGCACTTGATAAATCTTGATAATAATAGTCACCTAAGAATAAATAAGTATAGTCTTCATCAGAGGCATCTTCGATAAAATAATCACTACCAAATTTCATAAATGGTAAGCATTCATAAAGAGTGCTTTCCATTAAGGCTTTTTCATCATCTGTCCAATCAGTATTTTCAGTTAATTCATCAACCATCACATCATGGAACTTATTAACGGCCACTAAGGTGTTAGAGCTATTATCAAGCATGAAGGAGAAATATAAACTATGAGCTTGATCATAAGCGGAACCTAAATAATATGTATATTCTTCCCAGCTATCATCTAAGCCAATTTCTTCTTGGATATTAACACCAAACCCAGCGCCTTTTAAGGCATCGGCAAAAGCGTTAATCTTATCACCTTCCATGATGAAGCGGAATGTATCAGGAGTGATAGAACCATCCTCTTCTTCAGTATAAGGAATAATTAAGGATGGATAATTACCTTCACCCATTGATGGGATCGTAACATCTGTTTCAAAGAAACCATTAATTAAGTCACTTGGGAAAGTTTCTACGACGGTGTAGCCTTCAAAGTTGATATAGTCAACATACCAACTAGTATCAATACTAGAAACATCTAATTTACCAGCGCCCTCGCTTCTACCTATTTCAAAATAGAATTGGTCATTTTCACTATAGAATGTGATGGAGACATCACTGCCAAATTCATCATTACCATACATATAACCGACTTCTTCCACAGTGTATAAGTATTCATCGTTCATACTGACTAAGGTAGATTCGTTATTACATAAAGTAACGAGTTCAGTGACAATCGCATCCCCACCAGTTAAAACGCTCGCGGCAATACGATATTCTTGATAAGCGTAATAATAATAAACAAAAAAATCTAAATTATATTTGTTAAGTGATGGCACTTTGAAATTTAAACCATCAGTGAATTTAGCGATCACCGCATCTAAAGAAGTATCATCTGGAATAGAAGAACTACTAGAAGATGAACTACTAGAAGAACTTGAAATAGGATTTGATGAAGTAGTGGATGAACTACTACTTGAAATAGGTGTATTAGAAGAACTACTTACTGTACTACTAGATGAGTTACTAGAAGTAGAATCCGCACTTGTTGTTCCGCTTGTGGTACTTGGAACAACACTTTCTTGTTCACTAGTGCTATTAGAAGTATTACTTGTTTTACCACCTGGAATATTACAAGCGGCTAATGAAATACTGGCTAATAAGACTAATGACTTTAATATATGTTTTTTCATTGGTTTACCCCCTAAGAGAATGATTATATTAGTATTTATGGAATAAATAAAGCATAAAAAAATCGTCCCATTTCTGGAACGATTTAGTTTGCTCTTTGATATTAGAGTTTACGGTTGTAGTATTCGACGATTTGTGATTCTGTGATATCTTGTGGTAATTCTTTACGTTCGACTTCACGGACATATTTACCAGATAACTTTTCAGCATCCACTTCAACCCAGCCCACTTTGGTGCCTAAGGTTTCGAGGGATTCTTTAATCACTTTGAGGTCTTTACTATTTTCTCTCACGCTCACGACATCACCAACTGTTAATAAAGCTGATGGGATGTCTAACTTTTTGCCATTAACTTCGATGTGGCCGTGGTTGACTAATTGTCTTGCGCCTCTTCTAGTTCTAGCAAAACCCATTCTATAAACTAAGTTATCTAAACGGGATTCGAGTAATTTCATGAAAGCAACACCAGTA
>CAMVBL010000095.1 GCA_947165725.1 uncultured Caryophanales bacterium | reverse complement strand
TCAACTAAAGTCACTTCAAAATCATTGTATTCATCGGTGGTCACGGTTCTTGGAGGTAAAGGTGGAGTGGCGGTTAAGCCAGGAATCATCGATAAGACAGCTAATAATGTTTTCATAGTTTGTTTCCTCTTACCAAACAAGACGAATAGCAAGATAAAACCTGCTAAAAGTTTTTGCAAGAATTTTTATAAGTTATGCTTTTTTATCGTTTAACTATTTATTTGTAATAAATGTGATACAATAGTCTAGCAAAAAACGGAGGGTAAGAAAGATGGAAAACTATAAAACAGTGCCAATTACACTTATTACCGGTTATTTAGGAAGTGGTAAAACCACATTAATCAATCACATATTAAAAAACGCTAAAGGCCATAAGATGGCTGTTATTGTTAATGATATTGGCGAAGTCAATATTGATGCTGAATTAATTGAAGAAAACGGCATCGTTAAAGGTAAGGATGAAAACTTAGTGGCGCTCTCCAATGGCTGTATCTGCTGCACATTAAAGCAAGATTTAATTCAACAACTCGCTGACTTAGTCAAACAACAAAAATATGACCATATCTTAATTGAAGCTTCTGGTATTTGTGAACCAGTACCAATCGCTCAAACAATTACTTATATGGAACAAGAATTTGAGAAGCAACATTTACCAAAGTTCTATTGGTTAGATGCTATTATCTCTGTCACCGATGCCTTAAGACTTAGAGATGAGTTTGGCTGTGGTGAAACATTAAAAGAAGCGACACGTGGTGAAGAAAACTTAGAAAACCTTGTCATTCAACAAATTGAATTCTGCGATATCGTTTTATTGAATAAAGCCTCATTAATTAGTAAGGAAGAACTCAGAAGAGTGAAGATTGCTATTAAGGCTTTACAACCAGAGGCTGAGATTATTGAAGCGGATTATTGCGATGTCGATATCGATAGATTAATCGACACAAACCTCTTTGATTTTGATAAGGCCAGTGGCTCCGCTGCCTGGATTAGAGAATTCGAAGACTGGGATAGCGATGTTGAACATCACGATGATGATGACGACGATGAGGAAGAAGAACACCATCACCATCACGACCATGACAAAGATGACGACGATGACGATGAACATGAGCATGAAGAACATGAGCATCATCACCACCATCATCACCATCACCATGGTATAGAAAACGAAGAAGAAGGTACCGCTCTTGAATACGATATCAACACATTCGTTTATTATCGTAGAAGACCATTCGATCAAGAAAAGTTTGAACATTGGGTCAAAGAAGAAAGCGGTAAACACCATATCATTAGAGCAAAGGGCGTCTGCTACTTCGCTAATGAAAAAGAAAATATTTATGTCTATGAATCAGCGGGTTCTCAAACAACCTTAACTTATTCAAGAAAATGGTTCTCTGCGACATTAACAAAAGCACAATTAACTTATTTAAGACATAACGATGAGAACTTCGCCCATGACTGGGATGATGAATATCAAGATCGATTAATCAAGCTCGTGTTTATCGGTCAAAACCTTAACGAGAAAGCTATTAGAAAAGAATTAGATCAACTATAGAATGAAAACAAGCATACTTACAAAATACTTCGACATTAAAATGATCTGTGTCAACGGCATGATTGCAGCGTTATACGCTGTTATCACTATTGCCTGTGGTCCATTATCATATGAATTCTCACAGTTCAGAATCAGTGAACTTCTTAACTTATTAGTGTTCTTTAATCCTAGTTACACTATTGGTTTAACTTTAGGTTGTTTACTTGCTAACTTAGCTTCCACCGTTGGACCACTTGATATTATCTTTGGTACATTAACCACTTTAGTGTCTTGTTTAATTATGATTGTTTATTCAAAATTCATTAAAAATTTATTCTTTGCAGGCTTTATTCCATGCCTTGCTAACGCGATTGTTATTCCTTTAGTTATTTATTATTCATGCATAGGCACACCTGATGCGATGGAATTAAATCCACTAACATACTTCACTATGTTTGGTGGTGTCTTCTTAGGTGAATTCGTCTGCATTATGTGCGTTGGTTATCCATTAACTCTTCTTTTAACTAAAAAGAATCCATCATTCTATAGAGTGATATTAGCCACAAGAAACACTGATTATAAGTGGTAAACAAAAACATAAATCTATAACAAAATCTAGTCATTATGGCTAGATTTTTTATTATTTTGCTATACATTTATATTTCACTGGTATATTATTTCCCCAAATGAAATTAAGTAAGATTGTTCCTACATTATTTGCGCTTATTATCGCTTCTTGTACTCCTGCGACTAGTTCATCTAGTTTAAGTGTTAGTTCATCAAGTGATTCTTTAAGTAGCGTTCAATCTAGCGAAAGCAGTTCTAGTGAGACTAGTAGCGATGCCTCATCAAGTGTGAGCACCACTAGTAGTTCTACTTCAAGCAGTTCAAGTTCTAATAGTGTTAGTTCATCTAGTTCTAGTTCATCATCTAGTAGTTCGTCTTCTAGTTCTTCTATTTCATCAAGCAGCAGTTCTTCTAGTTCTTCATCAAGCAGTACAACCACTTCTTCCTCTAGTTCATCTAGCAGTTCATCAGGTGAGGAAACTGTTAATTTAGCGTTAATGTCAGCGCCTTTATATATTCCGGCAATTAGCCAAAACGATTGTGTTTCCTATAAAGTGTGGGATTTAGAATATGCGATTAAAGGCGAAAATACTTTTATTCCTTATATGTCTTTACAAACCGCTTTACTAACAATCTACGATGATGTTGAAGTTATTAAAGAAGATAATAAGATTGCATACACATGCCCATACGATATCGTCTTTACCGTTGATCATGAAAAGAACACTATTACTGCTCATAACTTTGATAATATTATTGCCTCTGATGGAGGTGAAAGAAACATCTTCAATATGACTGATGGTGAGGAAGTTAATACCCACATCAAAGAAAATTACATTACTTTACAAGGAACAGAGGATGTCGTCTTTGATTTAAATAAATATAACTTAGATATTTATAAATATAATGACGACTTCTATATACCATTTTCTATAGTTAACTCAATCACATTTAACATGTGCTTTTGGGCAAGTTGTAACTTTAATGGCACAGCATTTTATTTATTAAATTTCTCAAGAGGTGCGGTCGCACTTAACTATGTCGGCACATCTTTTGAAAAAGATTTCCATAATGGTGATTATCGTTTTAAAAACGCGAGAAGTAATTATGAGTTTAGAGAATATAACTATAATTCTTTAATGTTTCATTTAGACATTTCATATGGCTTTAGAGATTGTAGAATTTCTGATTTCAATGACTATCTAACGAAGAATCATCAAGATATCGTTAATAACTTAAAGAGTGATAATGAGAACTTCTACTGTCAAGCTATTGAAAGGCTCATTAACTATGTGATTGGTGATGGTCATTCAACCGCGGGTAACAACGCAAGTGCATGTGGCGCTTCAACATATACTAGAACGGGCATTATGAGTGAACGTTATCTCGCTTTAATAGATAACGAAGAAGATTTACTTGCTAGAAGACAAAAGGCTTTAGGTAGAAATATTCCAAGCCTTAGATATTATCGTGATACAGCAATCATTACTTTTGATCAATTTTTGTACTATCCTTATGAAATGTCTGACGCAATTGCTGAACAATTAGTGAATTATGATAGCTTTGCTTTAGTCTATTCTTTAATGAAGCAAATTAATAATAAAGCTGGCATTAAGAATATTTATTTCGATTTAACATGTAATCCTGGAGGCGGGGTTATCGCGGCGATTGGTATCTTAGGTTATATGACTGAAAATGTTGAATTAACTACTTACTGCGCTTTAACTAAAACCGCGGCTTCTCAATCATATAAAATCGACACTAATTTGGACGGGAAATTCAATGAAGATGATTGCCTCGCTAATAAATATAAGTTCTTTGTTTTAACTTCAGCGATGTCCTTTAGCTGTGCTACTTGGTTCCCACACTTAGCAAAAGAAAATGGCTGTGCCACTATTGTGGGTGAAAATACTGCGGGTGGTGCCTGTAATTCATATATTACCGCTACGCCAGACGGAAAGATCTTCCGTATTTCTGGTATTGCTCCTAGAGCTGGTTTTAAAGATAATCCAAGCGCTCATCCAGATGATGGTGTCATCGTTGATGTTCCATTAGATAGAGATTATTTCTATAACGATGACGCATTAGCGGAAATCGCTCGTAATCATTAACAAAAAAATCCCCGTTTCCGGAGATTACATTTAAGTTTGGGGCGAGTGACCAGATTCGAACTGGCGAATGCCTGGTTCACAGCCAGGTGTGTTAGGCCTCTTCACCACACCCGCCAAATTGCTTAATTATGATAATCAATAATATAACCTTTGTCAAAAGAAAAAAGCCCCAACTTGTTAAGTCAGGGCAAAATTCCTTAATTTAATTAAGCAACTAAGAAGGCTTTGTAGCCTAAATAGGCTTCATAAACGTCCACTTTAGAAACGATTTCCATTGGGGCGTGCATATTAAGAACTGGGATACCAGCATCGATAACAGACATATTG
>CAMVBL010000094.1 GCA_947165725.1 uncultured Caryophanales bacterium | reverse complement strand
CCTTCTTCAATGAATAATGGGCCTCTGACCACTCAGCCGGTTTCTAATGTCGCTGGCTTTGTTGGCTTGTTGACTGTGTCACCTCTAACGCCTGGATCACATTGTGTAATCTTTAAAGCGACTTTAGCAGGTAAGTTGACACCGAGGATTTCACCTTCGTAAGAAGTGATTTCAACAATTTCATCACCTTTTAAGAATTGTTTTTCCCAAGTTAAGCGTTCAACTGGGATTTCAACTTGGTCATATGTTTCTTGATCCATGAAGACTAAGAAATCGCCACTATCGTAGAGATATTGCATTTGTCTTTTGTCTAAACGGACGTTTTCAACCATGTAACCAGAGTTACGAGCTAATTCGTTAATTGTGCCTGTACGGACGTTTTTAACTTTGACCTTAGCAACCATCTTTCTCATCGCAGTTTTATTTAATAAAATATCTAAAACTTGGTATAAATTGTTTTCATCAATGAAATAGTTGCCTGGTCTTAATTCTGTAACATTAACCATATAAATTTCTAATTCCTTTCAATAAATTCCTTGAATATTATATCAAATATTCATTATTTGACAAATGGATTTAGTCTGCGTTCCATTTCTAGAGTGGAAGATGTGCCATGCCCTCCATAGATTTTAGTGGAGTCAGGCAACGCTAAAACCTTCGCCATTGAGTTATTTAATTCCTTAGGTTTAGCGCTAGGTAAATCGCTGCGGCCCACACTATGCATAATAATGAAATCACCAGTGAAAAGTATGCCACTTTCTTTAAGATAAAAACACACCGACCCAGCGGTATGATAAGGCACCGCAATGACCTTAATATCTTCATTTAATAAATGAAGAACTTCGTTATCAGCGATGGTATTTGCCTTGCTTTTAATGACGAGATTTTCGCCTAAAAGATATGACACATTCGCGTATGTATCGTTGAGCTTATCTTCATCATCAAAGCCGATATATAAAGGGACATTAAAAGCTTCCACTAAAACATCAACACCACGCATATGGTCAACATGACCGTGTGTTAATAAGATAGCCTTTAATTTAAGCTCATTTTTCTTAATATAATAAACGATTCCAGGATATTCTTTAGCGGGATCTATAACGGCACAGTTATTATCGGAGTCGATTAAAAGATACGTATTAGCGTATAATTCATCCACACCTTCATATATAAAAGGAACTACTTTAATCATAGGCACAAAAAAATAGGCACAGGCCTATTATTTCTTTTTCTCACGATGGAGAGTAACTTTTTTGCAACGTGGGCAATACTTCTTTAATTCTAAACGATCAGCGTGTTTCTTTTTATTTTTAGAAGTGAGGTAATTTTCCTCGCCACATTCTGTGCATTTAAGTGTTAATGAGATTCTATCATCTCTGCTTGCCATTTGATTTTCTCCTTCAAAGTCGCTTAAATATCTTACCACAGGTAAAATATAATGCAAATATATTTTTTATGAATAAACTAGGTTATAATACTGGCATATGAAACGAACAGAAACTAGACAAGCAAAGATTGGACGTATCACCATCGGTGGTCAGAACAAAGTTTTAATCCAATCAATGTGCAAACATAAGACTTCTCACGTTGAAGAAGTCGTTAAAGAAATTAACGAATGCGCGAAATTAGGCGCAGATATGATGCGTGTCTCCATCCTTGATGAAGAAGACGCTCAAGCGATTAAAGAAATTAAAAAACAAATTAAGATTCCACTAATCGCAGACATCCATTTCAATGGTGACTTCGCTATCCAAGCGATTAAAAACGGTGTTGATAAGATTAGACTTAATCCTGGAAACATTTCTGACGAAGCAAAAATTAAAGAAATCGTTGAACTCGCCAAGAAAAAACACGTCGCTATAAGAGTGGGTGCTAACTCGGGATCAGTCAGCCAAGAATTTGCTGACGCTGATATTCCATTAGCCCATAAGCTTCTCTTATCCGCAAAGAAACAAGTTCAAATTCTAGAGAAATATGATTTCCATGACATTGTGATTTCTTTAAAGGCTAGCAATATTAAAGAAACAATCAATGCTTATGAACTCGCAAGTGAGTTATTCCCATATCCATTACACATTGGCATTACCGAAGCGGGTCCATATGATTTATCAGTTATTAGAAGTACCGCTGGTTTAGCGCCTCTTCTTTTGGAAGGTATAGGGGATACCATTAGAATTTCCATTACTGGAGATGCGCAATCTGAAGTTATCGCCGCTAAACGTTTACTCCATGACTGTGGATTATACGAAAATTATCCTACATTTATTTCTTGTCCAACATGTGGTAGAACCCAAGTTGATGTCAAACCATTAGGTGCGAAAGTCTTTAAGTATCTTGAAGACAATAGTATCAAGCTTACTGTCGCGGTTATGGGTTGCATCGTCAACGGGCCAGGTGAAGGCAAGAGCGCGGATATCGGTATCGCGGGTGGCAAAGGCCAATATGTCATCTTCAAAAAAGGCCAAGTCATAAAAAAAGTGTCAGAAGACGAAGCTTATGACGCTTTAATTAAAGAAATTAATAGTTTACGCTAGATATTTATTTTTCCAACCATCAATGAATTTCTCGTCCCTTAACATTCTGATTTCATCAGAGTAAGGGGCTTTTTCATTAATGTAAGGAGTTTCTAAGATTTTTGGAATATCTCTTAACAATGGATGATTAGCAAGTTTGCAAAGCGCATCAAAACCAATTTCGCCATACCCTAAGTTCTCATGACGGTCTTTATGCGCGCCTCTAATGTTCTTAGAATCGTTCACATGGACCACTAAAAGGTGCTTCAGACCGATGATTTTATCAAACTCGGCTAATAAGTCGTCGACTTGATTTACGTCGTAGCCAGCGTCATGTACGTGGCATGTATCAAGGCAAACACCTAAACGCTCTGGATACTTACAGTTATCAAGAATCTTTTTGACATCTTCAAAGCAAGTACCGATTTCGGAACCTTTGCCCGCCATAGTTTCTATGGCGATTCTCACATCCGTGCCATCTACGGCTAAAACTGTATCTAAGTTTTCTACTAAGTTCTTAATGGCTTCTTCAGAACCAAGACCTAAATGGTTACCTGGATGAAGAACAAGAATCTTCGCGCCAAAAGCATGAGTTCTTCTAAGTTCATTTGTTAGTGTCTTAAGAGTTAATTCTAAAAGATCAGGACGGCTCTTATTAGCAGGATTCATGATATAAGGAGCATGAACAACGATTTTACTTTCGTCAAAGCCTTGCTCTTTGAGCAAAGCACGTCCTTCTTCAATCTTAAGGTCGCTTAAAGGCTTACGGAATGTGTTTTGTGGTGCGCCAGTATAAAACATAAATGTTGTCGCGCCATAGCTAATAGCTTCTTTAACGCTGCCTAGATAATAATCTGGGCCGTTCATACCGACGTGAGAACCAATTAATAAATCCTTAGCCATAATTATTTCTCAATTCTAATATCTTTAATAACGACAGCTTCAAGAGGTCTATCGTTTGGACTTGTTCTCACTGATGCAATAGCATCAACTACTTCGATACCTTTGGTAACATGACCAAATGCGGCATATTGACCATCTAAGAACTCGCCATCTTTATGCATGATGAAGAATTGGCTACCAGCGGAGTTTGGATCCATAGCTCTAGCCATGGAGATAACGCCTCTTTTGTGACTGATTGGGTTATTAACACCATTCGCGGCAAATTCACCTTTAATACAATAACCAGGACCGCCTGTGCCGTTGCCCTTTGGGCATCCGCCTTGAATCATGAAGCCTTTGATGACACGGTGAAAGGTTAATCCCTTATAGAATCCCTTGTCCGCAAGCTTCACAAAGTTATCAACGGTAATAGGCGCTGTATCTCTATCTAATTCGACTTCAACTACGCCATATTTGTTAATTTCAATGATTGCTTTCATATTTTTAATATCTCCTATATATCTTTGATATAGTTTTACTAATAAATTACTACTTTATTACTTCAGGCATTTCCTCGTGATCGACCATCAAAACGTTCAATGTTGGGTCAATTTCAAGGAGGATTTTCTTCATTTGTGGCATGAAGACACGCTCAACTTCATGAGGGACATCTAAGTAATTGAATTTCTCACAGACAATCGCTCTTCTTACATGATGAGGAGCGTCACCTGATATATAAATATCGCAGCCTTCATCTCTAGCGATGAACCAGTCACGAGAACCGCCACCACCGATAATGCCGATTTTCTTAATACTTTGATTGCCTTCTTTAATTAATAAAGCGTAGTCAACATTAAGACTTGCTTTAGCAAACTTAGCGAATTCATCAACTGGCATCGCTTCTTTAAGTTCACCAATACGCATGCAATAGTCTTTTTCTTCAGGGCAATAAACGTTTTGTAAACCAAGAAGTTCCGCTAAAGCGTCATTCATCCCGTCCTTACCAGAATCAAAGTTTGTATGCATACTATAGACAGGTACGCCAAAGGCGTCTATTTCATTACAGAGTTGTTCTTTAAGCTTGTCCCATTTAAATACTTTGGCTTTAGTACCATAGATAAATGGATGATGAGTAATAATTAAGTCTGGTTTATTCTCTTTTACCA
>CAMVBL010000093.1 GCA_947165725.1 uncultured Caryophanales bacterium | reverse complement strand
CAGGTCCAGTTGGCCCACAAGGTCCAGCCGGTGCTGATGGTAACGACGGTGTCAATGGTAAAGATGGTGTTGACGCAAAAGGTTGTGGTGGTTCTATCGCCGCTGCATCTGGCATCATGGCCCTCATTGCTGGCTTAGGCTTAGCCGTTACCGCTATTAAGAGAAGAAAAGATCAATAATCTACTCAAGTAGCGTTATAAAACAATAAAAACGTTCTAATCCAACGTTCCTTCGGGGGCGTTGGATTAACGTTTTATAAAGCGCTGTTGTTTGACACCGCTTTATAAAATGAAAAGGAGAGGAACTAATGAACAACAAAAGTATAAGCAAACTACTCATTGTTGCCTTAACATCCTTCATGATAGTGGGATGCCAAAAAGGTAATGATCAAAGTAATAGTAAAAAAAGCGAAGATACGCAAATACCTTCTAAAACATCAGGTGATACGGCACATAATTCATCTGATAGTGGAGGTGAAATCATTGATAAAATCGTCGAAGATATCTCCATTAAGACAACACCAAAAACTGATTATGTCGTTGGTGAAGAATTCTCAATTGAAGGCGGTGTTATCGAATTACAATTTGAAGATGGAACTACGCAAGATATTCCATTTAGTCACTCACAAGTCACAATTACCACACCAGATTTATCCACTGTTGGTGTTAAAACAGTCACTGTTGACTATGATGGTTTTAAAGCCACATATCAAATCAATGTTGAGAAGCAATCATATCTCGTTACGCTTGATTTAAACTATAATGGTGCAGTTAATCCTGACCCAATTAAGGTGGTGGCTGGTGATTTTTTAAATAGACCAACCGATCCAATTAGACAAGACTATCGTTTTATTAGATGGACAAGCGATAAAGCTGGTAACGAACCATTTAATTTTGCCACAACCGCTGTTAATTCTAGCTTCACCATTTATGCTCAATGGGAACAAGAATTCGCTGTCTATTTTGATTTAGATGATGGCAGCGCGAAAGTCAAAGTAGTGGCCACTTTAAACGTTCCTATTTTGATGAATGCTGCGCCAAGTGTTTTAAGAACTGGCTATCAATTCTTAGGCTGGTATAACGGTAACGATCTTTACGATTTTGCTACCCCAATTACCGCTGCTTTAAACTTAAAAGCGCATTGGAAAACCATTGATTCTAGTAAAGAAGTCCACACAGTAACTATTAATTACAATGCGGGTGATACATATCCTTCTATTAGTTACTATGTCGAAGATGGTGCAACAACATTTACTCCTTCTAATCCAGTTATTGAAGGTAAGGAATTCTTAGGTTGGTATCAAGCTTCTCAAGGTAATGATGCCTTTGATTTTACTGCTCCAATTAATGAAGATAAAATCATTTATGCTCATTATAAAGTCGACTTCTATACTGTTAACTTTAAATATGTTACTAATGGTGTTGAAACCGTTTACGAAACTAAAACAGTAGAGCCGGGTAAAAAAGTCAGTGCTCCTATTAATAATCCATTAGTTCAAGACTACATATTTGATGGAAAGTGGTATAGCGATAAAGCTTGTACAACAGTTTTTGATTTTTCAAGCCTTGTTTACCAAGATTATGACTTATATATGAAAGCCTTAAAGAAAAACGTCTTTGAAGCGGAATACACATATATTGATGAAAACAAATCAGGTGTTGGTTCTAGTGACTCATTCTTTGGCTTAATGTTGATTTATAAAGATAATGGCACCGCTATGGCAAGCAACGGATATTATGTTAGCGGCCTTTACTATAACGGTGCGTTTATTGAATACGTCATCTACTCTTCAAAAGCCGTTAACGATGCTCAACTCTACATGAATTTATCTTGTGAATATGCTGATATGTTTCTCGCACCAGAAGATACAACAGTAGGCGAACAACCTTATTATGGTTATGAAATCGCTAATTATAAAGGTGAAGTTAACGAAAGTGGTGTCTTACAAAAAGATGGTTTAGGTTACGCTAAATATATCGAATCAACAAAAACAGTTGTCGATTATGAACCAATCGCTTTAGTGGATCCGGTCCCTGTTGAACAAGGTTGGTATGATAAAAGACCATTTGGTGAATATTATTTCACTGCTTCATTCGTTTTATATGAAGGCTATAACGTTATCAGATTAACAACCAAAAATAGTGTTCCTCCATATGATGGCACAATGGCCGCCAATGCTCCAATGATTGATAACATTATCATTTATACTGACAGTGAATTGTCTTGGACTCCACACGTAGAAAATGTCACAGATATAGATAAAATCAATCACGAGGGTTAATACAAAGTATGAAAAAATTCTCATTTAAAAGGCTTTTCAATTTGCCGATGCTCTTTTTGGGCATTGCCATTTTGATTCAAGTCTTAGCGTTAATTATTTATAACGCCACTGGTGTCGATGAATTTAACGACACCTTATCAAAAGAAGTCATCATCTTTAGCATTATTTCCATTGCTTTAGGTGTCATTCTTCTTTTAGTTAGATTATTTGGCTTTGATGAGACAAAGATCTTGCTAGGTAATTTTGATGTATTTATCGTTCTTGATTATATCCTTGCTTTATTTGCCTTTATGTTCTTTATCATAAGTAAAGTCAATTACATCACTAATGTCATCGTTTCTATCGATGGCACAAAAATATCATTTATATTTGTTTTCACAGTGATTGTTTTCTTGCTCTCTTTTGCCTTATTCCTTGTCTCAGGAATTATGTACAAAGGATTAGTTAAAAAAGCGGAAAAGGAGGGCAAAAACAATGAAATCTAAATTATTTAAACGATTGTTTTTAGGATTTGGCACATCGTTTGCTATCTTAATCCCTGGTTTAGCCGTGGCACGTGCCAATGGGGCGATGATTAATCACGCCTTCAATATTAAAGGCTATAAAGTCGTGGATGTTGAAGAAACCGATCCTAATGAATCAATCTATTTTAAGAGTAACTACAACAGTTTAGAAGAAGTTAAAGCCGCTGGTAGTAAATTAGTTAGTGAAATCGAAGAAGGTGGCTTAGTTCTCTTAAAAAACGATAATAACGCCCTTCCATTAACTGAAAGCGCTCCAAAAGTTAGTTTGTTTGGTAATGGTTCTATTTCCCCTAACTATACCCCATCTTTATCAGGTGGTTCCGTTAACGTTAGTGAATATAAGACTTTAAGACAAGCCTTAGAGAGCGTTAATTGTTCTGTTAATAGCGGTCTTTGGGATTATTACATTTCCAATAAATCAATTTATGGCCGTAAAAATAGTGTTTCAGGTTTAGTTAAAACATACACAATTAATGAAATACCATGGAATAGCGTTAATTCTGCTAATGTCGATACATTTGCTAACTTTGGTGATGCCGCGATTGTGACAATTACTAGAGATAGTGGTGAAGGTTTTGACTTAACCACTAAAGGCAGTGATGGCCGTAACGGCATGTATTTAGGCTTATCAAACGAAGAAATCGATTTATTAAAAGGCTTAACAGCGCTTAAACAAGCTAATACTTTTAAAAGAATCATTGTATTGCTTAATTCATCTTGTCCAATTGAACTCAATTTCTTAAATGATTCTTCAATTGATGTTGATTCTATTTTATGGATTGGTAACGCTGGTGGATTTGGTTTAGAAGCGGTGGCTAAAGCCATTGTTGGTCAAATCAATCCATCTGGCAAATTATCCGATACATATGTTAAAGAGGCTTTATCTTCGCCTGCGATGGCCTCATGGGCCGCAACAGACACAGGTATCTTCGCACAAGAATATAGTAACGCTAGTGATTTTGACTTAAATAGTACAGCTAAATATTATGGCGTTTACGTTGAAGGGATTTACGTTGGATATCGTTATTATGAAACGAGATATGAAGATGTTATTTTAAATAGAGCTAATGTCGGTTCGTTTAATTACAATAACGAAGTTGCTTATCCTTTTGGTCATGGCTTAAGTTACTCTAATTTCACCTATAGTGGTTTTAAAGTCATTGAAGCAAGTGACCATAAATCATTTGATGTTGAAGTAACAGTCACTAATAACGGTCCTAAAGCAGGTCGTGAAGTCGTGCAAGTTTATGGTCAAAAACCATATGTTGAAGGCGGCTTAGAAAAAGCTTCTATCGAACTCATGGGTTATGCTAAAACAAAAGAATTAGCAGCATCTGCTAATGAAAAGGTTGTTATTAACATCAAAAAAGAGCAATTTAAATCCTATGATAATTTGGTTAATAAGACGTATATCTTAGATGCTGGTGATTATTATCTTTCCTTTGGTAAAGATGCTCATGACGCATTAAATAACGTCTTGGCTAAAAAAGGTCAAGCAGTGGGTGATGCTAACTTTGCGGCTTTAGCCTTTAAACAAACAGCATTAGATAATACCACCTATGCTAAAGCGGAAACTGGTAAAGTTGTTACTAATCAATTAGATATGATGGATATCAATTTATACGCTAATAAAGGCGATAATTCTGTTAATTACGTATCTAGAAGTAATTGGGTCAATACCTATCCAACTGCTAAAATTAGCCTTTCTGTTAATGACAAAATGGCTAACGATTTAGCAAGTCATAAAGAAATTAAGGAAGAAGAAAACGTTCCAGCATATACTTATAAATCTGGTGAACAAAACACTCTTATCAATC
>CAMVBL010000092.1 GCA_947165725.1 uncultured Caryophanales bacterium | reverse complement strand
TGAGAATAGCCAAAACTGTACCAACTGCGATAAACGACCTCGCACCGGGACACTTCAAAAAAGTAAGAAAACAAGTCGTCCAATAATGGCGACTTTTTTGTAAAACATTTAGGTACGATTATATATGATATCATATAATCAGAGGTGAGATAGTAATGGCTAATAATCAACTTGATTATATTTCTGATTACAACAAAAAGAATTACAAAATGTATCAGTTTCGCGTAAAGAAAAACGATAAAGAAATGATTGAAAAACTGGATAATATTTCTAACAGAAATGGATATATTACCAATTTAATTATGGAAGATATCAATCCAAGTGTTTTAACTATCAAGCAAATTAAGGAGCGAATCAAACCAATTATGGCAAAGCATAATGTCAAAGAAGTGTATTTGTTTGGTAGTTATTCCAGAGGCGAAGCTAATAGAAATAGTGATGTTGATATTTATTGTGAACAGGGTGATGTCGACACTTTGTGGAAATTTTCTTCTTTTTGTGATGAATTGGAAGAAGCTTTAGGCAAAAAAGTTGATGTTGTTACTATCGGATCACAAATGCACGATTATTTTAGACAACAATTAGAGGAGGACAAGGTTAGAATATATTAAGTGTAAAAGAAAAGGAATACTAATTTACATCATCAAACATTCCTCATTGAAACAACACCTAAAAAAATAAGAGTGATAATTGACACTAAGCAATAGCAACAAAATCCTATTTTTGCACGCGTCTAATTCATATTATAAAAGAGATAAAAGATAAGCCATTTTTGGTTTATCAAACATACATAAAAATAAGAAAGGGAAATCCACATGGGAAAATCTAATTTTTCGTCAGGTAAAGGAAAAGTCAGACTTATCGCTTCGATTGTTTCATTACCTGTCATCATCGCCACTGGCGTCGCCCTTGGGATTGGTAATTCATGGGCATTTGGTGATGGCTCTTCAACCATGACCACCTACCTTACAACTCCAGTTCCAGTCGACAAAAGTGCTATGACACGTTCCGTGTCTGGTATGGGTGATGAACTCGCCGTTGAAGTTGAAGGCGAAGGCATTGTTATGTTAGAGAATAATGGAACACTTCCACTCAGCAAAAATGATGTCCAAAAAGTTAATGTTTTCGGTCACGGTTCCGTTGACTGGTACATTATGTCTTCTGGTTCTGAAATGGTCGGAACAAAAGGCCACAAGTCTTATGACCTCAACAGTGCTCTTGAAAAAAGAGGCATTGAAGTCAACCCAGACATTCCAGCCTATTACACCAATTGGCATGCAGCAGAAGGCGACGCCAATACCATTTTCACTGCTCTTGACACATACTTTGTCATCCGCGAACCATCTTTAAAGGATGATAGCGAATATCAAAGAATTTATGAAGATGCAAAAGGTTATAGTAACACAGCCTTCTTCGTTATCTCTCGTCACGCTGGTGAAAACAGTGACTGTCCACATTATCAGAACAAACTTACAACAAACACTTCTACTCACAAGAGTGGAAGTAAAGTTCAAGACATGGAACGCGACTATCTAGAAATATCAGAAGAAGAAGAATACGCACTCAAAGAGATTGCTAGAGATTTCGAAAACGTTATCGTTATTGAAAACAGCACTAACAATATGACTCTCGATTTCGTTAAGTATATCAACGAAGAAATTCCTAACGGTATCGATGCTGTCCTTAATGTTGGCGTTACTGGTGGTCAAGGCGCTCTTGCTATTCCAGATGTCGTCTTTGGTGACGTCACACCTTCTGGTCATATGACAGATACAACTCCATATCGCCCAGAATATAACATTACATATTATCGTTCTTGTGCAAAGCACACCCGCCACTATGAAGGTGGTAAATCTAGCGACTTCTTTGACAAGGCTGGTAGAGGTTCTGGTGGTGCCGCTTTTTACAAATACGCTTGCTACTCTGAATATACCGAAGGTATTTACATGGGTTATCGTTGGTTCGAGACCGCTGATGCCGAAGGCTTCTGGGATCGTGAACCATACAATGGTTATGATAACGTTGTTCAATATCCATTTGGCTTTGGTATGTCATATACAACCTTCGATTGGAAATTCGTTAGCGCTAATAAACTCACCGGTAGTTCAATTGAAGCCGATGAAAAACTCACTTTGCAAGTCGAAGTTACTAATACTGGTGAATACAAAGGTAAAGACGTTGTTCAAGTTTATCTCACCGCTCCATATACCCCAGGTGGTATTGAAAAATCATTCCGTAAATTAGTCGGTTATGAAAAAACCAAATTACTTGAACCTGGAGAAAAATGCATCATTGATATCGAAGTCGATACAAAAGATTTCAAATCATATGACGATTATGACGCCAATAACAATAGCCACACTGGTTATGAATTAGAAGCTGGCAATTACATCCTCAACTTCATGACCGATGCTCACCATGTTAAAGAAAACATGAGTCCAATGACTTATAGAGTCGTTCATGATGTCATGATTGATAAAGATGAAGTCACTGGTGAAGAAGTTAAAAACCGTTTCACAGGCGATACCGCTTATGAAGGTATGCCAATTGATGGTTCTTCTGTTGATCAAAACATCGAATTCGTTCACCGTAATAATTTCCCAGAACTTCTTACAGAATGTGAACCAAATAAGCCATGGACTGATAAGTTAATGGAACGTGCTTCAGACCCAAATCCTGTTGCTAACTATTCTTATAGTAAAGCAATGTCTGATGCTTGGGATAACGCTACTGAAGACTATTGGGGTAACCCAATTCCACAACAAGCTCCAACATGGAGTAGTGGTGGTTCACAAAAACTCATGGAAGACGGCCAACTTACTGAACTTGGTATGATTTGTGGCGAAAACTATGATGCTCCTGAATGGGATTCAGTTCTTGACCAATTAAGCTTTGATAACTCCAAGAAGATTGTTACCGAAAACTCCAACTACGCTGGTCGTGGTATGAGTGAAATTGGTTTACGTGATTCCAATAACGCTAGTGCTTTCAAATTTGAAGAAGGCGCCGCTATGATTGGTGGTGGCTTAGGTCAAAACGATGAAATTAACTGTCCAGCTTACCCAGGTCCTACAATGGGTTGCCAAGCTTGGAACAGAGCACTTACATTAAAACTCGGTAAATCAATGGGTAATGACATGAACGCTTCTGGCGCTGATGGCATCTTCTCACCAAACTGTAACTTACACCGTTCAACATATGGTGGCAGAAACTGTGGTTATCAATCTGAAGACCCAATCCTTTCTGGCCGTTATGTTTCTGAAATTATTAAAGGTATCAGTATCTATGGTCGTATGACATTCGTTAAACACTTTGTCGCTAACGACCAAGACTTCAACCGTATGGCTAATATGGCTTGGATGACCGAACAAACATTCCGTGAACTCTATCTCCGTTCATTCGAAGAAGCAGTTAAGAATGGTGGTACTGTTGGTATCATGACATCCTTCAACCGTGTTGGTGGCCTTTGGGCTGGTGGTAACGAAGCTCTTATCCAAGGTATTCTCCGTAAAGAATGGGGCTTCCGCGGTCAAATCATTACCGATATGACTGAAAATAAGACCAACATGGATATCGGTTTCTCCTTCCGTTATGGTGGCAACCTTAACCTTGGTGGTGGTAATACTGTTGCTAATGCAATTGGTACTGCTAGTAATACACCAGTTCGTGTCCAACTTCGTTTACGTGAAGCTATGCACGAAATCGCATATGCGTATTGCCACGCGATGTGGAGAAACGCGACATATAATGCCGCTAGTGACCCATCAGAAATGATTGTGTCAATCCCACCAAAAGAACCTTACTTATGGTGGAAACCAGCTGTTATCTCACTTGATGTAATGGTCTATAGTGGCCTTCTAGTCGCCGCTGCAGCCGCTGGTCTAACAATCTTCAAATTCTTCACTTCTTCAAGAAAGGAGGAAAGTGTCAATGAGTAAGTTATTTGGTTTTATCAAAAAACACATCATTGCGTCTCTTGCAATCTGTCTTGGAGCAGTTGCTCTCATAGTGTCTGGCACATTATTCATTGTCAGTGCTGTTCAATATGATCAATATGGCAAAGAATATGAAGCGAAAAAGGAAATCCTCCTTGCTAATATGCCTCAACTTCCTGAAGAAGTCTTTAGGGACAATAATTATGTGACTTATGATGACGCCGCGAAGAGCGTTAGTGATACTAAATCATCATATGCAAATACATATTTATATACTGCTCGCGATGCCGCAATCGATCTCGATAAAGGCGATCCAGAATTCGTTACTCTCGGTAGCACTTCCTGGGAAGTCGCCACTGGCTTCAAGAGTGGTGGTTCTATGACCTACACAATTAATACCGCTTCTAATGGTAAGTCTGATGTTGACGTTTACTTAGCCTTAGGTGAAGTTAAAAACGTCCCAATCGATAATCTTATCGACTTCATTACAATTAAGATTAATGGTTTAGCCGTTAAGACTGTTGACTTTGACCTTCCAAGTAGTGGTGAATTACAACAATTAGTGCTTAAAAACACCAACCTCATTAAAGGTGAAAACACATTAGAATTTGCCACTTCCGTTAGTGATGGAAGTAACGCAAATAACTTCATTATGCCAGCTATCGCCGCTGTTACATTCATTACTGACGTTGCTTTAGCACAATAATTCAATCATTAGGAAAGGGCTGCTTCTTGAAGTGCTAGTGTAAAAGTGGACAAGGGTAAAAAAGCCCCATCCACTTTTTTCTTTGCTATTCTATTCACAAGGAGGTTTGAAA
>CAMVBL010000091.1 GCA_947165725.1 uncultured Caryophanales bacterium | reverse complement strand
TCAACAACACCTTCTTTCTTTAAAATTGCTTTAATAATTCGTCATAAATTGCAGCGCAATCACTGACTTTTAAATGCTTTTCGATCAAGGCTTTTTTCTTAGCAAGAAGGATTATATCCTTATCTTTACTAATATAGCAGCCACGACCTTGTGCTTTATAAGTGGAATCGATCTTTATTTCGTGATTAGGAGTCTTAACTACTCTAAACATCTCTTCTCTAGATAAAGCTTTTCTAGTAACGATGCAAGTTCTAGTAATTACTTTGTTCATTATCTACCATCATCGTCGTAGTATTCATCGTATTCGTCGTAGTCGACATCATCGTCTTCCACTTCGTCTTCGTATTTTTCTTCTTCTTCCATTTCACGAAGTTCTTCTTCGGTATAAATAGACATTCTTTCACCGGTAGAAATAACTGGTTTATTTTCTTCTTCAGTTTCTTCTTCGGCTTTCTTGTTATTCTTCTTGAAGGACTTCTTAGCACCCTTATTTGCTTTACGAGCGCTTTCGTCTGCAAGAGATTTTTCAAGGTCTTCAATAGAAGTTGTTGTTTTAACCTCTTTGTGTTCTTCCTTGACTTCTTCTTTAACTGGCGCTGGAGCTGGAGCTGGTTCTTCTTCTTTGACTGTCTCTTCCACTGGTGTTTCGATAACTGGAGCAGCTTCAATAACGGCTTCTTTCTTTTCAGCTTCGTTTTCTAAAGCTTCAGTTAAGTCAGCATTATCTTCAGCGGTTTCTTCTTCGTAAACACGATCTTGTGGAGCAACATAGCCTTCTGGTAAGCCACGTAAAACACTTGGTTGAGCAGCATTTTCTTCGTTGGCTTTCTTGAGTAAGATTTGTTCAGCTTTCTTAGCATTTTCTTCGGCTGTAGCTTCTTCAAGAGAGATGTATTCAAGACCTTCTTCAGCGGCCATGGTTTCTGTCTTAACGTCAATGTTATAACCAGTTAACTTAACGGCTAAACGGACGTTAACACCACGGCGACCAATAGCTAATGAGAAGGAATCATCATTAACAATGGCGATTGCACTCTTTTCTTCTTCATTAACAATAGCGCCCACAACACGAGCAGGTTTTAAAGCTTCCATGATGAATAAAGCAGTGTTATCGGAATATCCGATAATATCAATCTTTTCTTTATTAATACCACCATTACCTAATTGGCTGACGACCTTTTGGATTCTCGCACCATTACTACCAATACAGGCACCAGCTGGGTCGATGGTTGGGTCTTTGCTATAAACGGCAACTTTGCTTCTTTCACCAGCTTCACGAGCGATGGCTTTGATTTGGACTGTACCATCGTAGATTTCACTGATTTCTTCCGCTAAGATGCATCTTAAGAAGCCTTCTTTACTACGGGAAACAACAATGTGTGCACCTTTTGTGCCGCTAGCAACGTCATCGACGTAAATCTTAATTGTTTCACCAACGATGAATTTTTCATCACCGATTAGTTCTTTCTTTGGTAAGAAAACGGATGTTTTGACAATGTTAACACTGATACCACGATCATCAACCTTTTCAACCTTACCGGTGATGATGGTACCGATTTTGTCTTTAAATGTTTCGTAAAGAATGCTCTTTTCTGCCTCGGCGAATTTTTGTTTGAGCATACTCTTAACGCTCATCGCTGTCGCTTTCTTTAATTCATCAATAGTTGCAGGAATGACAAATTCATCACCGGCTTTATATTTTTTAGATTTGTCGGCGTCATTTGCGTCTTGCACACTGATTTGTAAGAAATCGTCTTCAACTTCGTCAACGACCGCTTTAACTTGACACATGTCGATAATGCCTTTTTCTGGGTCAATATTGACACGAACGTCTGCGTCGTCACCACCGAGTTGTTTGCGATAAGCTTTGATAAGTGATTCTTTGAGCATGTCAAGAATCGTGTCTTTGCTAATTCCCTTGCTAGCTTCAATTTCTTCTAAAGCCGCAATGAATTCTACTGCGTTCATAGCCATAATTTTTACTCCTTAAAATTTAATCGCTAAACGTATTTTATAGATATTGCTCTTCAATATCTCTAAATCAATACTTCTGGTCTTTTGACGATAGGTAATGATGATTTTATCATCATCCACTTCCTTTAAATCACCTTCATAGATGTTTTCGCCTTTAATTGGATTAATTAAGTGCACGTTCACATATTTACCAACATAAGCACTAAGTCTTTCCACTTTTAATGGTTTTTCTGCACCTAAGGAAGAAAGATCTAAAGTATATGGTTTTTCAAATGGATTAATCTCATCAAGATAAGCATTTAATTCATTAGTGACTTCGACAATCATATTCATATCGATTTCACTTTCCTTATCAACGACAACGGTTAATGTGTCATTGCCAAAATTAAATTCCACTAGGTCATAACCAAGGGTGTTTAATTTTGCTTCGATGAGTTTTTTTAATTCGTTTAGTACCATATCCTTCAAAAACAAAGAGTGGCTGTTTGGCCACTCTTATTCAGAGTATTTACTACCTAGCTTTCGCTAAATAGCATACTTATTATACGTGAAAATGCGCGTATGTAAATAGTTTTTATTTTTGATTGAAATCAAATGACTTGATATGCGCCGCTTTTCTTTTCTTTTTAGGGAATGGGTCAATCCACTTTTCTCCATCATATTTTTTCAAAGAATCTTCGCCAAAGAAGATGCGACAAAACCCTTCAACATCATTAAATGAATATAGTTTATGACCGGCGAAATCATATTCTTTAAATGGATAAAGCATTTCTCGAGGAAATAAGTTCTTCTTTTGAAGAGGAAATGGGAGTAATGCGGTCTGACAGACGTAATGAGCATCTTTATAAAGAAGAGCGTATTTCTTTTCGTCTTCTTTCATTTTGGCTTTCAAAGCAAGCGGATCATGATTAAAGATGGTGTCTTGCACGAAATAAGAAATCATTCTTCTTCTACTTTTATTAAGTAGTTTGCGGTGTTCTTTCGCGGACTTCATACCCGTTAAGGCCACCATATCCACAAAGAAGCCATCAGAAGAATGGATTCGATCTTTTAAACGTTTATAGTTAACGTCCACCATCGTGGGACCATATTTATTCTTCACCTTTATAGTGGGCTGAAGAATGTTATATCTTTTATCTACTTCGTAGGCATCAAAAACAAATTCTGGTTTTAAATCTTTTTTAAAAGCCTCGATAAGACGGTCTAAATCTTCATAGTTAAAAACGATATCAGCGTCATCATCCCAAGGGATAAAACCTTGATAGTTATATAGACCAAGCGCACTACCAAAGGCTAAAGCATATGGAATGTTATTCTTACGACAAATGCGATCGATTTCCAATATGATTGGAAGAACGACATCTTGGATTTCGCTAATATAATGGGTAGTACCATTCTTATCGCGTCCTAAAAGATATTGATCATGATCGATAACACATGCATTTTTCATATAAAGTTAATTAGTGATTAGGATTAACGTTAATCTTGCCGTTATTACACTGCACAGTACGTGTACCACTTTTGGCAAGCCAGTTACTGCCTCTTTTAATACATTTCCATCTTTCAACAGTGCCGTTAAAGGAGATGGTTTGAAGTTTTGGGGTATTAAAGAAACAGTTAAAACCGATTTCTTGTAAAGAACTTGGTAAAGTAACAACGGATAAATTGACACAATTAGCAAAAGCGGAACTACCTAATTGCGAGATGCCTTCAGGAATGTCCGCTGTTGTGATTTCTGTATTTTTTGTATAAGCTCTATCACCAATGGTGATCACCGAACCACCATTGTTGCTATTTTGCTGTGGCTGATTTGGATTTGGCATTGGTTCTGTATGAGCAAATGGGACGATTTCAGGTTGAGTGTCTTCTTCGTAATCATCATTTCTTTTCTTACGGGCTAATGGGACACGGTTTTTAAAGCCTTTACGCCAGATGATACTTAAGATGATGTTTACAATAAACATCGCCCCTAATGGTAATAAGGATCTAAAGTCAAAGGCTAAAGCGACATTATCGCTTGTACCAGCATTAGCTTGGACTTCACCAATGATTTGTTGATAGAAGAACAAATACATAAATGTAAGACCAAGGAAAACGGCAAAGAACCAGAACATTAACCAAGCGAATATCTTAATACCACCTGGATGGTTACTCTTACCGAATAATAACATCGCTAAGACGAGAAGGACTTCCACTAAAGCGAAGATACCAACTAGTCCAAATATTGCACCAAAGGCTAATTCAATATATTCGTGGAAATTAAAGATGATTTTTAATAAATCATTTGTAGGCGCTGTACTACCAAAATATTGTGTAAATGTATCATATTTTGGCATGAATGAGGCTAAAGCTGTTGAGAAATACTTTCTAACAGTAAAGCCCACATATTCATAGCCGACAAATGGCGTGGTATCACCATTTTTAGTAAAAGAAAGAATTGGTAAAATCGCAAAAGCTGCTAAGCAGGCAATTGTTACTAAACCAAATAAGGCATAAAAAATCGTTGCCGCACCATGAAGACGGTATGTTTTTACTCCTCTTTTCCTACTATTTCTCGCCATAAATTTTTCCTGACTAGTTAATACAATTATACGTGATTCTAATACAGTTAAAAGTATTATTTAGGAAACCGAATGGTAATCCTCGGTTGTTAAACTGCCGAGATGAAAGTGTTTAAAAGAGTCATTATCACTTACTATATGTAAGGTAAAAATAGATAAATGCGAATAAGATAAATAATATAAATATTATGTGGAATAATCTACATATTTTTGCTATAC
>CAMVBL010000090.1 GCA_947165725.1 uncultured Caryophanales bacterium | reverse complement strand
TATTTCGTCTTCTGCCAATAATAATTCGCCAGCGCCCATAATTTCAGTCCTATTTCTTTGCATTTTTTCTTTGTTTTGCTTTTTCGGTTGTCATATAAGCCATCCAACTCTTTCTTCCCCAATACCGAAAAGCAAGAACGTTTTCAACAGTAGTTACTCCTGCTTCTATATCGAATATAGCTCTTGAAGAAACTTCTATTTCTCTTCCTGTTTCAATATTTTTGAGAATATAAGTTGGTCTCTTTTTACCATCGCTGGTCGATGAAGAACACGATGCAACTAGCCATTTATCATTCAGAATAACGCCAACGTGCCTTCTTCTACCAGAATAGTTTTGTTTCCTTCAATATTCGCCGTAAATAACAAGAATATTCTTTTCAGTGTCATCCAAAACAACGGAATGTCTTGTAGCTTTATTTTGTGCTCCTTCGATTCCAAATAGTTCTTCAACTAATGGTTTGCTATCAATAGAACCACTATATTCTATTAATTCTCCCTTGATTTTCCTTTTGCTAATTCTGATTGTGTTTTCTGCACTTTCTTCTAATAATCTAATACCGATGCAGAGTTTGCCATCTTTTCTAGCACGTAAAATCTGTGCGTATTTATATTTAGGAAAATCTTCCACTAAAGCACATGCGCCATAGCTTAAAGAAATTCTTCCAAAGCCGACGCTTGCGTATGCTGATGTTTTTCCTCTGCTTTTGCTTGAAATCTTAATTGTTTCCCAATTCATAACTATTCTCCTTTTGCTACTTTAATTGTATTTGTTGTGCTAATTGTTGTAAAGATGTTTTTTATGATTTGTTATGTTTTTGTGTTGCTTGTGATAAAAGTAGCGAGTCTCCCCGCATGGTTCCCACAATTCCCACATATAAATAGGGTTATGATTACAACCCGTACCGTATTGAAACGATAACAATATTCACGTTTTATACTGGATTTCTAGTTCTGCTAGGTAAAATAAAACCCGCTACTTTTATATCGTATTGAATTCCTATTCATTTAGTAGCAGGTAAATTTTCGAATGGTGATCCCAACGGGATTCGAACCCGTGAATGTCGCCTTGAGAGGGCGATGAGTTAAGCCACTTCTCCATAGGACCAGCAGGAGTAATTATACTCCCGTGTTTTTATTTAAGTAAAGAAATAACAGCGTCGATACGTCTATGTGTTTCTTCTAATCCTAAGAGGTACATAACGACACATAAGTTAGGAGCGTTCTTTCTACCTGTTAAGGTGATACGAAGAATTTCCGCGAGATCACCGATGTTACCTTTATAGGCTTCTGGATTAGCTTTGTAATCTTTATTGTTAGCAGCGTAGTTCAAACTTGTACCAATTTCTTTTAAATCGTTGAACCAAGCTTGTTCATCAGTGTTGGTCTTTAAGTTAGCTTTAATAGCCTCTAAAGCTTCGATTAAATCTTGCTTAGAGAACTTTTCATTAAATGGTAATGGTTCTTTTAAGACTTCGTTATATCTATCTTGATAGAAGAAGCCAATAATATCTAAGATATTACCAAACTTTTCATAGTCTTTTCTTGGGTTAGCTTTTTCTCTATCAATATTCATGATATTAGCGAATAACTCTCTATCATATTCAATAGCTTTTTGAAGTTCTGGATTATATTTCTTCGCGTATTCATAAGCAAGTTCTGTGAATTGGTCTTTGTTATATTTAACAAGTAATTCACGGGCAAAGAAGTTTAATTTGCCCATATCGAATAAGGCACCTTCTAAAGACATCTTCTTGAAGGAGAATTGGAAGTTTTCCATACCTTCGAATTTATTCGCTAAAATCCATTCTTCAAAGTTAGAGTTAGCGATGGTCATTAAATACATAATAAGAGATTGTGGTAAATAGCCATCTTCAATGAAGTATGAGCAAGCAGCTTCACGGTCTTTTCTTTTAGAAAGTTTACGTTTATTACCTGTTTCTTCATCCACTTTCATGATGACTGGTAAGTGAGCGTATTTAGGGGCTTTCCAGCCTAACGCTCTAAAGAGTTGAACGTGGATTGGTAAAGAGGCGACCCATTCTTCACCACGGATAACGGTGGTTGTTCTCATGAAGTGATCATCGACTGCGTGAGCGAAGTGATATGTTGGTAAACCATCACTCTTATAGATAACGATGTCTTGATCGTTTTCAGCGATTTCGAATTCGCCTCTCACTAAATCGGAGACTTTAATCTTATTTTCGTGATTTCCCTCACTTCTGAAACGGATGACGAAGTGTTCACCGTTTTTAATCTTTTCATATTTTTCTTCGTTGGAGAGATTTCTACATTTAGCGAATTCTCCATAATAGCCAGGATTTAATTTCTTAGCTTCTTGTTCTTTACGAAGTTCTTCTAAGTCTTGAGCGGTGCAGAAACATGGATAGGCTTTGCCTTCCTCTAATAAATGTTTAATAACAATGCAGTATATGCGCGCACGCTTTGATTGCACATATGGACCATAGTTGCCTTCTTCATGGTCACCTAAGTAGCCTTCATCTGGATCAATACCAAAGGTATGTAATTGTTCTAAGAGTTGTTCACCACTGCCGGCGATTTCTCTTTTGGTATCTGTATCTTCAAGTCTGACATAGAAGACACCTTTAGATTGGCTAGCGACTTTACGACACACTAAAGATGTGAATAAAGAACCAGTGTGTAAGAAACCTGTTGGAGAAGGAGCAAATCTAGTGACTTGAGCGCCTTCTGGTAAATCTCTGACTGGATATCTTTTTTCTAAGTCTTCAACTGTCTCAGTAATATCTGGGAAAATTAGGTCTGCTAATTGCTTGTTTGTAATCATGTTTTCTGCCTCTTTTAAATTTTTTCTAAATGTTGTTGCAAGATATTTTTGTTTTACTTATAATGATTAAGCGCGATTTGGAAATCCCAAATGCAGGTGTAGTTCAGTGGTAGAACGTAACCTTGCCAAGGTTAATATGCGGGTTCGATTCCCGTCACTTGCTCCAGACAGCTTAATACCCAGATGCAAAATCTGGGTTTTTTATTTATCTCCATCCTCATCATCTTGATGATCTTGACCACGTAACGATGCTTCTAAGTTCTTCTTTTCTTCTTCACTTAGGTCAATACTATTTTGAATTCTTCTAAGGATGGTCTCGATTGCTTCTTGATTACCTTCTTTGAAATTCATTTCATATTTCTTATATATCGTTTCCATGTTGGCAAAATAGAATGGAAGATAAAACATTAATAAGGCCACACCACCGACTAGTACGAAAGTTGGTAATAAATCGATTCTCTTAATTAAGAAGAAATCAAGGGCACCAAAGGCTAGCATACCCACAAAGGATAAAACTAACATTGGCCAGTTTAAAGAGAACCAATCTTTACGCATTTCATTACGGTGACGAGCATAAGTGTTACCGACACTCATCTTTAATAACGCTGCGGCACCAAATGCCACATTAGCGCGGTAATAGATGGATAAAGATGAGAAGGAAATATAGTAAATAAAAGCAAGCATTGATAGAGGAATTCCCACCGCGGAGATATAAACGATGAAGGTTAATAACATATTGTTGTTATCCTCTAACAACGCGGTTAATTCTTCATAGGTAAATTCGACGTTATTAACATATTGGAACGCTAAGGTATTAAATGAATTAACAAAGGTCTCACCATACTGCGCTTTGAAGATCAAATAGAAGATGATTCCGGCGACTATCACAGTGGCAAAATAGAAGCCTAAAGACTTTAAGAAAGAGATTAAACCTCTGAAGCTTCCTCTAAACTGTGAACGGAAGAAACCCATGAAATATCTCGCATAAGCGGATAAGGAAATTTGTTGATTTATCTGTAGATAATAACAAGCCACATGAGAGGCAAATAAGAAAGGTAACGCTAAAAGCGGAACAGCAATAATAAGTAATGATGGACCGATAAAAGCAAGGATTGTTACTAAAAGTAAAAACAAACCACACATAATTCCGACAGCAATGTAGGAAGATGGATTGGCTTTGAATTTGTTAAAAGAAATGCTTCTAAGTGAGTCTTTCATTACTTTTTCTTCTTGTTTTCCTTAGCAATTGATTGCACCGCTTTAGCGAGCTGTGCATCATTGATGTTTTCAACTGGACGAGATTCAATCGCTTTAATTAAAGCGGCGAATTTCTTTCTTTGAATAATATAGAACTGTTTGGAATCACTTTGGACTTCGACTTTGCAGTCATCGTTAATTAAAGTGATACCAATTAACATGGATGTATCTAAACCTGTTGAAGATGATAATTTACTCGCTAAACTCTTAGCTTGAATAATTGGATTATCGGTATAGCACTTTTTACCTTTATGAGAGATAAAAATCAAAGATTTATCAGTGGACTTACCCACTAAATCACCTTCGTAGTATTTGGTTAAGATGACATAAATGTATTTCTCACCAAAGAGGATGTGATCCACTTTTGCGAGTTTATTTGAATCAACCTTGAAATAGAATTGATTGATTAAATAATAGTCATTTTCTAAAGCCACTTTATAAACTCGTTTATAAAAGATGACTTGGAATCTCTTACGACGATAGGCCGCAGAGATTGGAAAATATAAAACAATAGCAAAGAATAAAATCACCACTATTGGAACAATAATGACGAATGCTAATTGCACAGTTGTTAACGATGTTAAGGCTTTAAACTCGACCATATAAAATATCATAACAAAAATGACCTTATTTATTAAGGACATTTTGCATAACGTTAATTGAATAATTAATTGCAACTCACCGACAAAATAAGTTGGAATTACTTTT
>CAMVBL010000089.1 GCA_947165725.1 uncultured Caryophanales bacterium | reverse complement strand
GGTGATAACGATGGTATGAGATTCTTCGGTCGTCCAATCGGTAATGCTATGGCATTAACAGCCGATGGTACATCCGTTAACCAACAAAATAACGAATGTGTCTACTGCTCTACCGAAACAGGTGACTTCTTCGAATACGTCTTCACATTAAATGCTGACCAAGCCGCTACATTAGCATCCGCTAGATTATACTGCGATGCTAGACCAGCCAACTACTTAAGTGGTGACTTCTGGGCATATAACAGAAGTGCTGATGACTGGACCCCAGGTTACTATATCGATGGTGCTGATGATCACGTCCAAAAAGACGCAACCACTGGCGAAGTCGTTATGGTTAAAGACCACGCTCAAGCCACAAAGAACGAAGATGGCTCCTGGACCGAAGGTGTCGAACTTGACACCCAAGTTAAGATGGGCGCTCGTATTGAAGACTACAGATATATCCTTTACGTCGATGGCAATCCAGTTGACTTTGATGCAGATACATCTGTCCCAGTTAAAGGTAGCAGTCAAAACATGCAAAGAGCTGAATATGTCTTACCATACACATTCCACTTACATGAAGGTAAGAACACAATCTCCTTACGTATGGCTGGTGGTTACAGATCCGAATTCTATAACTTTATCTTCAGACCATATGTTGCTCCAACTCCAGTTACTGTTAACGAAACAGCTATTGAAGTTAGAGAAGGTAAAACTGCTCAAATTACAAGTACAATGGAAGGCTTAACATATGCCTCCGCTAACAGACAAATCGCGACTGTTGATGAAAACGGTTTAGTTACTGGTGTCAAAGCTGGTGAAACAACAATTACCGTCTCAAAAGAAGGTAACTACAAAGACGCTAAAGTCGCAGTTAAAGTTCTTGAAAAAGAAGGTATCATCGCTCTTAATTTAGGTGATGGTGTCATCGCTCCAGAAGGTGGTGCTGAACCATACAACTCCTCTTATAGTGGTGAATGGCTCAGAAACTTTGCCAAAGATGCTACATTAACATATAAATTCCAAGCTGAAAAAGCCGGTTTATATGACATCCAATTAGGTTTAAGAGGCGCTATTGCTGACTTATCAACAGTCATGGCTATTAAAGTCAATGATGCTGATGTTGCAGTCGCTGGTGCAGTCAATTCTAACTCCAGTGCTGTCGATACCATCGTTGGTCAAGCTAACTTAAAAGTTGGTGAAAACACAATGGTTATCACAATCCTTGCTGCTGATAGTGGTCTTTACTTAAAGAGCCTCAAGTTCATGCCACACGAATTCAAAGCTATCAAAACTTGGTCATCTGAAGAAATTAAAGCTGGCTTAACAGAAGGCAAAACTTTAACCGAAAAAGATTTCGGTAATAGTTTACCAGGTGTTAAAGGTTACAAATTCAATAAAGCCGATACAACTTGTACTTTAAAATTCACTGCCGAAGCTGCAATGGAAGTTGAATTACAATTATTATTAGGCGTTAAGAAAGGTAACCAAGCCAAAACAGGTTTCTGGAGACAAGCTGATAGTACATCCGATCCAAAACCAGAAAAGGATTCCATTACTGTCAACGGAACAAAAGTTACTCCTCCAGAACAAGATGTCGATTTCACTGATGTTACAGCAGAATCCGATCAATCTGACAATGGTACATTATTAGTTCCTGTTTGGAAAACAGTTTGCAATATTTCATTACAACAAGGCGAAAACACAATCGTTATCGCTTACATCGCTGGTGGCTACAGCTTATATCTCTGTGGCGCTCGCATTGGTAAATAATTGCTAAACTAAATCATAATGAAAAAGAGCTCGCTTCTAAAGCGGGCTTTTTTTGTGGCCTTTGAAAGCAAATTGCTATCTAAATTATTTATTTATAAATATAATAAAAGCATGTTTAAAAGGTTTGTACATTATTATAAAAACCATAAGCTCATATTATTTCTAGACATGACTGCGGCTTTTCTTATTGCCGTTACTGGTATTGCTTATCCAATTATTACTAGAGTAATGCTTAATGATTGGATTCCAAATAATAATCTTAATCTCATCATTATTGGTGGCGCCTCTTTAGTGGCTATCTATCTTGTCCGTATGGGCCTACGTTACTTCGTGCAATATTATGGTCATGTCATGGGTGTCCATATGCAAGGGGAAATGCGCACTGATTTATTCAATAAGTTACAAACATTACCTTATTCTTACTTTGATAATCATGAAACAGGCGTCATTATGTCGACGATGACAAACGATTTATTTGATATTAGTGAATTAGCCCATCATGGTCCAGAAAACCTCTTTATCGCCTCATTTACCGCGATAGGGGCCATCACTTACTTAATGTTTATCGATTGGATACTAGGTTTAGTACTTTTAGGTGTGATTCCAATCATCTTCTTATTAACTTGGGTCTTCCGTCGTAAATTCAGAACGGATATGCGTAACTCTAAAAAAGCCATCGCTAATATTAATGCGAGATTAGAAAGTTCTATCTCTGGTATTAGAGTCACTAAAGCTTTCACTAATGAAGAAATTGAAAGAGAAAGATTTGAAGAAACAAATAAAGATTATATTAAAGCTAGAACTAATGTCTTCTCATCAATGGGCAAATACTTTGCTATTTCCCAATTTGTGACTGATTTCTTTAACGTTTTGGTCTTAGTTTTAGGTGGCTTCTTCCTCTTAAGAAAAATAAATGACTTTAATCCTGCTGATTATAGTGCGCTTATCATTTCTGTTAGTTTATTTATTAATCCAATTAATCAACTCATCATGTTCATGGAGCAATTTGAAAGCGCTTCCGCAGGCTTTGCGAGATTCATTGCTTTAATTGATGAAAAGAGTGAAATCATCTATAACGGTAAAAGTGAATTTGATACTGTTCAAGGTGACTTAATATTTGATCACGTTAGCTTCCATTATGTTGAAAATAACGAAGTATTAGATGATGTATCATTCCATTTAGAAGCTGGTAAAACTCTCGCTTTAGTTGGTCCTTCTGGTGGCGGTAAGACCACAATATGCCACCTTATTCCAAGATTCTATTTCTTAGAACATGGTCACATCTATATCGATAGCATCGATATCAGTGACTATACACTTCGTTCTTTAAGAGAAAAAATTGGTATTGTCCAGCAAGATGTCTTCCTTTTTGGTGGGACGATTAAAGATAATATTTTATATGGTAGGCCAAACGCTACAGATGAAGAAGTGATGGAGGCCGCTAGAAAGGCTAACATCTTAGATTTCATCAACTCCTTACCAAATGGTTGGAATACCGAAATTGGTGAAAGAGGCGTGCGCTTAAGTGGTGGCCAAAAACAACGTCTTTCTATCGCGAGATTATTCTTAAAGAATCCTCCAATTCTTATCTTAGATGAGGCTACAAGTGCGCTAGATAATACTACCGAAATGCTCATTCAAAGATCTTTGCAAGAACTCGCTAAAGGTAGAACTTGTTTAATAGTGGCTCATAGATTATCAACGATTAAAAACGCTGATGAAATCGCTGTTGTTTCCAAAGGAAAAATTATGGAAAAAGGCAGCCATGATGAACTCATGAAACTTCACGGCATCTATTCTGATTTATATCGTTTACAGTTTAAAAATAGCGATGAAGCCATCGCTAATATTGATATCGGTTAGAGAATCTTTGCTCTATATAAAGTAAGCGCGGTAAATAATTTAGAGTCTACGACTTTATCTTCTTTTATTAATGCTTCAATCTCATCCATTGTGAGGAACATCACATCAATAAATTCATCACTATCTAAATGTCTTTCTTCTTTAACGGATTTACCACAGTAATAAAAGTGAATTACTTCATTAGAATAACCACATGTTGGTACCATATCGCCTAAATGAATCATTTCAAGAGGGCGATAGCCTGTCTCTTCGAGACATTCTCTTTTCGCAGCCTCTAATGGTTCTTCACCTTTTTCAAGTTTACCCGCTGGAAGTTCATAGATCTCTTTACCTAAGGCATAACGGAATTGTTTTTCGATGATGAACTTATCACCAACTTTAATTAAAATACCGACCCCACCTAAATGAGAGACAACTTCTCTAATAGATTTTTGACCATTTGGGCATAAGACTTCATCTCTTCTTAAAGAAATGACTCTTCCTTCATATATTTGCTCTGAATTTAATTTGGTTTCTTTTTTGTCCATGCTACTATCATACTCTATTTTTATCGTATAAATTGAATAAAAAATTATTTTTATATAAAATAAACCCGTTAGAAAGAAGGTATTCCATATGGAACCAATTAAAAAAACTTATTTAGAAAAAGAATTAAAAAACTACAAGGGTGACGAAAAGAACACAATTATTCGTCATGCTTTAGTGAAGAATTCTTTATTAACTGTGGCTGCTAGCCAAGATGAAATCAAAGAAATGGATTTCAACTTTGATATTAATATCAAAACATTACCCGCTGCTAACCAAAAGGCTTCTGGTAGATGCTGGTTATTCGCTGCCACAAACGTCTGTAGAGAAGTCATTGCTAAGAAACTTAACTTAGCGAACTTCGAATTATCTCAAAGCTATTTAGCGTTCTATGACCGCTTAGAAAAATCCAACTACTTATTAGAAGCTGTTATCGAACTCATTGATAAAGAATATGATGACAGAACCTTAGCGTTCCTTCTCCAAAATGGTGTTGGTGATGGTGGTCAATGGGATATGTTTGTCTCATTAGCCAATAAATATGGCTTATGTCCAAAGAATGTTTATCCTGAAACAAATACCAGTAGTGCCACTCGTGAAACCGCTCAATTAATTAACTTCACCATTAGAAAATTCGCTAGTGACGCTAAAGCAT
>CAMVBL010000088.1 GCA_947165725.1 uncultured Caryophanales bacterium | reverse complement strand
CCTATCATCAAGTTTTTCATTAAGACCAGCTATTATAATTCCAGCTTATAGCTGGTTTTTTCTTCTTTCACAAGATTGTCATAAAAATCTAGAAAAAAGTTTACAAAATTCATTGAATAGTTCACATAATTTTTGCAATTTTTTGTTTATGTTTCTCATAAAAACAAGTTATAATGTTGCCAAATTAAGGTTTATTTAAGGTTCATCATGTTTTTAAGGTGTGCTTTTAATAACCCGAAAGAGAAAAGGAGTTATGATAATGAAAAAAATGAAAGTTCTTCTTCCATTTGCTGTCGTTGGCTTAATGTTATCTTTAGGCGCTTGCGGTAGCAACAACGGAGGAGAAAGTGGTCAGTCAACCACACCATCAGTGGCACCACAACCAAAGGTGACAGTTAAAACCGCTGATGACAAGACATCATTAACACTCGTTGTCGGTGAAAATGGACAACTCAAAGCCAGTGAAGAAGGCGTCACATGGGCAAGTAACAATGAAAAGGTCGCTTCTGTCGATCAAACAGGTAAAGTTACCGCTGTTGCTGCTGGTACAGCCAAAATCTCTGCTGCTAAAGAAGGTTTCAAAACTGGTGAATTAACAGTCACAGTCAATAGAAAACCTCCAATCGCCACATTACACATGGAAGATGCTGACCATAATGCCGCTGATGGCTTCTGGTATAACAGCAACCGTGGTCCAGAACTCACCCCAGTTTATGAAAAGAGTTCAGCGTCCGATGGTACATGTATCGGTTACTTCGGTGAAGGTGACGTCGAAGTCTTAAAATTCACAAGTAGTGCCGCTATTAAAGCCGAATTAGTGCTCACAATGGGTCACAATAGTTCATTTGAATCCTTAGCGACAATTATGGATGCTAAATTGAACAATGCCGCTATCGCTTTAGAAAATGTTGCGTACACCTCTGATAGTGATGGTCAAGGTGGCTATACCTTCCAAGGTGTCTCCTTAGGAGAATTCGACCTTGTCGCTGGTGAAAATGCATTAGAATTTGATTTAAAAGGTAATGCTCCATACTTAGATGACTTAATGATTTATTCTGAAACTGCGGCTACAATTGCTAAAGTTGATGCTCCAGCTAAAGAAACAATCGTTATGACAAATAGCGAAGAATCCTTAGCCCTTACCGCTGAAGATACACTTCAACTTACCTCTGCTACAACTGGTCTTTCCTATCATTCCAGAAGCGAAAGTGTTGCGACTGTTGATGAAAACGGTTTAGTAACCGCTGTTGCTAAAGGTAGTGCAGTTATCGAAGTTTATAAAGCCGGTATGATTTCCGCAAAAGTCACTGTTACTGTTGCTGAAAAAGTTGTTGCTGGTGAAATCAGAGCCCAAGCTGAAGATGGTACATGTGAAGACGTTGCTATTGGTGAAGCTGACACAAAGATCATTAAGAGAAGCACAAGTACAGGTGAAACTTGTACAGCTCAATGGGAAGCCGAAGCAGTCTTAACAATTAAGTTCAATGCTGATAAAGCTGGTGCTTATAGTGTTTACCTCAATGGTAGAGCAGGTGGCCAATATGGTACAGTTAATATCGATGACTTAAAAGCCGTTATCGAAGTTAAAGTCAATAACGTCGCTATTGCCATCCCAGATGCCTTAGCAATCTCTGGCCGTACATTCACAGATTACCTCTTAGGTAATGCTAACCTCACAGTTGGTGAAAACACCATCGAAGTTAAAGCAATCGGTGAAAGCAATACCGCTCCAAATATCGACTTCTTCAAATTAGTGCCAAACGCCTAATTGCTTATAAACATTGATTACATCAAAATAGTGGTGTCCTTCGGGATGCCATTTTTTTAATAGCCGTATCTTTTTCTATTTAGCGCTAAGAAGATTGTTCCTAAACCAACGTTTAATAATTCACCTGCGGTTAATGCCCACCAAATGGAAGCATCACCAAAAAGAATTGGGAAAAGAAAAGCAAATCCTATTTGGAATATTAAAGTTCTACATAATGAGATAATCGCTGAAACTGCGCCATTATTAAGCGCGGTAAAAAATGAGGAAGTAAACATTGAATAGCCTAAGGCTAAATATGTAAATGAATAAATAATAGAGGCTTGAATAATAAGATTAATTAAATCGGTTTCACCATGTCCAAATAAATGAGCAAAAGGCACTGATAAAGAAAGAGATAAAGCAAACATTGCGATGCCTAAAACACCCATTGATGTCCAACTCTTCTTTAGAATGTTATGTAATTCACTTTTATTTTTCGCGCCATAGTTATAACCAATAGGAGGCGCCATACCAATGGAATAGCCAATAAAGATGGCCGCAAAAACAAAGGAGATATACATAATAACTCCATAAGCGCTAACCCCGTTAACCCCATATGATCTTAATAACTGTGCGTTATAAATAACTGAGACTAGATTCATCGCAATATTAGAGATGAATTCACTCATACCGTTATAGATAGCTTGAAAGATATCTTTGAAATCTAATCGTGTTTTACCTAATCTAATTGGTAAATCCTTTTTATATATAAAATATAATAATGGTCCAAACCCACCCACTAGATAGCCAATAATCGTGCCCAAAGCGGCACCTAAGATGCCCATCTTAAAGCCCACGATAAATAAAGCATCTAAAGCGATATTAGTAAGACCCGCTAAAAGAGTGAAAAAGAAACCAGTTTTACCTCTTTCTGCGACCATGAAGAAGGTTTGGAAAACATTTTGTAGCATAAATGCTATTTGACCGAGCATCATGATTTGTCCATATTGAATAGCGTAAGCAACCATTGTTTCGGTGCTATCAATGGAGAAATGCGCCATTAAAGTAACAACTGGCTTAACAAGTAAAGAACCGACAATAGAAAAAACCACGCCAAAAGCAATCGTAGTGTAGACAATTAAAGAAAATGTTTGATTAGCTTTTTCTTGCCTCTGCTCTCCTAAGTATTTAGACACTAAAGCGGTACCACCTGTCCCAAGCATGAAACCGATTGAACCGATAATCATGATGAATGGAAAGATAAGATTGACCGCTGCAAAAGCATCATTATTTGCGAAATTAGCGATGAATAAACCATCGACCACAGAATATAAAGAAATAAAGACCATCAGCATAATAGGGAAGATGGTAATCTTGCTAATCTTTTTGAATGTGAAATGTTCGCTAATACTGACTGGCATACGCAATATTATAGGCATATTTGCATAGGTGTGCTATTATTTTTCATAGATTACCTAGGAGTTTAATATGGCTTATCAAATTTTTACTGATACTTCTTCTGGCATGTCCAAAGCCTTAAGAAAAGAATACGGTATTGATTATTTCCGTATGGGTTTAAATGTCGCTGGTGAAGAAAAACATGGCGATTTAGATTATGAAGAATTCTCAAGAGAACAATTATATGCTTGGGTCAAAGATCCAAATGTCACAATTACAACATCATTAGTGACCGCTGCTGAATTCACTGAAAAGTGTGAAGCATATCTTGAACGAGGCATTGATATTCTTTATATCGCTTGTACTGATGCTCTAAGTGGTACAAGAGCGGTATTTGAACTTGTTAAAAGAGATTTAGAAGAAAAATATCCAGAAAGAACAATTCTATCTATTAACTCTTGCCGCGCTGAAATGGCCTTAGGCTTAATGGTCGTGGAAGCCGCTAAAATGCAAAAAGAAGGTAAAAGTATTAAAGAAGTCTATGACTATATCGAAGCCAATAAACAATATTTCCATCAAGTCGGTTCTATCGACACTCTTAAGTATTTAAAAGCCTATGGTCGTGTGAGTGGTGCGGCAGCTTTCTTCGCTGACACCTTAAATATCAAGCCTCTCATTATGGCGGACATCTATGGTAATAACTACACATTTAAGAAAGTACATGGCCCAATGAAGGCAATGATTGAATGCTTTAACTATGTTAAGGAGAACATGGTTGAAGGTGTAACTGATGTCGTTTACTTAGGTGAAACAATGCCAGGTGAGGCTAAAGGCTACTTAAAGAAACGTATTGAAGAAGAACTCCATCTTAAAACTGAAGAATATATTATTAGCCCAATCGTTGGTGTGTGCTGTGGACCAGGTATGTATGGTTGTTGGTTCAAGGGCAAACTAGTGACAGAAAAAGGCGCTCAAAAATAACTCATTGCTACCTAAACGAACCGCTACTATAATATAGAGTTATTGTCGTGGTATCGAATATGGATAAAGCACAAAACAAAGAAAAAAGAAGCGTATCAGTCAAGACAATCGGTTTCACTCTTGGTGGTTTTGGCATTGTCATTGTCGCCCTTTTAGTGGCCTCTTTATACATGCTTTCTTTCCAATTCAAAAACGTTAAAAAGACCACGGAAGAATACGCTAGTTTAAAGACTTCAGCGATGGATGTGCAACTCGCTAGTGATTATCTCACTGATCAAGCCCGTTCATTCGTGGTCACTGGTGAAGATGACTTTGTCTTTAACTACTTTAAAGAAAAGATTGATACAAAAAGACGCGAAAATGCTTTAGCGGCTTTGCATAATAAACTTGGTGATATCCAAGCCTATAAAGATTTAAGTAACGCAGTTGATAGTTCTGTCGCTTTAGAAAATACCGAATATTATGCGATGCGGCTAACTATTGAAGCTTTCGCTAAAAGTTATAATCCTGATGATTATGAAACGGTCGCGAATAAATCGTATTGTCAAGAAATCCAAAACCGCGTTATGGCATTAGCCATTAAGAATGAAGACTCTTCTTTAACCATTGAACAGCAAAAACAAAGAGCGATTGAATACGTTTATGGTAATAATTACCAAAAACAAAAACACGATATCAGCACAAATATTAATGC
>CAMVBL010000087.1 GCA_947165725.1 uncultured Caryophanales bacterium | reverse complement strand
TTTGGGCATGATTTAACAAAGTTAACGTTAGTAAAATTAATCATTATTTTACAAAACAGATTTCTACTGCATCCTCAACTTTGGTCATGAAAACAATCTTTAAGTTGTCTTTTACTTCTTGAGGAAGTTCATCGACATCTTTCCTATTTTCTTTTGGTACGATAATTGTTTTAA
Source organism: uncultured Caryophanales bacterium (assembly GCA_947165725.1). Next base: position 4,655 of record CAMVBL010000087.1, on the reverse strand, counting down.
TACCACTTCTGAGAGCGGCTAAAGATTTTTCTCTTAAACCACCGATTGGTAAAGCTTGACCTCTTAAGGTGACTTCACCAGTCATCGCAACGTCTGGAGAAACTGGACGATGGCTGAGACATGAGATAATCGCACATGTCATAGCCACACCCGCGCTTGGGCCATCTTTTGGTACAGCGCCTTCAGGAACGTGAATGTGAATATCGCTATTAACGAATAATTCAGGATCAACTTGGAAGGCTTCAGCGTTACTCTTGACATAGTCAAGGGCAATACTCGCACTTTCCTTCATCACATCACCTAAATGGCCTGTTAAGATGAGAGCGCCTTTACCTTTGAAGTAATTTACTTCGATTGGTAAGATGTCACCACCATATTCCGTATAGGCTAAGCCAGTCACAACACCGACTTGTGGTTCTTTTTCTTTTTGTGTGTCTTCAAAGATTGGGACACCTAAATATTCTCTAACCTTATCAACGTTAATTGTGGTCAATCCACAATCAGGATTCTTAACAAAGTTAACCGCGACTTTTCTTAAGCAAGAGGCAATCTTTCTTTCAAGTTCACGGACACCCGCTTCACGTGTATAAGAACGGATGATGAATCTTAAGGCATCGTCTTCAAAGACGACTTGTTCTGGTTTTAAACCGTTAAGAGCAATTTGTTTAGCCACTAAGTGTTCCTTAGCGATGTGCATCTTTTCAATCTCTGTATAAGAAGAGAGTTGGATGAGTTCTAAACGGTCTCTTAATGGACCAGGAATATTCTCTAAGTAGTTAGCGGTACAGATGAAGAGAACATCACTTAAATCATATGGTTCTTCAACGTAGTTATCGTTGAATTGATTGTTTTGTTCTGGATCAAGGACCTCTAATAAGGCACTAGCAGGGTCGCCTTTATAGCTAGAAGCGAGTTTATCGACTTCGTCGAGTAAAAATACTGGGTTAGTGACTCCCGCTTTTCTCATACCTTGAATGATACGACCTGGAAGAGCGCCGACATATGTTCTTCTATGACCTCTGATTTCAGCTTCATCGGAAATACCACCTAAAGAGCACTTGAAGAATTTTCTTCCTAACGCTCTAGCGATGGATTTGCCTAAAGAAGTTTTACCTGTACCTGGAGGGCCATAGAAACAGAGAATTGGAGATTTTAAGTTACCAGTTAATTTCTTAATGGCTAAATATTCAACGATTCTCTTCTTTGGGTTTTCTAAACCATAATGGTCTTCATCTAAGATGGCTTCGACGTGTTTAAGGTCTTCATCATCTTCAGTCTTTTCCCACCATGGAATGTTCATGAGAACATCTAAGTAGCTTTGAATCAAAGCGCCTTCTAAAGAGCCTTGAGGCATCATATCAAACTTAGAAAGTTCGCTTTTAACTTTCTTTTTAATGTTTTCTGGATATGGATTCTTCTCTAACTTTTCTAAGATAGATTCAGGAGAATTAGCACTATCAGTGGTTTCACCTAATTCTTTCTTAATGGCTTTGAGTTTTTCTCTTAAGAAATACTCTTTTTGGCTCTTTTCAGTTGATTCTCTCACTGAGTTAGCGATGTTTTCATCGATTTGAGCCTTGGTTTGTTCACCAGAGATGAGAAGTAAGATCTTCTCCATTAATTCATTAACATTGTTACATTCTAAGATCGCTTGTTTCTCTTCTGTAGAACATTGGAGATTGCTCGCTAAAATGTAACATAAAGAAGCAGCATCTTTAACTTTGTTAACTTGGTTAAGGGTGCTCTTATTTAATAATGATAAAACATTTGGTAAATTATTTAATTTATCAACGATGGCACGAATGATGGAGTCATTAGTGATTTCATCCATCATTGGGACATTGTCGATTGTACCATTAGCGACGTAATAGCCATTGGCTTGGTCATAGGAGATATCGTTTAATACAATTCTTTCCACGACATCAACACGCACTCTCACTAAATCGCCTTTTTCCACGATGGAAACGATACGGCATAAAGTACCAACATGATAAATTGAATCGAAATCAATAGTGTCATCATTTGGGTTCTTTTGACAAGCGACAAATAATAAAGAGTCCGCTTGTAAATGCGCCGCATGAATCGCGTTAATAGAGAAACTTCTTCCTGCTTCTATTGGTTGAATAGTACTAGGAAAAAGCACGAAACTGCGTGTTGGAAGTAATGGTAATGTCAATGTTTGGGGTCTATCGCTCATATAAATGACCTCCTTAATTTAAATTACTTGTTGTTTTCGAATAAGAAGTTTTCAATCTTTTGCATGATAAGATTGTGACGGAATTGGCCTAATTGTTGACCTAAAGCATTCTTGATTTGGTCGATAGTCATATTGTATTGTTCCGCCATTTTGGAAAGTTCGAATTCTAATTCTTCTTCGGTGATGTTGAGTTTTTCTTTTTCACCAACAGAATCCATGACGAAGAATGATTCTAAACCTTTTCTAGCTTCTTCAGCTAATTGCTTTTCTAAGTCTTCTTCTTTTGTCTTAGTTAAGACATAGTATTGTTCTAAATCGATACCAGATTGTTGTAATCTTTGTTCGAGTTGTTTTTTACGGTTTTCTGTTTCTTCTTTGACGATTTCTTCTGGGATATCGAATGTCGAAACTTTCTTGATTTCATCAACTAATTTGTTGAGATATTCTTGTTTAGCGTTATTTTCTTTTTGTTTTAATAAAGCTTCTTTTCTATTAGCTTTAAGTTGTTCTAAATCCTTAACGCCTGGGATGTTTAAGTCTTTGATGAATTCTTCATCTAATTCTGGTAAGACTTTTTGTTTCACTTCATGAATCTTGCAGTGGAAGACGGCATCTTTACCAGAGATTTCATCTGGACCATAGTTTTCTGGGAATTTGACTTTAACGTCAACTTCAATACCCGCGGTAACACCGATTAATTGATCTTCAAAGCCTGGGATGAAGGCACCACTACCTAATTCTAATTCGTGGTTTTCAGCGGCACCGCCTTCAAATGGCACGCCATCGACTGAACCTTCAAAGTCCATGACAACGGTATCACCTTTTTCAGCCTGACCTTCTTTTGGTGCGATTGTGGCATATTGTCTTCTTAAACCTTCAATAGCAGAATCAACTTCTTCATCAGTGACTTCCACTGTGGCTTTGCCTAATTCATAGCCAGTATATTTACCAAGGTTAATTTCTGGACGTGTGGCGATGGTCACTTTGATTTCTAAGTCTTCTTCGCTTAATTTAGTGACATCGAAGGCTGGTCTAGCAACTGGTTGGATATCTTCGTTTTTTAAGATATCTTCATAAACTGGTTGTAAGACATTATTGATAGCTTCGTTGAAGACTTCCATTTGGTTAACACGGCCCTTGAGCATATTGGCTGGGGCTTTACCTTTACGGAAACCTGGAACGGTAATGTTACTAGCAACTTTGTTAAAAGCTTTTTGTTGCGCTTTTTTCCATAAATCTTTGTCCACATTGACTAACACTTCTGTATGGCAGTGTTCTAATTTGGTTACTTTTCTTTCCATGATTAATATTTATCCTTTCAAATGTGTGCGTGTATAAATATATCACGTGTGTAAAATAAAAGACAAGCAGAAAGCGCTTGTATTTTCTTTATAAAGAAGTAAGCAAACTAAAAATCTTCTAAATGGGCTTTAATTTTATTAACTTCCATGCGGATTTCTTGTTCATCTCAGCCATATTTCTCACACATCTTAGATAAACTAGCATCTTTACTTTGGAGTAATTCTTTAGCGATATAGCCAAAGACCACGAGTAATTCTTCTTTTGAATAATTAATTTGGTTTGGATAGATATAAACCATATAGGAAGATAAAACATTAACAGCGTTTTGACTTAAAGAAGGATCATGATATTCATTTTGGAATAATGATGTGACCTCTTCAATATTGCCTAAACCTTTAATGACAAATGGTTCATCAAGTTCTTTAGGGACAACGGTAATGATTTTATCATTTTGTAAGAATTCGACATTCTTATCATATTTATACGCGACAAGTAAAAGAAGAGCATAAGTTCTCACTAGTTGCTTAGGATAAGTCTTCATGATGTTAAGGATTGGAAGAAGGAAGTTTTCAACTTGTTGACCTCTGACTGCATCAAGAGCGCTTAAGACATCAACATCGTTTTTAGACAAGAGTTTTTTTCTAATTTCATCTTGACCTACTTCTTGACGTTTGTAGACTTTGATTTCTTCTTCTCTAATGTATTTTGGAAGACGGTTTAAAAGCTCTTCTGTTTCTTGATTTTCATAAGGTAATTCTTGATAGTAACGAAGTTCACTATAAGCTTCATCAAACTTACCTAATAAGCATAATAATTCAATATGGATTTTCATTAAAACACCAGGCTTATTGAGTAAGATTTGTCTTTTAGCGTTGATTAACTTTAAAGCATCCTCACTATGACCAGTGGCAAGTAAGGCACTGAGTCGATAAAAGATGGCTAAAGAGTCTTGACTATTCTCCGTTAATTTCAAGACTAAGTCATATTGCTTTTTATCCATTAAACTTTTTAATGAGTCCATAATTTATTTCTTCTTTTTCTTGATTTTATCCCAATATTCTTTGAATGATTGCTCATTCTTATTCTCTTGTGGGATATAGTATTTTCTCTTCTTTAAATCATCTGGTAAATATTGTTGTTCCACATAGTGATTTTC
>CAMVBL010000086.1 GCA_947165725.1 uncultured Caryophanales bacterium | reverse complement strand
TTACGAATTAAAAGCCGCTGATTTAACAACAGGTCAAAAAGCTCCAGTTGCTTCCGACAAGAATACACGTTTAGGCAAAAACAATCTTTTCGATGATGTTTGGAATATCACAGGTATTGCTGCAGGCACATACGATTTATACTTAAACGCTCAAAATTCTTCTGGTAATGATAACGCTTACTGGAACGCTGCAACAGCTATTGCTAATGGCGACAAAGCCACCAATAATGGTAGTACAGCTGAATTACAAGCAGAATTCAGATATAAAGTTAAAGTTGATGACGGTGAATTCGTTAATATTGGTAGCAAAGATAACAAAGATTTAGATCAATTCTCTGATTTCGGTTTATCAAATGCTGGTGGTGCCGTTTGGACAAACAAACCAGTTGCTCAAATCACAATTGCTGATGGTGCCGCATCCTTAACAATCCACAACATGGATAATGGCTATTCTATTTGGATCTACGGTGCTCGTTTAATTAGAGCCGCTGCCTAATAGCATAGTTCAATTAATGAGACTCAATAAAAAATAAGGTGGTTTAGGGTGGCCCACCGAGTAGAAAACCCAAAAACATTCAAATATAAGGTGGTGTCTTACCAAATAGGCACCGCCTTTCCTTTTTTATAGGTCAAAAGCAACATTATTCTGGCTCTAAACCTCTTGAAATTTCTATATCCATAAGCAACATCTATGACTCTCTGAATATGTGAGTTGTTGTTCTCTGCGACTGAATTACTGAATCTTCTTTTTGTTTGATTCTTGCATAAACCGTTTACTATTCCTCCCTTCCATCTTTCATATGAATCAGCGACTTTGATTAGTAATTCATCACCAGATAATCTTAGCTTATTGATGATTCTATTAATAAAATTAGTGGTCTCTGTGTAAGTGTGGTATTTATCATAAGTGATGAGTTCTTGAAGTGTATTATATCCATCCCAAAATGCTTGACTGCCTTTAAGACAAGCTAGAATGATTTCTCCATAAGAAACATCCACGTCAAACTTATTACTGTGATAGATGCTTTTGCTAATCTTGCGTTGATTGCATAAAAAGATCTTCCAATTAGTTTTAAGGAAATGTCTTTCAATAGTGTCATCAATAAATATTTGGTTATAAGCTCTTATTCTTAACTTATTAACTGCGGTGCTTAATAACTTAACAACATGAAATAAATCAATAGCAAATAAAGCTTTAGGAAAATACTTATTCTTGATGGATGAGTATCCTTCATACATATCAGAAATAATTACTTTTACATTGTTTATTTCCTTTACAGGAAGTTTTGAAAAGTATTCATCTAGATATGGCATTTGCCTATCTGGCAGAACATCTATTACTTCTCCGTTTAAAAAGTTAGAAAGAATCACACAGTATTTGCCATTTGTGTCACCTTCAAAACGCTTCTCATCGATGCATAAGTAGTGAGGTAGTTCTCTTCTAGGAACAATCTTAGTGGCTTCATCAAAGATATTGATAACTGTTTGAATAGATACCCCATATCTCTCAGCGATATCTTTAAATGATTGAACCTTGTAGAATTCTAGTTCAATGGATCTAATCGTTTGAGCGGTGATATTCTTTCCTCTTGGTAAACCATCCAAAGAGAAAGTATGTGTCTTACTACATTTAGGACAAATATATCTAATCCTTCTAATTCTTAGTTCTTCATTCATATGTAAAGTGGAAGTTAGCTTTCTAACTATCCATCTTCTAGAATGAATATTCATAAACTGATGTTGGCAGTGAGGACATGTTCTTAATTGATACTCCTCTTCAGTCTCATAGATTGAGCCTTTTTCAGTTTTAATTCTTTCGTAATGCCTATTAACAAAATTGTTTGGGTTTAATCCAAAACGTTCAAAAAATATGGTATTATCCATATGGACCTCCTTATTGAATCTCAACAACTCAATTATAGAGGTCTTTTATATTGAAATAGTTTGAAAGCTTTCAAATATTGGGTGGTTACCTATATTTCACTGACCACCTTAAATTTGAAAGAGCCACTAAAAATCAATTGTCCACTTTTTTAGTTATAGCCAACCCAGGTTTTCCTAAACAAAAAGCCCTCGATATAATTGATGTGTTGAAGATCAAATAAGGAGGACCATATGTATCTTAACACATTTTTATATCTGTTTGGTTTAGACCCAGACAATTTTGTTAACGAACTCGTTGAACCGTTTGAATCAGATGATGGAGTAATCATCTATAACTTAAGACAAAGAACTGACATTGGAATATGCAAGATATGCCAGGCTTTTGATGCTGAAATCAACAACTACTCTTGGACTGAAACTAGCTTCACCACTAATGAGGGTAGGCCAGTTATATTACGAATCAAGAAGGTAAGATTTAAATGCAAGATATGTGGTAAAACATTCACACCCAAGCTCATAGGAATTGATAGATACGCTAAAATTGGGAAACAAGTTAAGACACTGATAATTAATGAGTTCTATAAGCAGAAATCATTCTCAATAATCGCTAACGACTATCGTGTATCGCAAATGCAGGTCATCAGAATCTTTGATGAAGCTTTTCCTTTTATTAAGAAAGGAGCTTTGCCTGTTGCTTTATGTATTGATGAAATAGGTTTTAAAAGTGAAGATGGTAACTACGCCGCTATTCTATATGATCATGACAAAAGAAGAGTTATTGATGTAATTAGAAATAGACAAAAGGAATACCTAAAAGATTATTTCTATCACTGTTATCCCGATGAAAGAAGAAGGGTGAGATATTTTATATCTGATTTATACGAAGGCTATTCTTTCATTAAGGATTATTTCTTTAAGGATGCGATTCATATCGCTGATATGTTTCATGTCATCAGATTACTTAGAGTTGAGGTATCTAGATTAAGAATTAGAACCTATAAAGAATATACAGAAGAAGGTGATGTTGAACGATCGTTTATGAAAATCCACTGGGATTATTTTGAAAAGTTTTTAGATACAAAAGTTGCTCATAAACCTTATTACTGTCAGAAAGAACACTTTGAATATACGACATGGCAAATGATGAAAAGATGTTTAGAACTTAATCAAACGTTTTGGGATGCTTATGCTTGTTTACAAGATTTCTATGAATATTACCGCTGCAAAAGTTTTGATCAAGCTATTAAACATATCGAAAAGATTATCAACCAGTTAAAAAGGACTGAAGATGAAGGGCTTGTTAGAGTCGCTAACACATACAATAAATGGAAAATAGAAATTGCAAATGCTATTACAGTAAGAAACGAGAATGGAAAACGTTATTCAAATGGACCCGCGGAAGGGTTAAATAATGCGATCAAAACACTTATCAAGGACGCAAATGGATATCGAAATTTCGAAAGATTTAGGAAGAGAGTTCTATTAGTTTTAGGTAAAAGAAAAGACCCCCTCACATAACGCGTGAGATGGTCTCCACTTTTAATGTTGTAGCCTAAGTGGGTTTAGTTGGGTATCACCACTTAAATCCACTTTTTATGTTATAGGCTCTATAATGAAAGGCCGTCCATTTTGCATGGATGGCCTTTTCTTTTGTTTACTTAATTAAAATATTAATTATCTTAATGAAGGAATAATCGCTATCGCCGCTTCCATAGCTTTACGATAATTCTCGTAGTTTAAATAAGCGACTAGAGAATAAATACCGATGGCAATAAGAATTGCACCTAAGACACTAAAGATAATGATGTTTCTAACTTTCTTACTCATAATTATTCTCCTTTCACCTTCTTTTTAACCGGTATAAAGGCAAATAAGAGGAAGATTAATGCACCTCCACCTAAAAGGATATTCGCATCAACAAGTAAGGTCTTATACCATTTATAGGATTCGATAGATGCTGTTTGAATAACTTTCACTTTAGAATCTGGATTTTCATTATATTGCTTATTTAAATATTGGCATCTTAACCAAGAATATAAGACGTGGTGCATAACTTCTTTCATTTGATGTTGCACTCTTGGAGTAGCACTAGCGCTATAAGTAAATCTCGCTCCACTATAACCGTTAAGAGAAGTATTCATACCTAAATCGCCACCAGAACGGAATTGTTGGTCAATAGACATATATGAGCCACCTTGATCAGCCCAGTCAGTAATGATTGCGCCTTTAAAGCCCCATTCTTTTCTAGCGACACCAGTAATCGAAGCTTCAGAACCACCAGAATAGACAGCACCGATTCTGTTAAAGCTTGTCATAATACCAACTGCGCCACCTTCTTGAATACCCATTTGGAATGGCTTTAAGTAGCATTCTCTATAGGCTTGTTCAGTAGTGAAGGTAAATCCTTCTTTTTTATTTGTTTCTGATTCGTTCATGCAGAAGTGCTTGATATAAGAATATCTTCCACCTTTAAGTAAACCCTTAACAGCGCCCGCTAAAACTTTACCTGACATATATGGATCTTCGGAGAAATATTCCCAGTTTCTTCCACCAACTGGAGTTCTATGTAAGTTACATCCCCAACCCCATAAGCCATTAATAGAAACAGAGTTCATATCCATGGCAAATGATAAACCAAAGTCTTCCTCTAATTCTTTATTCCAAGTTTGAGCGATGGTGACTGCACTAGGATAACCTGTTCCTCTTGGAGGTTGTTGATAATAACATTTAATTTGAGCAGGGCCGTCTACTTCGTTAAGCGCTGGTTTACCAACGGAATTAACAGCAGGAGTACCATATGATTTATTAATTGTATTAGTCACTTCATCAACGGTTACTTGTTCCAAAAGTTGTTCCCATTTTGGATTATCGTAATTTTCACCTAATTCATAACCTAAAGCGGTAACTTGACCGTTTTCCGCAATACGCATGCCGTTATCTTTACCCCAAACGACTTGTCCGTTAAAG
>CAMVBL010000085.1 GCA_947165725.1 uncultured Caryophanales bacterium | reverse complement strand
GGCTCCGCCGCTCCAGGTAAGAGTTCAAATCCTGCTTACCAAAAGAAATATGGTTGGAGAAAAACCATCAACGACTCATTAAAAGAAGCTGGCTTCTCTATTAACCCTGAAATGGAGAAATTCTACAGCAAACAAAAAGTTCGTGATCCTGAACCAGGCTTAGAAGATGCTTCTGGTCAACAAAAAGCCGTTGCAACTTTATTCCCAGGTGAAGCTTCATATGATAAGTACACAGATCCTGTTAAACAATCTTATGGTCAATATAGCGATGCAGCGCTCATCGTTGTTTCTCGTATCGCTGGTGAAGGCTGGGACCTTCCAAGACAAGCCTATGATAATGACAACCGTCACTATCTTGAATTAGATAATGCTGAAAGAGCATTAATCAAAGAAGTTGCCGATTCTGGCAAATTCAAAAAGATTATTCTCTTACTTAACGGTTCTAACTACGTCGATTTAGGCTTCTTATATGAAAGAACCAACTCTGCTGAATACAATGAATTCGGTAAATACATCGACGCCGTTATTAATATTGGTAGCCCAGGCGCTAACGGTATTATGGCCTTAGGTGGAATCCTTAACGGTACAGTTAACCCATCTGGTCATACAGTTGATACTGTTTATACAGCCTATCAAAATGACCCAACATGGCAAAACTTCGGTGGCAACAAGTCTTTCCAAAATCCAAACGGTTCAGATAACTACACAAGAAATGGTAGTCCTTCCGATTACTATGTTGTTGAATACGAAGAAAACATCTATCTCGGTTATAGGTATTATGAAACACGTGGTAAGCTCGAAGGTGAAGACTGGTACAACGCTAATGTCGTTTATCCATTCGGTTATGGCTTAAGCTATACAGAATTCTCTCAAGAAATTACTAACGTTTCTGCTTTAGAAGGTGAAGCCTTAGAATATGGTAAGACCTTCAAAGTTCAAATCGAAGTCAAGAACACAGGCAATGTCGCTGGTAAGCAAGTTGTTCAACTCTATGCTTCCGCTCCATATACCGCCGGTGGTATTGAAAAAGCTCACAAAGTCTTAGTTGGCTTTGCTAAAACAAAAGAATTAAAGAAGAACGAAACAGATACAGTTGAAATTACTGTTAATCCATATGATTTCGCTAGCTTCGATTCTCAAGACAAAAACGGTAATGGCTTCAAAGGCTATGAATTAGAAAAAGGCGAATATACCTTCTATGCTGGTACAGACGCTCATAATTCATTCGGTGAATTCAAAAAGAATTTAGCCGCTGATGTGCAAATCGATAAAGATCCAGTTACTGGCAATAAAGTTGAAGTTTTATTCCCAGAATTAACAGCGCATATGAATCCAGCTGAAAGCTTATCCAGAAATAACTTCGCCGGTACATTCCCAAAAGCTATTACTGATGCTGAACGTGCTCTTGATGATGACACATTCGCTAAATTAAAATCTCAAGAAACCACAAACGATGAGACATATGACAAAGTCCCAACAATGGGTGCTGAAGTCAAATATACTCTCAGAGATATGGCAGGTAAGAAATACGATGATCCAATGTGGGAAGAATTCCTCGATCAATTCACATTCGAAGAAATGCTCACATTATTCAATGATGGTTGTTATTCAACAGCTTCCATCACTCGTAAGATGAAAGTCGTCAATGAAGAAACACATGAAGAAGAAGAAAAGAACGTTGTTATCGTTCCAAAGACAACTTCTGCGGACGGCCCAACTGGTATCGTCGGCTTCTTAGGTGACCCAAGTATTTATGGTTGCTGCTACTATCAATCAGAATGCTTATTAGCCCAAACATATAACGTTGAATTAGCTGATTTACAAGCTAAGGCTATCGGTAATGAATGTTTAATTGGTAACGAAGCCTCTGGTGGTATCGCCTATCCAGGTTGGTACGCTCCAGGCGTTAACTTACACCGTTCTCCATTCTCTGGCCGTAATACTGAATACTACTCCGAAGATCCATTCTTAAATGGTAGATTCGCTGGTAGAGTCATTAAAGGTGTTGCTGAAAAAGGCGTCTACGCTAACGTTAAACACTTCGCGGTTAACGACCAAGAAACACACAGATCCACAAAAGGTATCGCTACTTGGTTAGATGAACAAGCAATGCGTGAACTCTATCTCAGAGCGTTCGAAATGGCCGTTAAAGAAGGCGAAGCTCATGGCTTAATGACTTCCTTCAACCGTATCGGTACTGAATGGGCTGGTGGTTCCTACCGCTTAGTTACAACTATCTTAAGAAAAGAATGGGGCTTCCAAGGTTCTGTCATTTGTGACTTCCATACAGACTTCTATATGGATAGTAAGCAAATGCTCTACGCTGGTGGTGATATCAACCTTGTTGGTGATAAAGAATTAAAATTACAAACAAGTGGTAGATATAGCACTCCATACGTCAAAGCCACTAACGCAAAAGACGCTAACTTAGTGAGAAGAAGTGCTCATAACAACTTATTCGCATTAGCTAACTCCTGTGCGCTTAAGGTCGACGTCATCCGCTATGATATGGCTTGGTGGAAGATTATGTTCCGTGTTATCGAAGTCGTTATCCCAGTCGCTTTAGCGGGTTGGGGCTTCGCGGTTATCTTCACTGCTTTACGTAAGAAAGAAAAAGCCGCTGCTGCGGAATAGTTAATAACTAAACTAAAACCCAATAAATGAAATATACCCCAAATCCTAGTGTATCTAGGAGGAGGGGTTTTTCTTTTCGCGAAATTTTATTTGATAGACTCTATATTTTGTGACAAATTTTTGAAATCAATTATCTATTTTTTTGACCATAATAGTTCCATTTTTAGAGTTTTGTAATAATATTCTGATTGCATCAGTTAAAAATAAAAAATGCTTATTGATTTACAAAAATATCGTATCTACAATAAGTTCCGAATAATTCGAATTATTTTTTAAAATAACTAATCTTTATTAGGAAAGGAAAAATATGAAGAAGTTATTATTTTTAACTATACCTTTAGCTTTGATCGGTGCAGTTGCTTTAAACAGCAAAACCGCCGATGCAAACTATGCTGATTTTGGCGATATAACGCCACGTATAAAACCTTGGGATGGCTCAGTTGATATTAGTTTTCCTAAGGATGACTTAATCTATGCCAAAAGATCATTGCTTGATGAAGATCCGAATTTGCAAAAAGATATTAACCAACAAGACATCCAAAATGAAAAGAAGAACTTCAGCAATAAAATTGGTAAAGGTTTAGACGTTGCGGATGCTAGCCCACTTGCTTACAAAAATAATGTCAAACACACTCAAAACATCTTTGATACCACATTTTTAAACGAGTTATATGCTTATGGTGAATTCGATCCTCAACAAGATACAAAATCTGATTATAAGATGGAATCAAACGCAATAAGCCTAACAACGCAAGTTGGCTCAAGTTTCTCTGTTTCTGTTGGCGTAGAAGCTACATACTCATGCATCACGGCAGAAGCTTCAACTGAAGTTGGGTTCAGTGTTGACTTTAGTAACACAATGTCAGAATCTACTGCTCTCTATTATTACAACTATTATAGACAAACATACTATTATAGTTTGCCATTATTCACAGACCATACTAGTTTATATAAGAACCATTTAACCACCTTGTTCAAGAATGATTTGACTACGGTTCTTAATAACAATAATCAGTCAGACTATGAGGCGTTTTTCAGAAAATATGGCTCCCATGTTGTGATGTCTGGCTTCTATGGCGGCGCTTCTTCTGTCTACGGTTCAATTGTTTCGAGTGCAATGAAGAACAGTGTAGAAACAAAAGAATCTGTGGCGGCAAAAGTTGGCGCAGGTCTTGATGCCGGCGCTTACAAGATTAAAGGCACGGTTGGTACTAAAACCACTTTTTCTCAAGGGTTTGGTATTGAAGTTTCCCAATCAAGAGAAACTTATTCTGCCCAATATTATGGCGGCGCTGAGGCACCAGCTTCTCATTCGTTAGATGATATTTTCAGTACAGCAAATTCATGGACTACAACAATTGATGAACACCCAGTCTGCGTTAAGTATGATACAGTTATTCCTGTTTGGTGGCTTCTCACATGAGCACAAGACACCGAAAGTAATGCACAAGCATTGGAAAATGCTTTCTATACATATCGTGCAGAAAGAGATAATTACTATACTTCTTTAGCATATGAAGTGGAATTTAAAGATAATCTAAAATATGCATACAGGGTCACACCAGAAGGAGAGGAAAACCTCATTGCTGGTTATTGGGATAATAATTACACAACTCTTCACAGACAAGTTAGTCTATATGATAATCAATTCTATAGTTTGCCAGCCCTTGAAGAAAACGGATTTATTGAACTTCAAATAAGAATAAAATTCAAAGCAAAAGCTAAAGATAGGGATGCCAAAGTAAAGGTAAAAGTAGGCCTAGGTGGTGTAGACTATGGATACGATTACGAATATTCTGTGCCTAATAGCGGTGAATTTATTGATGTTAATTATGATAGAACCTACAAAAGCAATCTAGCAGAAATAATGTATCTTGATTCAAACCTACACATTGAACTCAAAACTGATAGTGGAACTGGATTCTTAACATTTAACGAGAAAAGAGTGTTCATTAAAGACCTTATTGTTGACATGGTTTATAACAAACCTGTCAGTCGTGGAACAGGCGTCGCGAATGACCCATATTTAATCTCAAGCTTACAAGATCTTCGTAATATCGAAAACAATATGGGTGCATACTATAAATTGGCGCAAAACATTTATTTCAACAATTCTTCGTGGACGCCAATTCCAGGCAGATTCGTTGGCAATTTAAATGGTAATGGCTATGAGTTCAAAAACTTTAGAATCTCAACTACCTATTATGATAGTGGTTTCCACAATGTCGGATTATTCGAAACATTAGGTTCTGGTAGTTGGATGTGTAATTTAACATTTAGAAATGCCTACGTTTACATTGGTTCATCTAGTTATAGTCCTGTTGTTTATGCTGGCTTCTTAAGATCGGAAGAGCACACGTCTGAACTCCAGTCACACGCTCG
>CAMVBL010000084.1 GCA_947165725.1 uncultured Caryophanales bacterium | reverse complement strand
AGTCTTTAGTTCAGTGTTTGTGGATAAGGCTAAATATTCGCCTTCATTAAGAGCGATCATTGATTGGAAATGTGCATAAAACATAAATCCAGCAATGATAAGGATTAATGAGGCAAAGAAATAAATATTGAATTTGATCTTGATAAATTTCTTAGCAAAGATGAATCTTAAACCTAACGCTGCAACAGCGATAAATAAGGCATAAGAAAGAGCGCCGAAAGCATAGACAAATGGAAATGCGGCATAACGGGCAACTGGACCTGTATTAAGGCACAAGATGACAGTTATGAGACACATGGCTATGCCAATGAAGATATAAAAATGATTCTTGTTCGCGACGAAAGGTTTTTTATTTGCCATATTAATATTATAAGTGCCTACGTGCGCATAAGACAAACGTTTTTTAAAATAAAAAGCACTTTTTCAGTGCTTTTTCTTAGCGGGTAACGATGATTGGAATGATCATTGGCTCACGGCCGTTTTCACGTTTAATGAAGCGACGTATTCTTTCTTGAGCATTGGCCTTAATTTCTTCGAAGTCGGTGTTGTTAACCGATAAAGCGGTTGTCACTTCATCAACGAAGATATTGGCCACTGATTTAAGAAGAGGTTCAGCTTCTTTGACGTAGACAAATCCTCTCATCTGACAGTCCGGACCAGCGATAATGCGTTTTTCTTCTAAAGAAACGGTGACGGCAATCACGACCACACCATCAACGGATAATTGACGACGGTCGTTAACGATATTTTCCGCGACGTTAGTAGAAACGCCACTACCATCAACTAAGATTGGGTGAGTTGGCATAATAGCGGGGTTATTAGGCAAGATTGATGGTCTACCTAATTCATTAAAGCAAAGTTGCATGCCATTATCTAAGATAAACACATTGGTGTGATTTAAGCCAATACCCATAGATAACGCTAATTTAGCGTTAGCCATTAAGTTAATGAAGTTACCACGAACTGGTAAATAGTATCTTGGTTTTAAAACAGATAAGAAGAATTTTAAGTCATCTTGTCTTGGGTGCATGGCGGTAATTTGATTCTTTTTAATCCATACAACCTCTGCACCTGTACGATAGAGGTAATCAATACTACGTGTCGCGATTGTTTCTAATGTTGGTGTCGGTAAGCCAGCATTGATGAAGATGTCGCGTTTAGTTAAACGGATACGTTTGTCTTCGTTAGTGCCATCCACTACTCTGATGAGTTCTTGATAGAGTTCTTCACCCTTACCAAGCATTAATATGACGAGCTCTTGTTCTCTTACTCTTAATAAGTCTTCTTTGCTTACGATCATATCCATTGGGATACGAGATGGATTGAATTCCATAAGCATCTTCATGATGGTTCTGGTGAAATCGTTATAGAAGAAAATCTTCTTATTATTTTCAATACATAAGTCAATAATTTCACTAATACGGAAGAAGTTCTGCCAGAAACAGTCAATGAAGATTCTTTTATTAGCGTTACTAAAGTATTTTTCAATTAAAGGTGTGACACGGTGATGTGGGGAACAATAACCTTCGTGGTTAGCGCCTTTACTTTCACTCATTAATAAGAATGTTGGTCTTTCACTGAGGACACTTAAAGCCTTCATATCAAAGATATAGGCTGGGGTTTTAACTGAATAGTCGACAATAAAGTCACTAGTATAGACAATATTGCCTTTACTTGTTTCGATTGCCACACCAAAGGAATAAGCAGCATTATGGGAAGTTTGGAAGAAATGCAATTTTCTACCAGCAATCTCTAAAGCGCTTGTTGGTGGAATGACTTTGAATTCTAATGGAATTCTTAATGTATTGAAATTGAATTGGGTCTCAATAACGTGTTTGGTAAAGCGTGTACAAATAATTGGCGCTGGAGCGTCATCATAGAAATATTTTAAAGCACCCATGTTTTCATCATGAGCATGAGTCATAATATACGCTTTTACCCTATCCTTATTATTAATAAGATATTGAGCGTTTGCTAAAAGGTAGTCGACACCAGGAATAGTTTTATCAGGTAAGGCTAAACCAGCATCAATAACAAAGATATCATTATTGATTTCAATCACATAACAGTCACGGCCATTTTCATCTAGCCCGCCTAAAGCGGACACCTTAATAATGTCTTCCACAGCGTTCTCCTTTCATTAGTATGTTTCAACTTAAAGATATTATACCTTTAAGTTTTTAATATTAAAAGATATAAGCAGTTTACAAAATGACTACTTTGCTAATTTTTAGCAAATACTTAGGCTATTTAATTAGTCGATATTTTTAGTGATAACAATATCACTATCTAGACCAAGGATGTTCTTTTTAACGATGTCACCTATTCTTGTTGGTGCTTCAACGGTTAGTTTATCGATCTCTTCCATGACCGCAAAGATTTTATCTTTAGGAACTGGATTAGTGGTTTTAACAGACACTAAAGTGTAAGGACGATTTGTCACTCTAATGGATGTTGTGATTGTACGCACAGGATTGGTGAACTCGCTGATGGCATATTGTGCACCACGTGAGCAAAAATTTCCCGTGACGTTCATGTCATCATCGACGTGTAAGCGACAGCCTCTAGGACAAACAATACATGTTAAATCTTTCATTTAGCGGTCCTCCACGGAGATGACGATTTCATCTTTCACTTCTTGTAATTTATCTTTACCTAAATTGACCATCACCATTTCTGATGGGATTAAAGCAGGTTTAACAACTTTGCCTAAAACTGTTTCGCCACTTCTAATCATCACAACTTGATCTTTAAGTGGTTTTCTCACTCTGAATTTAAAGGTGATATCATCCACACTATTTTCTAAGACAAATTGTGGTAAAACGTAGGATATATTTTGTCCAGGTTTAATGGCGATTTTCTTTTCGTTATTATCAATTTCGTTTCTTAAATATAAAGCGGCTGAACGGCCCGCAAGTCGAGCTTCTTGACTAACAAAGTCGACAACGTCATGGACATGTAAACAGTTACCTGCGGTAAAGATACCAGGAATCATTGTTTCCATATATTGATTAACAACTGCACCTTTTGTGGAACTAATTGGACAATCAATATAGTTAAGCAATGAAACATATGGAATTAAACCAACAGAAAGGATGAGTGTATCACATTCAAATTCCATTTCTGTATTTGGAATGATTTGTAGGTTTTCATCCACTGCGCTTAAGATGACCTTTTCTAGTCTATCTTTACCAATAACTTTAGATACTGTTCTAGATAGATATAAAGGAATATCATAGTCGATTAAACATTGTTGGATATTACGATTGAGGCCCGCACTATATGGCATGATTTCACTAACACATAAGACTTTCGCGCCTTCTAGTGTTAATCTTCTTGCCATAATTAAGCCGATATCACCACTACCAAGAATGACAACACGTTTACCAACCATTAAGCCGTTGATATTTAAATAGCGTTGAGCTGTACCAGCAGTAATAATGCCACTACATCTATCACCTGGAAGCATAATTGCGCCAGCATTTCTTTCATAGCAACCTGTGGCCATAATAATGGCTTTAGCTTGAAGTTTAACTAAACCATCTTCTTTAGAAGAATAAGTAATAACTTTATCTTTTGTTAAGTCAATGACTTGGGCGTTTAGTTTATACGGGATTTCTAAACGTTTAACTTCATCCACAAATCTTTGTAAATACTCTGGACCAGTTAATTCTTCTTTAAATTCGGTTAAACCAAAACCATTGTGAATACATTGGTTAAGGATACCACCTAACTTTTCATCTTTTTCTAAGATTAATAAATCATTAACACCGTTTTTCTTGGCTTCAATGGCGGCGGCCATACCAGCCGCGCCACTACCAATTACCACTAAATCAATTTGTCTCATAATTATTTAGCCTCCTTGATTAAGTGATCAATGATATAACTACCATCTTCATTTAATGGTATTTCCGTTGGAGAAACACCATAGTGTTTAGCGAGCAATAAGAGAATCTTAGGTTGGCAGAAACCACCTTGGCATTTGCCAAAACCCGCTCTTGTTCTTCTTTTAACGCCTTTAATAGAGACTGGAGGGCAGCTTCTAGATAAAGCTTCTTTAATTTCTCCTAAAGAGATATGTTCGCAGTTACAAATAATTTCACCAAAATCACTATTCTCTTTAATAGTTTGAATTTGTGATTCTTCAATTAAATAATGCATACGGTGATATGGTTTAACTTTTGGATTAAACGAAGGATTATTTTCTAACTTCATCACTGGTTTAATTAATTCATTAACGACATATTGTGCGATTGCAGGAGCGCTTACAAAGCCAGGAGATTCAATACCAGCGACATTGATGAAGTTTCTCTCGCTTTTTGCGTGTTCCACGATGAAATCGTGACGAGTGCAAGTTGCTCTTAAACCAGAGAAGACTCTAATTGTTTCTTTAAATGGAATAGAAGGCACCATTAAGGAGGCTGAAGCTTTGATATTGGCCAATGTTGGAGCGTCAGTAGATAAATCATCAGGATCTGCTAATTCACTACTTGGACCAACAATGTAGTTACCAGATGAGGTAATAGAAACTAAGATACCTTTACCTTTCTTACTTGGTAATGGGAAGATTGTTCTATTAACTAAGCCTGCTTTATAGTGGTCTAATAAATAGTATTCGCCTTTTCTTGGAGTAATAGCCCAATCGATTTCTTCAATCATAGAAGCAATCTTATCAGCTTTAACACCAGCGGCGTTAATAACTATACGCGCGTATAAATCTTCTTTATTAGTGTTGACTACAAAGTAGTCGTTTTCTTTTTTAATATTTTTAACTTCATGATTTCTTAAGAAAGTTACACCATTATCAATCGCGTTTTCCATCGCGTGGACCACTAAATTAAATGGGTCAATAACTCCCGCGGTAGGCGCATATAAAGCACCTTTAACTTCTGGGTTGATATTTGGTTCTAATTTTAAGACTTCTTCTTTGCTAAGAAGTTCAACAGGAACACCATTAATTCTAGAACGTTCTTGAAGCATTTTAAGAGTTTCTAATTGTTCTTCTTCTAAGGCCACAGTTAAAGAGCCACATGGAATGTATTCGACATCTAAGT
>CAMVBL010000083.1 GCA_947165725.1 uncultured Caryophanales bacterium | reverse complement strand
ATGGAAAAGCGCGCTGAGATGATGCTAAGAAAAGTGGAATATCTTCCTTTCTATAATGAAGAATATAAACAAAGTTTAATTGATGTTTTCTCCACGAGAGTGGAATATATGAACTCCGCAATTAACGCTATGAAAGAGCACTATGGTGGTACACTTAATTACATCAAAGAAGCCCTAGGTGTTGATATTGATAAACTCAAATCCTTATATTTGGAATAATAATTTACTTTTAAGTAATACTCATATAACATTATTAATGTGCTTAGCACAAAACATATTAAATATATAAGCGGGAGTAGCGAAGTTAGAATCTCGTCAACACGGTGAATAACCCGGGACTAACCAGTGTATGAGCAAGACGCTAGAAAACTTTTTGGAGGACAAGTATATGTTTGAAACAAAAAGCGCTAAGGAAGTCTTGCAAGAACTTGATAGTAATGTTGAGCAAGGTTTAACTAGCCAAGAAGCTGGTGAAAGACTCATTAAATATGGGCCTAACAAATTACCAGAGAAAAAGAAAACCCCGCTTTTTTTAGTGTTCTTAGGTCAGTTCAATGACCCAATGATCTTCATCCTTTTAGCGGCCGCTTTATTAAGCGTAGCGATTTCCTTGTATCAGCTTTTCTCACCATCTATAACCGAGAAACCTACAACGATGGAAATCGTCAGTGACCCTGCAATTATTCTAGCGGTCTGTGTACTCAATGCAATTATTGGTACTGTTCAAGAAAACAAAGCGGAAAAATCATTAGAAGCTCTTAAAAAGATGTCTTCGCCAACATGTGTCGTGAGACGTGATGGTAAACTCGTTGAATTAAAAGCGGAAGAACTAGTGGTCGGTGATATTGTCATCTTAGAAGAAGGTAGAACCGTTCCAGCAGATCTTCACTTAATTGAGGCTATTAACTTAAAAACTGATGAATCATCATTAACTGGTGAATCATTACCAGTGGAAAAAGACGCTAATATTGTTTTTAGCGATGAAGTTGGTGTTGGCGATAGAGTCAATATGGTCTATATGTCCACCCCAGTAGTGTACGGCCGCGGTGAAGGTATTGTTGTTAGAACTGGTATCGATACTGAAACAGGTAAGATTGCTAAATTGCTTTCCGAAGGCGACGATGATACAACTCCACTTCAAAAACAACTTGCTAAGTTATCTAAGTTCCTTGGTATTTTAACAATCATTATTGTTCTAATTATCTTTGGTGTACAAATCATTGATTTAGCTAAGAGCAATGGTGGTAGCAAAGGTTGGCTTAGTGGCATTATTGACAACTTCATGTTTGCTATCTCCTTAGCGGTCGCTGCTGTTCCTGAAGGTTTACCTGCTGTTGTCACAATTGTCTTGGCTTTAGGTGTTCAAAAGATGGTCAAAGCCAATACCATTGTGCGTAAATTGCCATCTGTTGAAACATTAGGTGCTGTTAGTGTGGTCTGTAGCGATAAGACTGGTACATTAACACAAAACAAGATGACAGTGGTGCGTGCTTACTTAAATGAGAAGTTAGTGGGCGGAGAAGAAATCTTCACTGATGATTATAAATTCTTATCAATGGGTTTATCCCTTTGTTCTAATGCCTCTGTTGATGATGGCGTTTATGGTGATCCAACTGAAATCGCTTTAGTGGAATACGCTAATAAGATGAATCAACATAAAGGTGATTTAGAAAAGATCGCTCCACGTATTAATGAATATCCATTCGATTCTGTTCGTAAGATGATGTCCACTCAACACGCTTATGAAGGTAAAAAGATTATCTTCACCAAAGGTGCGATTGACTCAATCTTAAAAGTCGCTGATCGAATCTTAATCAATGGTAAAGAAAGAAAGATTACCAAAGAAGATAAAGAAAACATTATGAAAGCCTCTGACACAATGGCAGTGGATGCCCTTCGTGTTTTAGGTCTTGCTTATACATACGCTGATGAATTAAAAGAAGAAAACCTAGTCTTCGTTGGTTTAGTGGGTATGATTGACCCACCAAGACCAGAATGTAAGAACGCTGTTTCTATCTTCAAAAGAGCGGGTATTACAACCATCATGATTACTGGTGACCATAAGACAACCGCTTTAGCAATTGCTAAAGAATTAGGTATCGCTGATGAAAATGGTGAAGCCTTAAGTGGTGATGAAATTGATGCTTTAACACCAGAAGAATTACAAGAAAAGGTCAAGACCGTGCATGTCTTTGCTCGTGTTTCTCCTGAAAATAAAGTCCAAATCGTGACCGCGATTAAAGCGAATGGCAATATCGCTGCGATGACTGGTGATGGCGTTAACGATGCACCAAGCTTAAAAGCCGCTGATATTGGTATCGCGATGGGTATCACCGGTACTGACGTTGCTAAAGGCGCTGCTGATATGGTCTTAACTGATGATAACTTTGCTTCCATTGAAAAAGCGGTGGAAGAAGGTCGTGGTATTTATACCAACATCAAGAAAACAGTCTTATTCTTATTATCCACAAATATTGCCGAAGTCTTAGCGATGTTCGCTGTTGTTATAATGTCTCTCTTCCTAGTGGATCATAATTTGCCAACGCCATTACTGGCTATCCATATCTTATGGGTGAACTTAATTACCGACTCCTTACCTGCCGTTGCTCTAGGCGCTGACGAAAAAGAAAGTGGCATCATGGATGATAAGCCACGTAATCCTAAAGAATCATTATTCTCTAGAGGTGGTTATTGGGTGACATTTGGTTATGGTTTATTAATTACCATTACCACAGTCTTTGCCTTCTTAATGATCCCAATCTTTGAAGGCCATGCTCAATCACTAGAACAAATCGCTGAAGTATTAACTAATGATGCAAAAATTCGTATGCAAGCTCAAACCGCTGCGTTCTGTGTTTTATCCTTATCAGAACTCTTCCATATGTTAGGTATGACTTCCGTTAAGAAGTCCTTTATTCATAACTTCTTCAGCAAGAACTGGTTGTTATGGTTGTCCT
This sequence comes from uncultured Caryophanales bacterium, assembly GCA_947165725.1. The sequence goes on along the minus strand of CAMVBL010000083.1, from coordinate 2,118 downwards.
TTGCTTTAGGCATCTTATTACAAGTAGCAGTTGTTAATATTCCGGGCTTAAGCGCATTCTTTAAATGCGAGCCATTAGACCTTGCGCACTGGGGTATCGTGCTCGCATTAAGCGTAGCCCCACTCGTTGTACACGAAATAGTGGCCTTAGTTCTCTTTATAAAGAGAAAAGTTAGTAGATAATATTCTCTCCTCTCAGTAGAGTTAGATATTTTTATAGTAGTGTGCTTAAATTTTGATTAACTATTATCATTTAAGCATGCAAAACGAAAAACGTATTGTTATTATCGGTGCCGGTGTGGCTGGTTTATCTGCAGGCATTTATGCAGAACAGCATGGTTTTCACGCTATCTTATTAGAAAAGAACCCGTCAGTCGGTGGTATGTGCACAGGCTGGTATAGAAAAGGTTTCTATCTTGATGGCTGTGTTCACTGGTTAACAGGCACTAAAGAAGGCACATTTTTAAACGAGATGTGGAAGAATGTTAATGCCTTTAGAAGCCAAGATGATATTTTATATCTTCCATCTTGGGGTACTTTTGAATATGAAGGCCAAAAGGTTACCTTATGGAGAGATTTAGATCGCGCTGAAAAAGAGTGGAAAGAGATTTCACCAGTTGACTCCAAGATGATTCATAAATTCTTTAAGATGGTCAGAGACTTCACTAAAGTGGAACTACCTTTAGACTTGCCTTTAAGCATGATTCCATTAAATCGTAAGATTGGCTTAGGCATGAAAGTCTTATCAGTCTGGCCATCCTATTTAAAGACCATGTTTATTTCATGCGAAGAATTCGCTGCGAAATTTAAATCACCTGCTATTAGATTTGCCTTAACCAAAGCTCAAATCGGTGAAGGTAATTTATTCTCCATGATTTATAGCTACGCCACTGTGGTTATGGGTGATGGTGGCATCCCAGTTGGTGCATCTAAACCAATGGTGGAACGTATGAAAGAAAAGTTCATCGCTTTAGGTGGTACTTTAAAATTGAACGCTAATGTCGATAGCGTCATTATCGATAATGGTGTGGCTAAGGGTGTTAAACTTATCAACGGTGAAGAATATCAAGCGGACTATGTTGTTTCTTGCTTAGATACAAACTACACCTTAAAGAGATTATTGAGAGACCAATATAAGTTCCCAGCTTTCCAAAAACGCTTTGATGATCCAGTCAGACATCAAGCTCCAAGCTGCATGTTAATGCACTTCTCTGTTAAAAAGAACAATAACTTACCAATTCCATATACTTTTGAATGCGAACCATTTAACGTCGCTGGTAATGATATTAATCATTTAACTATTCGTAGTTATGCTTATGATGAAACATTCACTAGAGGCGATAAAACCGTTCTTTCTGTGATGGTTGACCAAAGTAACGTTGATTATCCATATTGGAGAAAGTTATCTAAGAATAGAGCGATGTATCTAAAGATTAAACAAGAAATCGCTGAAGAAGTGAAATCTAGAATTCTTAAGAAACTTCCAGATATCGGTGAATTAGAAACACTAGATGTTTCCACTCCATACACATTTAACCATTATGTGAATACCTCTAATGGTGTTTATATGAGCTTCTTATTCTCCAAAAGAGATGCGATGTTTGCCCATAGTGGTCTTCTTAGAGGCTTAAAAAACTTCTACTTATCTGGACAATGGTTACAAGGTCCTGGTGGTCTACCAATTGCGATGACACAAGGTAAATTTGCTATTCAAAGAATATGCAAAAAAGAAAAATTATCCTTTGTTTTCTCTCCAGTACCACAAAAGAAAAAGGCTTAATCAATCTCACATAAATTAAAAAGATAATTTATTGTTGCAACTTATTTTAATTTTTACTATTATATTTAAGCGACTTAAAGAGAATCAGACCTGCCGACTTGGCGCAATCTGGTAGCGCAACTGAATCGTAATCAGTGGGTTGCAGGTTCAATTCCTGTAGTCGGCACCAGCAAAATTGGGTATTTAGCTCAGCTGGGAGAGCATCTGTTTGACGTACAGAAGGTCGGCGGTTCGATCCCGTCAGTACCCACCAGTAGTTAATAATTATCCCCGAATGGGGATTTTTATTTGCTATAATATTCATATGACCTACCAAGAACTTGTTAAACATCTATTCTC
>CAMVBL010000082.1 GCA_947165725.1 uncultured Caryophanales bacterium | reverse complement strand
ACCAATCAAAATCAAGAAAGGTAAAAAAGCCTTCCATAAAGTTGTCTTAAAATAAGGCTTTGATTAATCAAAAACAAAAGGAGCAGAATTGCTCCTTTTTTACTCTTCTACGAATGTCACTTTTCCTAAGAAGGAAGTGCCACCATCGACTTTGACTTCAATGGTTTCTGGATTATTTCTATCACTGTAAACAGTGACCATTTCGTTTTCTTTGATTTCTTTAATGTAATTTAACGAGATGAAACTTGGACGATGTGTCTTATAGAATTCAAAGTCATGAGTGTCCATTAATAATTCAACATAACGAACATTATTCATATGACAATTGAAGTCTAAATCACTGTAGTGAATCTTTCTTGTTTCGATTTGGATATTATCTTCACTAGCAACGATTTTACTTGGCAAAGGTAGTTCATATTCACTCGTTTCAGGTGGAAGTTTACTAATGACATCTTTATCAACGACCACGCGTCTAGTTTTAGCGTCTATAAGAGCCCAAATAGATGAGGCTTTTACGATAACGTTATTGTTTTCATCTTTGATGAAGAAGTAACGCGGATATAACATTGCCATATCTTTACCAGGATATGTACACACTGTGATCTTTTCGTTGCAGCGTGGTAATCTGCTTATTTCCACATCCATTCTAGTAATGACCCAGTCAATACCTCTTTTAGATAATGTAATAGAATCAGAACCCACTGATTCTGTTGCCTTAAGGGCAACGTCTTGAAATAAACGATATAGATTAGCGGGCTTTAAGGTAAAACGATAATCGACATCGTTATTAGAAATAATAAATTCATGTTGATACATACTTACTCTCCTAGAGCTTTACTCACTTTTTCAGCGGACGCGAATGCGAACATTAAGTTATAGCCACCACACATGCCATCAATGTCTAATACTTCACCAGTGAAATATAGACCGTTTTCTTTCTTTGACTGTAAAGAATCATTAACTTCACTTAAAGAAAGACCACCATGGCTCACTTCAGCGATTTTATATTCATAGAAATCTTTGAATGAGAAAACTAGATGATGGATATCTAAATTATTCATTAATAGATATTCTGCAATCTTTGGGGCGACATATTCATAATATTGATCTTGTTTAATTGCTTTGGAATTAGGGGCGAGATCCACTACTAATTTGATATTCTTTTTATCGTTTAAGCGATTGATTCTAGCGGACATGTTTAAGATAACGATGCCACTTATACCATCATCCTTAAATAAGATTTCTCCATCTTCTTTATAGACTTCTTCATTATTACTTAATAATGTGACTCTACCTTTAGCGCGTTGACCAGAAATCTTTTTAGTGTTTTCTTTAGTTTTAATTGGACTTAAAGAAGGTGATAAGGTTTCAATCTTATAGCCTTTCTTTTTTAAGATATCTAATAATGTGCCATCTGTTCCTAGCTGTGGATAAGCACATCCACCAGCGGAAATTACTAACTTATCAAAGATATATTCATTCTCATTAGTTTTAACGTAGAACTTGTTATCTTTCTTTTGATAATCTATGACGCTTTCATTAAGCTTGACTTTAATGCCTAATTCTTCAATCTTTTTAGAAAGCATTAAAACGACCGTTTGCGCGCTCATTGAGGTTGGGAAGACTAATTCATCTAGATAAGTTGGATGGATGCCGTACTTATCGAAAATAGCCACTATATCTTGTGGTTTGAATTCTTTAAGTAACTTATTAGCAAGCTCATTATTGTACTTACCTACTAAGTCGCCCATATTAGCGTAGTTACATCTGCCGTTACCAGTGACTAAGACTTTCTTAAGGATCTTGTCATTTCTTTCAATTAAAGTGATGTCAAAAGAAGGATTATTCTCCTTAAGTCTAATTGCTAAGAAAGCGCCAGAAGCACCCGCTCCGATAATTCCGATTTTCATACGAAAAATAATACCACCTGGCATTAAAAAGCACAATAAAGGACTAGGTTACATTCCTAGTCCATTTGTCTATTTAATTTTGATTATTGCTGTTCTTTCTTATGAAATAAGTGGATTTGCATATCTTCTGGAAGAATCCAAGAAAGAATAAAGGCAATGATAAACATATTAAGAACATTATTAGATAACATATCGCCTAGCCAAGAAACTCCTAGTGCTTTAAAGATATTTAATGACATAGCGGTGCCTTCACCGATTGTGACTGTAGCGATGGTCATACCAAAGCCAAGACAAATACTTAAAGCGGTGATTGTGATATTTTTATCACTCCAGCCGATTTCTGAAATTGATTTCATACCAATAATGGCAATGGAACCAAATAAGATAACCATCGAGCCACCGATAACAGCATCAGGGATGGTAAATAAGAAATTAGCAATTGGTGGGAAGAAGCTGGCAATGACTAAGAATGCTGCACCTAAAAAGATTGTGAAACGATTTGTCACTTTGGTTTGTGAAACAATACCAACGTTTTGGGCATAAATAGTTAATGGGAAAGCCCCGAATAAAGCGGCAATCGCGCTATTAGCGCCATAGATGATAAGACCACCATTAATTTCACGAGCAGTGGCTTTTCTTCCTAAAGCAATCTTCGCGGTTGTATCGGTGTTACCGATAGCCTCTATTGTCGTGGCAATAAAGCAGATTGAAGTTAAGATACATGGCACAAGTTCAAATCTAATTCGAGTGATATTGATTAAATGTGGATAATCAATGACACCATGTGAACCAACAAATTCAGTAATCGCAAGACCATTAAAATTAATCATTCCAGGGAAGCAACAACTCAAAATATAGCCCACAATAATACCGACGACTACATTAAGATTTTTCCATACGCCTGTCATGAATATTGACCATAATAATGAAGTAATTAATGTCGCTAAAGCAACGATGATGTAGCAAAAATAAGCGACAGGTGTACCAGTTTCCCCTGTATTAATGATATTTGTGATAACAGTCGTGCCACCTAAAAAACTATTCGCACCACTGGTTAATAAAGATAGGCCAACACCCAAGACCACAATCGCTGGAACGATTGGTTTAATGAGCTTGCCCCACCATCTATAAAAGAGTGAGAAGACTATCGCAAATAAGGCACCAAATATAATGGAACCAAGAATTGTATAATAAGCCGTTACTGAATCACTAGCGGCAGCGGTACTTGTACCGATAGTTAATAATACTGGCACAAAGGTAAATGATGTGCCTAATACAACAGGTAATCTCACACCTATTAATAATTGAGCAATAGCGCCGATACCCGCCATAAAGACAGCGCCTAATAAAGCTTGAACACCTAATTCACTATCTAATAGGCCAATCGCCGCAAAGACAATAATGATTGGGGTAATATTAGCGACAAACATCGCTAGAATATGCTGCAAACCGAAAGGAATCGCACTACCAATTGGCACGCGATTATCTAATGCGAATAAGTTGTCTTTAGAAGCAGGGCCTTTAAAAACAGACTTAATGCCTTTACCTAAGTCGGCGAAAAATTTTTTCATTAATAATTAACCTTATCACTAATACGTTTGTATTCCCCGTATAATTTGAGGCATTCTTTACGATCTAATTCGTGAATTAATTGTTCACGATTTTCAAATTGTTCGTAGAACTTCTTATCTCTGAAACCGATTTCTTCGGTATCTAAGATATTGCAGCCATAATAAATCTTTTCAATGTTTGCCCATAATATCGCGGCCATACACATTGGGCATGGTTCACCAGTTGTGTAGATTTCACAACCGCTTAAATCAAAAGTGTTTAATTTCTTACAGGCTTTATGGATTGCCATGATTTCACCATGACAAGTTGGATCGTTGTTTTTAACAACTTGGTTATGTCCTTTAGCGATAACCTCATCGTTTTTAACAATCACCGCACCGAAAGGACCACCATGTCCGTTTCTAATGCCTTTTTTGGCTTCGTTAATAGCCATTTTCATGTATTTGTTCATAATCATTCCTTTTAGGCAAATAAGATGGCAATTAACGCCTTCATTTGCTCATTGCTGAGAAAACCTTCAATCTCATAGAGATATGGACCACAGTATTGCTTGATTTTATTGCCTTCAACTTCGGCAATATAGTTACCACAGTAACGTTGGATTCTTCTACCATCAAACACTAAAAGATAATTACCACAATAACGTTGGATTTTATCAGTGCTTATATCATAAAGATAATTACCGCAGTATTTTTGTAGCTTTCCATTACTGATTTGGTACAAATATGGTCCACAGTATTCTTGAATTTTATCCCCATTAATTTCGAGGATGTAATTACCACAATAACGTTTAATTCTCGCCATATTAATAACTGCTTGACGCTTCTTGATTTCTTTGGTCTGTGATGTTATCAATCGCAATCACAAAGGCCACAAAGAACGATAAGTCATAGCCATCTTCTAAAGATAAGACGAATGAATCTCTTAAAGAAATCTTCCTTGCAACGTGTCCGATTTCTTTACCGTCAAGGATAATATGATAATCGAATCCTAAAATATTTCCAGTAATTTCTAAATTGCCTAATGAAGATTGGACGAAATAACGGTCATGGACAGACCAGAATTTCCTTCTAATGAACGCTACTTGGTTACCATCTTTATCATAGACCATGGCTTTTTTCACAAAGAATGTCCAGAATTTGTTTCTTACTGTGTATAGTAAGTTGCCTTCCATATCTTGGACAAATTTCTTTCTAGTGACAGTCCAAAATTTGCCTTTCACATAAAAGACATCTCTTTCCTCCATGTCCTTAACGTAGGAGCCACCTCTTAAAGAAACCCACTTATTTCTAATGCTTACTTGTTGCATATTAGATAATTCCTTTCGTTTATTGAATACCAATAATATTTATTAACATATTTTAGCAAGAAGTCCCCCACATCGACAAGAACTGCTCGATGGCTACCTCTATAGGTGGGGGATGAATTGCTAATTATAAATGCTCATAAAAACAAGTAAATATCTGTATAAAACAGCAAATATTTGTTGAGAATATATCAATAAATTGATATAATATTAATAGGATAAGGATGTAGGGGAAAAGATGGAACAAGGATTTTGTTTTATTGTCCCCTTTTATTTATCTCAATATTTTTATGAAAAGAATTGCTTATAAGTATCGTATCTATCCTAACACTGAGCAAAAGAT
>CAMVBL010000081.1 GCA_947165725.1 uncultured Caryophanales bacterium | reverse complement strand
GTGACCAAATTATGAAATATTATGACTCTAAAGAGCAATCTGGCTATAACTATGCCTATTTAAATCCAGGCATGAATAAAGTCATGCAAGCTTTGGGTAGAGTCATTAGAAGCGAGACCGATAGAGGAGCAGTTTTACTCATTGATGAAAGATATCTCACTAATGATTATCGTGACTTATTTAAGAGTGAGTGGCGGAAATATGAAGTCGCCTTCTCCCCTAAGGAAGTAAGCGATATTTTACAAGACTTCTTTATTAAATAAATATTTAATGTTAAGATAGTGGGCATGAAAAAGAAATTAGATATGATTACCAAAGCTAAACTCATCTATAGTGGTGAGTTAATGCTATTTTTTGTTTTATTTTTAGTCATTGCCATTCTTAGAATCACTGGTGTGATGGGTGGTAATGATGTCCGCAGTAAGATCTTTAACTGGGTGACCATCTTTGGTGGTACTTGGTTAACGATAGATTTCTTCTGGGCTTTATTTTCTAAGAAAAGAAGACCGAAGATTGCCTTAATTGATAAATGTTTACATTTACCAGCAGGTTTATACTTAATCAGTTTTGATATTTATTGCTTTGTCACTAACCCAGCGGGTAATTCTAATGTTTATCGTTATGGTGTACCAATTGTGCTTTTTTACTTAAGCGCCTGCTATTTATTTGAAAGCATCTATCATTTCTTTAAACCAGTCCCTGGTCTATTAGAAATCGAAGATATGGCCAAAGCTGAGGAAGAAGCCAAAGTTGTCAGTGAACAAGAAGCTGAAATAGTTGAGTCAGAAAAAGAGGGAGATCAAAATGACCAAAACTAGTAAAGTCATGCTTGTATTTGCATGCATCTTTGTCACATTAGCGTTTTCATTATTCGCTTTCCAAGCCTATGTCGAATTATGTAGCATGGGTATCTTATTTAAAGGTGAAACAACCTTTGGTGACGCAATCGGTGGCATTTTCATCTTTATTTACAGCATTATGCTTGGCATCGCTGCGATTGTCGCAGGCGTTGTCTCATTGCCATTTGAAATCGTCCTTTTAAAGGGCGTTGGCAAAAAGTGGTATTCATTAACACTTTTAATCGTTACGTTAGCAACGATTGTCTCTGTGGTAGTATTTTTCTTCTTATTACCAACGGTCAGTGAAGCGATTAATAACGCCACATCATCCTCATCATCAATGTCGTCTACATCAAGTTATTAATCTATGGATTTCTCTCAAAAGAAAATTAGAAATTTTTCTATCATCGCCCATATTGATCATGGTAAGTCCACTTTAGCGGACCGTATTTTAGAATTGACTGGCGCGGTGGAACTGAGAGAAATGAAAGACCAAATTCTCGACTCTATGGATTTAGAAAGAGAAAGAGGTATCACAATTAAACTTAATGCCGTCACATTGTCCTATAAAGCCGATGATGGTGAAGAATATATCTTCAATCTCATTGATACTCCTGGACATGTCGACTTCACGTATGAAGTATCCCGCTCATTAGCCGCCTGTGAAGGCGCATTATTAGTCGTGGATGCCACACAAGGTGTAGAAGCGCAAACCCTTGCTAACGCCTATCTTGCAGTTGATAATGACTTAGAGATTTTGCCTGTTATCAACAAAGTTGATTTACCATCCGCTAACGTGGAAATGGCCAAACAAGAAATCGAAAAGAAGATTGGTATTCCATGTGATGAAGCTGTCGAAGTCAGCGCTAAAACAGGTTTACACGTTCATGAATTATTAGAAGCCATAGTGAAAGGCGTTCCTGCTCCCAACGGTGATTTAAAAGCACCTTTAAAAGCCCTTATCTTTGATAGTTATTATGATCCTTATCGTGGGGTTATTGTTTTAGTGAGAATCAAAGATGGTAGTGTTAAAGTTGGCGATAAGATTCGCCTTATGCAAGCGGGTAAAGAATATCAAGTCATCGAACTTGGTATCAGAACCCCTAAAGAAATTAAGACCGATGTCTTAGAAGCCGGACAAGTCGGTTACATCGCTGCGCAGATTAAGGACATTAAAGATGTCCATCCTGGTGATACTGTCACTTTAGTGGATAATCCCGCGAAAGAAGCTTTACCAGGTTACCGCATTATGAACCCAATGGTCTACTGTGGCCTTTATCCAGTCGATAGTGATGATTATCAAGCCTTAAAAGACGCTTTAGAGAAATTAACACTTAATGATGCTTCATTACAATTTGTGGCGGAAACATCCCAAGCCTTAGGCTTTGGTTTTAGATGTGGTTTCTTAGGCTTATTGCATATGGATGTCATCCAAGAGAGATTAGAAAGAGAATATAATCTCGATTTGATTCTTACTGCTCCATCAGTTATTTATAAAGTCCATATGACGGATGGAGAAGTTATCAATCTTGATAACCCAAGTAAGTTACCTGACGCTAGTAAGATCTCATTTATTGAAGAGCCTTATATTAGAGCTAACATCATGACTCCTAAAGAATATATTGGCCCAATCATGGAATTATGCCGTGAAAGAAGAGGTATCTATGAGAACTTAGATTACTTCGATGATACACGTATGGTCTTAACCTATGAACTACCATTAAGTGAAATCGTTTATAACTTCTTTGATAAACTCAAAAGCTACACTAAAGGCTATGCCTCATTTGACTATGATTTCAGCGATTATAAGCGCGCGGATTTAGTGAAGCTTGATATTTTACTTAACGGTCAAGTAGTGGACGCTCTTAGCAGCATTATCTATCGCCCAGATGGCTATCATCGTGGCTTAGGTATTATTCGTAAGATAAAGACTGTCATTCCACGTCAACAATTTGAGATTCCACTTCAAGCGGCCATTGGTGGCAAGGTCATTGCTAGATGCGATGTTAAAGCGGTGAGAAAAGACGTTTTAGCGAAGTGCTATGGTGGTGACATTTCTCGTAAGAAGAAACTTCTAGAAAAACAAAAAGAAGGCAAGAAGAGAATGAAGAAAGTTGGCTCCGTTGAGGTTCCACAAGAAGCATTTATGTCCATTCTTTCCATCGATGAGGAAGAAGATAACTAGTTTAAAATTAGTAGTTTTTTAGAATAAATTATTGTAAATAAAAATTACTTCTTGTATCATAATGGTATATAGAGGTATTTTTTATGGCAGGAAACGATTATGCAATGCGTTTCACTGAAGACAAATACGCGACCAAATTAGAGGTTGGCCGTGAATTAAAAGTCTCTTCAGTCGATCCGTTTTGGAGCAACATTTTATCTTATCGCTCACACTTTTATCATTATTTAACAATCAGAACTATTGAAAAGAACATGCTCTTATTCTGTGGCTGTCCAGCAATCAATAGCTTAGTCAATAACTTAGAAGTCAAACTCATTAGGGTGAACCGCGAATGCGCGATGCTCGTGCCTAATAGTAAAGAAGCTAAAAACGTTGATTATGCATTTAGAAAAGAGATTGTTAATCTTCTTAATGAAAGCGAACAATTAGGTGTCGGTGAAGATTTTATCGCGAATGTTTTACGTGGTGAAGTAGTGTCAGCGATTCCTAATAACATGCTCTTAGTTAACTATCTCAATGCTTTAAACTACATTAAGCGTGCTTATGTCAACGCTATTGATGAAGATTTCCTCGCGGAACTCTACGCTAAGCTTCTTGGTACAGAAGAATTAACCACCTTCTATAGAAGCAGTGAAGATAGAAATCCTGAAAACCGTGTCTTAATTGACCGTGTTTATACTTCCGCTCCTGTCACTCTTATTGGCCCAATGATGAATGGTTTATTCACATTCATTTCCTCTAGCACATTACCAACATCGTTAAAAGCGATGATCACATTCTTCTATATTAACTATGTTAAACCATTCGCTAAATACTCTGAAGAAGTGGCCTTATTGATGGCGAAAGCTGTTTTAGCCCATGAAGCGTTTGGTGATACCGTTGTCTCTCTTCCATTAGAAAGACTATTAGTCCTTCCAAGAGAAGAAAGCGCTCGTGTTTATGTGGAAGTGCAAAAGACCGCTGATGTCACATATTTTGTTGACTATGTCTATAAATTCTTAAATAAATATTGTGATTCTTTCTTAGATGATATGGCCAAAGCCAAAGTCAGCGAAATGAGAGAAGACTTCTATCAAGTCGATGAAGATAAACAAATCGAAGAAGTGGAAATTCCAGAAGAACAACCACGTATTCAAACTGTTGATTTATTCGCCGCTAATGAAGAAGAGGAAGAAGAGCAACCTAAGGTTGAACCTCAGCCTCAACCAGCTCCTCAAGTAGAAACAAGACAAGAATATAGACCAGCGCCACAAGAAGAAGCTTGTCCAGTCGAAGTGGAAGCTCCTAAAAAGAAAACCGTTAAAGTGACTTATGTCCAAGAAGAATTAGCGGTTGCTTATATCCCAGTGGCCTTAGATGAAAAGCAAGCTGTTCTTTTAGAACAAGACCTCTTAGAAAGAGATCCTGAACTCAAAAAAGGTGAAGCTAAGTTCTACGCTAGACACTGCACCAAAGGTAAAAAATATACCATCGCGCAATATAAGAAGAGCCTACGCTGCGCCTATGAAACTGCCCGTACATCTATGGACCATTTAGCAGAACTTCTTTACTATCGCAAAGAAAAGATTAAAAATAAATACGTCTACATTCCAGTTGAAAGAGAGTAGGAGGAAAGATTAGATGCCACAATCAATAATTATTCTTATCGCGGTTATTGCTACTGCTGGTCTTATTGCTTTAGTAGCGTTCATCATATACCGCGTCTTACGTCCAAGATTAAAAGAAGAAAAACCATCTGATGAACAAATTCTTCAAGACGAAATGAATCGTGTCCTCCAAGATGTTGAGGATCCAGAAACCGCTAAACAAATTAGCGATTACAAACAAGATGAATAAACCTCGTTCTTTATACATCCATATTCCATTTTGTGAAAAAATCTGCGATTACTGCGACTTTACCAAGTTGCAGTATTTTCGTAAGTTCGCCATTCCTTATTTAGACACACTAGAAAAAGAGCTTAAAAGCTATGAAATAGAGGGATTAAAAACCATCTATGTCGGTGGTGGTACACCAACCGCGTTAGATGATGTTTTATTTGAAAAACTATTAAAAATAGTTTATCAGTATACTGAAGGTGTTAAAGAATACACCATAGAGGCTAATCCCGAATCTTTATCGCTTACTAAAATAAAGATGCTTAAAAAATATGGTGTAAGCCGTATTTCTTTAGGTG
>CAMVBL010000080.1 GCA_947165725.1 uncultured Caryophanales bacterium | reverse complement strand
CCAAGCTATACTGCTCCAGTTACATTTGATCTCGCTGAATTCCCATTAGCAGAAGTCAACGCGTTCTTAACTCAATATGGTTTAGGATTCACACTCGCTGAAGCTATTCCAGATGCCGCTGGTGCTGGTTACGCAATGGAATCTGACGTTGCAAGTGGTTACCACTACTTACTCGTTATCGTTAGTGGCGATCAAGCTGCTGCTATTACAGCTATCCTCGACCCAATCGTTACAGCTGCTGGTTACGAAGAAAAAACAGATTCAAGCACTGGTATGCCATACTACGCCAACGATGTTGACCACCAAGTCTCCATTCGTTTCTACTCAGATAGCAACACAACAGAAATTCTCTTCTTCGAATAATATTCGAGATTGAATAAAAATAGGGTCAGAAGAAATTCTGATCCTTTTTTCTTTCTTTTTTAGCAAAACCACTACTGCTTTTACGTCTTATTAGTGGAAGTGGTTATCGCGGTAAATAACCACATAAATAAAAACCTCCTAGTCCTGTCCACTGGGAGGTTTCCTTTAAAATCATTTATCGTAAACCTTTAAATCTCTCTTTAGTGGCCTCATCTATTCTAAAAGAATCCACCATTTTGGAAATTGTCTTTCTTTTTAATGTTATATCTTCACATTCAAGGAGATATTCATATATTTCATTCGGATAATAGATAGCGACTGTCGCTAATAACCAGGCCTCCGCCATCATTACCATATATTCATCATCTTTTTTGATGTATTTAGTGACGTCTAATATCTTTTTATCTTTTGCGAGCTTTAATCCAAGAACATAGGCCATACGTCTATCGTATGTAAAAGACGATTTAACAAGTGAAAGGAAAAATGGCCAGTATTTATCAAATGTTAGTTTCTTTAAAAACGTAGAAGCGGTATCTGTGATTGCCCATGATTTAGCCTTTTTAATATTTTGTTTTAAGAATTCTAGTTGTTCATCAATATTTTTGATTCTATAAAGACCTAAACCAAAATAAATGAAGTCAATTTCTAGATATTTACCTGTTTTAAAGTCATCTAAGGTTAATTCTTCATCTTTAACGTGTTCTTTTACGATCTGGCGTAAAACAGGGTTCTTAACGCCAAAAACAAGGTATTCACTATTGGATGCGGTTTTAGAGAACTCCGCGAACTTCTTGTTTCCGTTTTCTTCTAAGTATTTTTCTAACTCTTTATATGTCATAACCAAGGTTTATTGTACACCAAAATAAAAGATACCCCCACTCAATTGTGAGGGTATCCTGGAGAAATTTATTGCTTATCTTCTTTTGAATTCTTAATATCTTTCAAGACCTTTGGGCCTAAGTAGCCAAGAAGGACTGATTTCAAATCGATGCCGAGTGTCTTATTGATACCAGCGAAGATTTGATCGCCATGTTGTTGAATTTCTTCCACTAATTTGGCTTCGTTGCCAGAACCGTACATTGTGATGCCATCGATTTGGCCTAATGCAGCAGCGATTGGTTCGCTGTAGGCTCTGACTGTTTCTGGTAAGACACCACTATCTAAGACTAACTTTAAGGTAGCGGCATCGTTGAAGGCTTTCATAGCTTCAGCTTTTTCTCTTGTGGCTTTAGCTTCCGCATTACCTTTAGCTTCAATACCCGCAGCTTCTGCGAAGGCGGCTTGTTTGTTGGCTTCAGCTTCTAATTTGACAGCTTCAGCAGCCTTTTCTCTAGCAATTTTTTGAGCTTCGGCTTCCACTTTGACCTTTTCAGCCTTTCTTTGAGCTTCAAGAAGTTCGGCTTCGGCAGCTTTTTGTCTCTTATAGAGTTCTGCTTCAGCGAGTCTTTCAGCAGCGTATTTTTCCGCTTCGGCTTTCTTGTTGATTTCCGCGGTTAATTTCTTTTCAGTTAATTCGACTTCTTTATTACCAAGTTCGACTTCTCTTTCTCTCTTGGAAATTTCAGCGTTAACTGTCGCGGTATTGATTTCTTCTTGTCTCTTTTGTTCTTGGATCTTGTAAGCGGCATCCGCATTCGCTCTTGCGGTATCTGTTTTAATCTTTAATTCCGCTTCTTTTAAAGAGTATTCTGTATTCTTTTGGACGATAACGGTTTTGGAATTGACTTCTGCTTCATTGGCTTCTTGAGCCGCTTTAGCTCTAGCGATGCTAACATCTCTATCGGCATTCGCTTTAGCAATAGCCGCTTCTTTGCTGATTTGGGAGATGTTATCAATACCCAAGTTTTCAATCACATGGTTGCCATCTGAGAAGTTTTGAATGTTGAAGTTCACTAATTCCAAACCTAATTTGCTCATGTCTGGAATAACGTTTTCTTTAACAGCTTCCGCAACACCTTTTCTATCTTGGACTAATTGACGAATACCAACTGTGCCAATGATTTCACGCATATTGCCTTCAAGAACTTGTTTGACTTGTTCAATTAAGTCATCCTGGTTCATGCCTAACGTTGCTTCGAACGCTCTTTCGAGTAATTCTGGATCACTGGAGATCTTTAAGTTAGCGACACCATCAACGTTGATGTTAATGAATTCATTTGTTGGAATTGATTCACGTGTTTTGATGTCAACTTGGAAGACCTTGAGTGATAATCTGTCTTTTCTTTGTAAGAAAGGAATTTTCCAGCCAGCTTTTCCTCTTAAAATCTTTCTTTTGCCTAAACCAGAGATCATGATTGCTTCATCTGGTCCTGCTTTGGTGTAAGAGCAGAGAATGAAGATAATGATAAGAATCACTAACGCTACACCTAATAAAATAAATACCCACATCTTTCTTTCCTCCTTATATACTTGTATGGATTGTGAGGATGTTTTCTTTTACATCCCACGTTGTACCGTATTTGATCGGCTTTTCATCAAGTACGATACCTAGTGCTTTGGCTACCTTCCTCATTAAGTCCGTGGAAGATATCCTTGCATAAGTCTTTTTGATGGAGATTTGATAAATTGCATAGCCGTTTAAATCTCCATCGCGCATTCGCTCTTTACTTACCGGCTGAATAACAACATTTTTGTTTTCATCGAGCCCCACTTGTATTCGATACGCACTCTCAAGTGGCACTGAAGCGATGGTATTTAATGTGATATTTGTGCTGTAGAAAGAGGCAGCGCCATTTTTTGCATCTGAACTAAACCATTCTATTGCCATTTATTTACCTCCTGACACTAATATAATACGAATAAATAATTTAATGTTCAAGAAAATTCATAAAAATACATAAAAATTTCAACAACGCAAAAAATTGACAATATCACTAAATATATTTAATTAATAACAAGGATATAAAAAGACCGCAAAGTTGACATATTCCTATGGACAAAGTTGTCTATAATCGTATTTTTGTGTATTGGTCTTTGGAGTATAAAAAAAGATTGCACACGATGATGCAATCTTGTTGTTTAATGCTTTTCTATTAGATATTACCAGCAGTTACTTGAAGAACTGTTGAGCTAGCATTTGATGGATTTGGATAGACCAAGTATTGGAGATAAACACTGCCACAAACAGCTTGGACCGCAGAATAACTATCTGTATCTACCCACTCTCCAGCTTCAAAATCATCTGGAATGAAGTAAGAGACAACATATCCCTTCATTGTTGCAATATTACAGCCTAGAGCAAATGCAATATATTTTGTACCAGAATTAGCATCAGTCTTAATACTGATACTACCTTGAACAACACTTGTAATACTTGCTAAAGCAGCTTCTAAAGCAGTATCAACAGTGTATTCAGGAATAGCAGTGCTCTTGAAATCAACAAAGACATATCCTGGATATTCAGATGGGTAGTCCCACACACAAATATCTAAATTACCTTCTTTGGATTTATAGTGCATATCACCATATTTATCTTCACCATTCTCAACATATTCAGCGGTTAAGAAATCGTTAAGATATTGAGCCATGTATTCGTCTTCTTTTTCTTCTTCAACTTTAATTGATAATTGACGATAAGATGGAGAGTATTGGTAATCGATAGGATGGCTGGTGAATGTTGGAAGAGCGTCAGCAATAGATAATTCAGCTACTAAGCTAGCAGAGATTTCATCACTAATGTTGATCACTTGATACTCAACTGTTCCTGAAACTGGACCGAATTTAACTGTGGCTTCTCTTGTGCCTTCTGTTTCTGTATTGAAACCAGTAACAGTGAATTGTTCGTCTTCCACTCTCATTTCACTGCCATCAGCGTATTGAGCATAGACAAGGACATCTAATGGAGCGGTTGTGCCAAGATAATATGGTAAATCGATGACGTTATATTCATCATCAAACTCGATTCTATAGCTTTCAACGTCTAAAGAAACCGCTGGGTTTGGAACTTTGAATTCATAGCTTGAATCATCGGTAAGATAGATTGTGTAGGTGTCCATGTATCCATCATTACCTGTTTTCTTGATTTCTTTGATGCCAACACCTTGTTCGCCTTTTTCACCTTGAGCGCCTTGAGGACCTTGTTCGCCTTGGGCACCGGTGTCACCTTTGTCACCTTTGTCGCCCTTTTCACCTTGGTCACCCTTATCGCCTTTATCACCTTTTTCGCCCTTTTCACCTTGAGCGCCTTTGATGTTTCCGGCTGGGCTCCAAGAACCACCGACTTTAAGGAATACATCCCATGTTTCGATGTTGATGAAGACGTCACCATTCTTGCCATCTGCATCAGTTGGGTTTCTTCTGTCCGCTAAGAGAGACGCACCATCGGCGCCTTTAACGGAATCCAACCATTCGTCATAAGACATTGTGCCACCGGCAGCTGCATACAATTGATATAATTGCTGCTTTTCATAAGTACCGGCTCTGCTGTTAATCGCGGCATTTGGACCTTGGATGTTACAACCTGCGAGTAACATGCCAGAAAGGCTTAATGCAGTAATCATTAAAGATAAACTTCTTTTTTTCATTGAATTGTCTCCTTTTAAAAATATGTACTTAGGGGTCATTAAAACTACACTAAATAAAAAATATTGAGTTAAGTATTACGACCTGAAGTTTTATGGCTCCATTATACGACCATTTTTTGCATTTGCTATAATTTTTTTGAAACTGAAAAATAACGCAAGATAAGTTACATATTCAACTTTTTTATATATTTTTTACTAATAATCGTTATTTTTTACATGTGAACGCGTGTGTCTAACATTAGTGACATACTCCCACCACTTAAAGAAGTGGGGGCTTCTTGCTCGATGACTCTAATGAGCCAAGCATAAACAAGCTATC
>CAMVBL010000079.1 GCA_947165725.1 uncultured Caryophanales bacterium | reverse complement strand
CACGCCTTATATCTCCCTGCAGCCCATCAATACTTAAAGGCTTTACGTAGTCCTATGATTACTAACGCTGGTGAACAATTTGTTCCAGTTGATGAAACAAGCAAAGATCCAAACGTTTCTAATAACATTTATAGCAATACTTTCTGCTTTAAAGAATACGGGGAAAGAATCGCTAACTTCCTTGATGGAGCGGCAATCATTATTTAATTATGGCTAGCACAGTTAAGGAACAACACATTAATCAAATCGAAGTAATGAAAAGCAAATTCATTGCCTATTTACTTCCCTTAGATAACGAAGAGAACTTTAAGCCAATCTTGGCCACTCTTCGAAAAGAACACAAAAAGGCGCGTCATATTGTATATGCATATCGCGTCGGTATGAAAAGTAAATCTTGTGATGATGGGGAACCTAAGGGTACCGCTGGTCATCCCTTATTAGACTTACTTTACAAAAAAGACATCAACAATGTCGCCTTATTAGTGGTCAGGTATTTTGGAGGTACACTTCTTGGTGCTTCTAGATTACTTAGAACCTACTTACAAGCGGGTGTTGATGTCATCAATAGTAGCGAGTTAATCGCTTTAGAAAGGTAACAGCATTATGGCAAATTGTGATGGTAACTGCGAACACTGTAGCGTTGAAGGCTGTGGTGAACGTATCGTTAAAAGCAAACCAAACGAATTTTCAAACATCAAAAGAATCATTGGTGTTTTATCTGGTAAAGGTGGGGTTGGTAAATCATTTGTCACCTCATCTATCGCCGCTTATTTAAATAGAAACGGCTTCAAAGTCGGTATCTTAGACGCTGATATCACTGGTCCAAGTATTCCTAAAGCCTTTGGCGTGAAGGAAAAAGCGTACGGCGAAAATGGATTAATCTATCCATGCAAAACAAAAGGTGGCATTGAAGTGATGAGCGCTAATCTTCTTTTAGAAGATGAAAAAGAACCAATCATCTGGAGAGGACCATTATTAGGAAATCTCGTTAAACAGTTCTTTGAACAAGTGATGTGGGGCGAATTAGATGTTTTATTGATTGATATGCCTCCAGGCACAGGTGATGTGGCTTTAACCACATTCCAAAGCCTACCAATCGATGATTTAATCATCGTCACATCTCCACAAGACTTAGTCTCATTAATCGTCACTAAAGCCATCAAGATGGCGGAAATGATGAACATCCATGTTTTGGGTGTTGTGGAAAATATGTCATATCTAGTTTGTCCAAAATGTGCAGAAAAGATTCCATTATTTGGGGAATCTCATTTAGAAGAATTCGCTAAAGAAATGAAATTTAATATTTTAGGTAAGTTACCACTTAATAGTGATAACACCGCTTTAATGGATAAGGGTGAAATTGAAAAGATTTCCCTTCCAGAAATGCAAAGCATTATTGACGCAATTAAAGGAGAGTAATTATGTTAGAGTTAGATTCACGTCGTAAAAAACTTTTTGATCAAATGAAAGACAACAGTGTCGCTATTTTCTTTTCTGGTGTTAGTAAAATCGCTAGTGAAGATGAAGCTTTACCATTTGTCTGCAATAAAAACTTCTTTTACCTTACAGGTATTAAACAAGAACACAGTGCCCTTATGCTTATCAAAACATTAGGCGAAAGAAAGGCCTATTTGTTCATTGATCCATATAGTGAACTTAAAGAAAAATGGACTGGTAAACGTTTAACTCCAGAAGCCGCTAGCTTAATAAGTGGTCTTAAAAACGTTTATACATCCGATAATTTAGAAACTATGCTTAGTTTAGCCATTACTAAACAACAATATGGTGAAATTGATTGTCTATATTTAGATTTAACTTCCCCAGAACAAAAACTTAAAGATGGGATGTTTATGAATGATTTAATGGTCAAGTTACAACTTGATTATCAAAAAGAAATCGTTGATAGCTATCCAATCTTAAGAGATTTAAGAATGGTCAAATCTTCAGAAGAAATTGAAAACATGGTCAAAGCTATTGAAAAGACCAATAACGGTATCGCTTATGCGATTAGCAAATTAAAAGTGGGTATGAAAGAACATGAACTCGCTGATTATTTTGAATTGTATGGTCGTTTACACGATAGAAGTGGTTTAGCCTTCAGCACAATTATCGCTTCAGGTAAAAATGCTACTTGCTTACATTATCCTTCTCAAAACGATACTGTGAGAGAAAATGATTTAGTTTTATTTGACTTAGGTTATGAACATAACGGCTATAGTGCGGATATCTCTCGTACTTTCCCAGTGAATGGCAAGTTTGAAGGTGTACAAGCTAAAATCTATGAAGCTGTGTTAAACTGTAATAAAGCCGTTATTCAAATGATTAAACCAGGCTTAACCATTAAAGACTTACAAGAATTCGCGACCGAATACTTAAGAAAACAATGTATCAATTCTGGTTTAATGGATATGAATGATGATATCCGTAATTATTATTACCATAATATCTCCCATCACCTTGGTTTAGACACACATGATATCTCTTTAAGAGAAAAGCCATTACAAAATGGTAATGTCATCACTGTTGAACCAGGTTTATATTTCGCAAAATACGGTGTCGGTGTCCGTATTGAAGATGATGTTTTAGTCAGTGATAATGGCTCCATCGTTTTAAGTAAAAACATCGTTAAAGAAATGGATGAAGTCGAAAGACTCATGGCCACAAGAGGTTAAAATCATGAAGTACATTTTAGCAATTGATCAAGGCACAACAAGTTCAAGAGCAATTCTTTTTGATAACACGGGTAAACCAATCCAAATTGCCCAAAGAGAAGTCACTTGTTTATTCCCACATTCTGGCTGGGTAGAAGCAGATGCATTAGCCATCTGGGTTTCAGTCATGGATGTCATTAATGAAGTCTTGATTAAAGCTAATTTGACTATTGATGATGTTGCCACTATTGGCTTAACTAACCAAAGAGAAACCACAGTAGTGTGGTCTAAGAAAACTGGCATGCCAGTCTATAACGCGATAGTGTGGCAGTCCAGACAATCCGCAGAAATCTGCGATAAGTTTTTTAAAGAAAAAGAACTCATTCACCAAAAGACTGGCTTAATTATTAATCCATATTTCTCCGCTTCTAAAGTTAGATTCATCTTAGATCATCTTGAAAATGGTCAAGAACGCGCGGAGTCTGGTGAATTATTATTCGGCACAATTGATTCATGGATTATTTATAAATTAACAAATGGCAAAGTTCATGCGACTGATGTCACTAATGCTTCTCGTACATTATTATTTAATATCAATGATATGAAATGGGATGAAGAACTTTGCCAAATGTTTAATATCCCAATGTCAATGTTACCAGTCGTAAGGCCAAGTGCTTATGATTATGGTCAAGCCACTTTCTTAAAGAGTGATGTGCATATCACGGGTGTATTAGGCGACCAACAGGCCGCTTTATTTGGTCAAACATGTTTTGAAAGCGGTGAAAGTAAAAATACATATGGTACAGGTTGCTTCCTTTTAGTTAATACTGGTGATAAACCAGTCTTCTCAAATAAAGGTTTATTAACCACAGTGGCCTGGCAAATAGGTAACAAAGTAACCTATGCTTTAGAAGGTTCTGTCTTCATTGGCGGGGCAATTGTTCAATGGATTAGAGATGAAATGCAGTTAATTGAACACGCTAGTGATAGTGAAAAAGTCGCACAAATGAGCCATCGTTCACGTGTCTATATTGTTCCTGCTTTTACTGGTTTAGGAACACCGTACTGGGATGATGACGCTAGAGGTGCAGTCTTTGGTTTAACAAGAGGCACTAATAAAAGCCAATTTGTCAGAGCCTGTTTAGAAGCTATTGCTTATCAATGTAAAGATGTGATGGAAGTCATGCAAAAAGATGCTGAACAAAAAATCAGCGTTCTTAAAGTTGATGGTGGTGCTACTAAGAATAAATATCTTATGCAGTTCCAAAGTGATATCTTACATACCACAATTAAACTTCCTAAGTGTTTAGAAACAACTGCTTTAGGCGCAGCCTATATGGCGGGACTTCAATGTGGATATTATCCAAACTTAGAAAGCATTAAAAAGATTCATGAATACCAAGCGATTTATGAACCACAAATGAGTAAAAAAGAAATCAGAGAATTATATAAAGGATGGAAAACGGCTATTAAAGCCACAAGAATGTTTAAGTAAGGACTAAAAATGGAAATTAAGAATATCTGGAGTAAAGAGCAAGTTACTAACTATCTAAAAGGTATTCAGGTCAATGTCGAACTTGATCCTGATTACATTTATGATGTTTATGAAATGGCCAACGAATTCATCGGAATAGTGGACCAAGAAAATGTGCAAATAGAGGTTAAAGAGATCAATCAATTTGAACTCTTACTTTACTGCGTTGGTGAGTATTATTATTCAATCTCTCATCTTAACGAAACAGAACTCGCTAGATTTAAAGCTAACGAAGAATATCCTTCCTCTATGGCGAGCGTGGCCGCTGATAAATATTTGTCCTTATCCATCTTTAATCATGTTGAAAAGAAACTTGGTAACCGTTTCCTTCCTCCAGCCTCTTCCTTAAATATCTATTTAAACTTCATGCTTAATATCGTTAAAGGCTATAAGAAAAACGATCCTCAATCATCCCTTATTAGTGACCTTCTTATGAAGTCATTAACGATATCTCGTTGTATCTTAGAGAATTTATTAAGTGGTTATGAAACCGAAGCCTTCTCTTCTTGGAGAACACTTCACGAATGTGAATGCACTCTTATCTTATTAGATAAATATGGTGCACCACTCATTAATAAATATTTAAGACATATGAATTTCGGTTTAGCGTTTAATGACACGATTCCAGATAAAGAACAACAAGATAAGATCTTCTATGAAATGAAAGAAGAAATGCGTGGATATGGTCTTAAGAGTAAAGACATCCGTAAATATATTGAATATGGTTGGTTATATCTTATCGCTGATAAAGATGATCCTAACTTCAAACTCAATTTCCGCGATGGTTTAGAAAAACTCGCTGGTCTAGAAATGTATTCCAAAAGATATGAATTATCTAGTGAAATCATCCATAGTACCCCTCTTCTTATTTATTCCAACAAAGAATATTTCTATTACATGACTTTATTAAGTCTTTATGAAAGCTTCTTCCGTTTAGAAAAAGTCTTCGTTTCTCTCTTCTCTAAACGTGTGAGTGAAGTACAAATGAAACAATATGAAGAAATGCGTAAAGTCTATTATTCACAGTTAGTCATTATTCATAAAAGAGAAATGGAAACGTTTAAAAGATTCCAAACAAATAGAAATCAAAAAAGCTCCAATTGAAGTGAACCCATTATGTTGGACTGAAATGTTTCAACAATCATATCACTTC
>CAMVBL010000078.1 GCA_947165725.1 uncultured Caryophanales bacterium | reverse complement strand
AATTAAGCCATGTTTCATATATCTTGCTGTAATCTCTCATAAAAATTCCTCACATCTAATAATATCAATTATTTAATGGCTTTTAATGTAAAAGCGTCACTAGGAACATACATTTCAAATTTAGGCATCTTATAAACTGAGAAGTTATTAGGTACCACTAAGGAGGCATAGTGTTCAAATCCTGGAATTTGGACATAGATTAATAACTTATCACCTAAGACATCTTCATCATAAGCACTAACTTTAATCTTATTAGGGGCTTCCATCTCTGGATTTGTTAACGCTTTATTATTCTTAAGCATTTTCTTAGAGAAGATAGGCACTAGTTTATCTTGCTTAAAGATGATTTCATATCGTCCATCAGCGTAGTTCTTATTATTTGGATATGTTAAGGTAACGCCTCCGACATTAATTTTCATCATGCCGCTAACAGTCTTAACTGTACAAACACCCTTATTAGGATAAATTATTTCACGGGAATTAACTTTGTTATGTTTTTCGTCATATAATTTGACTCTTTGATATGGGAGATATAATTCCACTTCTTTACCAAGAGCAACTTTCTCACCATTAGCAATCTTGATGGCAAAGTAGCCTTCAAGACCCGCTAAAGAGAAGTAGACAGCTTGATAATCAGTTTTTTGTTCAATGAATTCAAGTTTGCCTTTTAATGCAATGGCTTTTTCTTCTTCACTTTCTGGTTTATTTAAGGTTATGTAATCAGGTTTGATGGCTAACTTAATATCCGCATTAAAGGCACTATCTAATAAGTGATCCACGAAGTCTTTTTCTAAAACGATATCTTGTTCACCGACTTGCATTAAGTTGTTATTAATTCTCACTGGGATTTCATCTTCATGTGGGATACCCATAATCGCTTTATGTGTATCAGCGTCAAACATATAGATGTGATCCATATTAAAGGCGACATTAATCTCTTCATTAGCGTGAATCTTACTATTGAATGGAATCTTAATGATAAATGGATCTTTTCTATTTTCCATCTTGCAATAAAGGATAGATTCATCCCCTAAGTGTTCCACGACTTCAATAAAGGCTTTTAAGTCGCCTTCATTTGGTCTAACGTGTTCTGGTCTAATACCTAATAAGACTTTTTGACCAATGTATTTCTTATTCGCTAATTGTTTAGCTTTGATATCTGTGAAAGTCACTACCATGTTATCTAAACCGTTTAATTTAGCCTTTAATTGCTTACCATCCATAAATAGTTCAGCATCAATGATATTCATTTGAGGAGAACCTAAGAAGGTGGCCACAAATAAGTTACATGGGTCTTCAAATAAGGTGATAGGAGTATCAGCTTGTTGAATAAAGCCATCCTTCATAACAACAATACGATTACCCATTGTCATCGCTTCTGTTTGGTCGTGAGTAACATAGATGAAAGTGGTTTCTAATTTTTCATGGAGTTTAGTAATTTCACTTCTCATAGAGACACGTAACTTCGCGTCTAAGTTTGATAATGGTTCATCAAGTAAGAAGACTTTAGGATCTCTAACAATAGTTCTACCTAAAGCCACACGTTGACGTTGACCACCAGAAAGAGCTTTTGGTTTTCTTGTTAATAATTCAGAGATTTCTAAGATTTCCGCAGCGGCACGCACTCTTTTATCAATTTCTTCTTTTGGCGTGTGTCTAAGTTTTAAACCAAAGGCCATATTGTCATAAACAGTCATATGTGGATATAAAGCATAGCTTTGGAAAACCATGGCGATATCTCTATTCTTTGGTTCAACTTCGTTCATTAATTGTCCATCAATATATAATTGACCAGCGGTGATTTCTTCTAAGCCTGCAATCATTCTTAATGTTGTGGATTTGCCACATCCAGAAGGACCAACGAAAACGACGAATTCTTTGTCTTTGATTTCTAAGTCAAAGTCATTAACCGCGCGTACTCCTCCATCATAAACCTTATAAACGTGTCTAAGTGTTACATCTGCCATAAATTAGGCCTCCTTGTCATCTTGACTTTCTTTATATAAACCCTTACCGACCATGTGAGGGTAATGTTCTTTGTTAATATATTTATCAAACCCATAATGGGATATCAGTGTGTATAAGATAATGACCACACTGTTGAAGATAGCGAATAATAATAAACCGATAGTTAAAGTAATTAAGTTAAATAAACCTAAGACCAAAACTGTCCCTGTAGATAATAAGTAAATAAGTAATATTCTCCAGTTAAGTAATCCTAAGAAAGAGAATGAATTTCTTAAAGTCACGGCGTAGCTATTTTCATAATAGACACACTGTGTGAAATTAAGCACAACGACCATACCAAATAATAGGAAGAATAGGATTAACGCTCCTAGACCAATACCTTTCACTACTGCGTGAACAGGAGCGTAAATCAATAAGTAGGTTCCACCTACGACTAGTCCAAATAAGGCTAAGCCAAAGATAACACCATTAATTAAAGCGTGTTTCCAGTTTTCTTTAATGCCTTGGAAGAAGTCACTCGCTAAAGAGATGCCTTCTTGCCAGACCATCTTCTTTGCGGTGTAGAAAGCGCCCGCTAAGCCGATAAAACCAATCAGCATACATGGAAGCATGATTAACATTGAATAAAAGACTAGAGAGAATAATTGATCTGACTTATCAGCAGCAATCGCTGCGGATTCAAAAAAGTTAAATAAGAAGAGATCGACCGCTAACGGGATAAAGAAGATAAAGGTATAACAAGAGAAAGCAAAAAGATTCATCTTACGATTCCTAAGTAAATCGAAAAAGACTTCCTTCCTATTTCTAGGGAGGCTTTGCTTTACATCTTCATCTGTAATGTGTCTTTCTTCTTTTTTCATTTACATTCCCCACTGCTTCACTAGGTGTAAGGCTAGATCATGTTCTTTAACGGGCTTATTAGCGTATTCACCAATGTTATGGCTGTTGCCATTAAGGAACATATAGCAATCTTCATTAGGTAAGCTCATATAGGGCTTAACTGTTTCTTTATTGATTTTGATACCGTAATTAACTTCATCTTTTTTATAGAATGAATAACCACTGTAGAAGGAAGTTATTAGTTCATCTTTTAAATCAATCGCGAAGTATGAAGCATCTAGATTTTCTAATTTAGATACTGGGATGATTAATACATCCGCGGAACTATAACCCGGTATCGTTAATTTAGTGTTATAGTGTCCTTCATTTGGGTCAGCGGATATCGTGCTGACACTTTTAAGTTCTTTATCTTGATAAGTATTTAGTAAATCTTCTTTTAAAGCTTTACCATCAGTGACTTTACCTGAGACAAAGATTGTTAATGTTTTATACTCTGGTAATTTGTGGACCGCTTGAAATATAAATGAGAGTCCACCAGCGATGAGTAAAGCGCTGATAATATATGCTGGCCAAACATATCTGAAATGATTGATTAAGCGGTCTTTTCTAAGTTCGTTCATAAGTGAGACTCCGCTTTAATGATGACTCTTTGATAGGTGGTAACTGTTAACTTATCACCTTTCTTGAAGTTAAGGTCTTTTTCTAGTGTATAGATTACTTTGTTAGTTCTAGACAGACCATCTAAATAAGTAACATGTACTGGATAGAGATATAGGCCGTTTTTATCTCTATTTATAGATTCATTAATCTCTTTATCAAATTCCACTTCCGCGGTTTCTTTGAGTCCACTTTCATAACCCTTATAAAATGAGTATTTTTGGAAAGTTTCATTATAGAAGTTAGGGAAGAAGAATATCGCTCCCCAAGTAAATAAGACGGAGATGATAATCGCGATAATAAGATTAAGTTTATAATCCTCGTTAGCGAATATTACCAATAGGACATCAGCAATGAGAATAAGGGAGAAAATTAGTGAGAAAGCTAAAGAGAGGAGGGTCACTTTTTTTCTCGCATTTTGATATTCTTTGCTGATGTCTAATTGATAGTTCATAAAGATTAATTATTTTCTAATCCGTTAACGATTGATTGTTTAATGATGCCACCCCAAACAACATAGCCATAATAAGAGAGATGTAAGCCATCTGTTCTAAAGTAGGCAGCGTTTGGTTCACCGTTTTCTTTAAGTAAAGCGGTACCTGGATTAATAAGAGTTAACCAAGTATTCTCTTTTTGATAATTCACTACATTAGCGTTTACCGCATTAATGGTGTCGAAATATGTCTTAAAGCCTGGAATAAGGTTCATCATAATATATTGCACTTTTGTATCTGGTAAAGCCGCATGTGTGTGATCAAAGAAGTTCTTTAAGTTATTCCAAATAGTAGCGGCGTCTTGTTTAGAATTAATAACATTATTAATACCGACATAATAGACCACCATTTTTGGCTTATATGGGAACACTAATCTTTGATTAAGTTTACTGTCCCATTCTTCAATTGTGGTACCACCGATACCATGGTTATAACTGACGATTGGTTCTAAGTCTTCTTTAGATGATTCCCAGAACTCAATAGAGGATGAACCGGCGAGCATTACGTGATAACTATCTTCTTCTAAGGCCTTAGCTTCATATTTCTTTGCCTTATTTTCATAGTTAACGTTATTCATCGCTAGATTCAAAGAATCGTCTTTGACTGTAATAACTCTAGTTTCCTCACCACATTTAATTGTGATTTTAAAGTTTTCATATGTGGCGGTGATTGGTTTACTTGCTTTAGCGCGATATTCCATTAAAGGTAATACGTTAGTCTTATTAGCCTCTAATTTAGATAACGCTGCAGTTGGTAAGTTAACCACATTGTTTGTAATTTTGAAGTACATGATGCTATCTAATTCATAGTTAGCACTAGCGCTTTCTGGTAAGACTGTACTTGGAGGATTATAAGCAGGTTCTGTGCCTTGGTCTTCTTGAGAAACACCCCATTTAGCGAATAATCTCATATTTCCTGAAACTCTATCGCTTTCAAAGTTCCAAACAGTTTCGCATTTTTCTTCTAAATACCAACCTTGGAAATCATATCTACTTCTAGTAGGATCTTCTGGCTTTGTTAATAAGCTACCGCCTAAAGCTTCAACACTCTTATAGAGTAAGTTATTGCCTTTACCTTTAGTGCCATTAGAAAGAGTGAATTCTTCTCTTAAGTAGTTATTAAAGAAGTCAACTTGATAAGTTTTCGCTTGTGGCTCAGTCGCGTAGACAGCGTGCGCTGCACCTATTGCCACTACGGAACATAAGGCTAAACCAATTACTGGTAATAATAATTTTTTAGACATGACATTCCTCCTTTAAATATTTAAGAAGTTCTTCTTCATTAACTGTGGCTAAACAGATGACTTTATCGCCCGCGCCGTAATAGATATAAAGGGTACCTTCGTGAGGCACAACTGCGGTTGGGAATACGCAGCCATTATAAT
>CAMVBL010000077.1 GCA_947165725.1 uncultured Caryophanales bacterium | reverse complement strand
AATTTATGCAAATGGAACAAATGCCTGACTATGAAAATGATAAAGATGTCCTTCAAAAATTTGGCCGTAACATTAACGAAGAAGTTAAGAAAGGGAAAATTGATCCCGTCATCGGTCGTGATGAGGAAATTAGAAAAATCATTGAAATATTAGCCAGAAAAACTAAAAACAATGTCATTCTTTTAGGTGAACCTGGCGTTGGTAAAACCGCAATACTTGAAGGTCTTGCGGAACGTATTGTCAAAGATGATGTGCCGACCATACTTAAGGATAAAACTATTTATGAATTAGATATGGGCGCATTAGTAGCGGGTGCAAAATACCGTGGTGAATTTGAAGAGAGATTAAAAGCAGTCCTTAATAAAATTAAGGAAAGCGAAGGCAAAATCATTCTCTTTATCGATGAGATCCACCTCATTGTCGGTGCTGGTCGAGCGGATGGTGCCCTCGATGCTTCTAACATGCTCAAACCGATGCTTGCGAGAGGAGAAATCGATTGTATCGGGGCGACGACATTAAAAGAATATCGTGAATATATTGAAAAGGACCGCGCTCTAGAAAGAAGATTCCAACCAGTTCTTATCAATGAACCGACTGTGGAAGATACTATTTCTATATTAAGAGGATTAAAGAATCGATTCGAATCATTCCATGGTGTGAAGATTACCGATAATGCTTTAATCGCCGCGGCAAGTTTATCCAATCGTTATTTAACATCTCGTTTCCTTCCTGATAAAGCTATCGACTTAGTGGATGAAGCTTGTGCTTCCATCAAAGTGGAACTCGCCTCTATGCCTAGTGAACTCGATGAATTAGAGAGAAAGATTAGGCAATTAGAGATTGAAAAGGCTGCTTTAAAGAAGGAGAGCGATGATGCGAGCAAAAAGAGACTCGCGGATGTCGAAAAAGAACTCTCTTCTCTTAATGAGAAAGATAACGAACTCAAGAAGAGATGGAAAACTGAGAAAGATGAAATTCTCAAAGTTAAAGACGTTAAAGAGAAACTCGAAAAAGCGAAGTTTGATTTGGATGTCGCTTTAAGTCATTCCGAATACGAAAAAGCGGGTGAATTACAATATAAGACCATCCCAGAATTAGAGAAGAAATTAAAAGAGAACGATAATTCTCAAAGCGAGAAGAAACTCTTATCTGAAGTCGTGGATGAAGAACAAATCGCGAAGATTATCTCTCGTATGACCAACATCCCTCTCAGCAAGATTGAAAAAGGCGATAGAGAGAAAGTTCTCGATTTAAAGAAGACTTTATCGAAGAGAGTAATCGGCCAAGAAGAAGCTTTAACTTTAGTTAGCGATGCGATTCTCCGTCAGAGAGCGGGGATTAAAGATAGCAATCGACCAATCGGTAGTTTCTTGTTCTTAGGTCCTACTGGTGTGGGTAAAACCGAAGTCGCTCGTGCTTTGGCGGAATCCTTGTTCGATTCAGAGAGTCATATCATCCGTATCGATATGAGTGAATATATGGAGAAATATAGCACTTCTCGTCTTATTGGTGCCCCTCCAGGATATGTCGGATATGAAGAAGGCGGACAACTCACGGAGAAAGTGAGAAGAAATCCTTATTCTATCGTCTTATTCGATGAAATCGAAAAAGCTCATCCTGAAGTCTTTAATTTGTTACTACAAATGTTAGATGATGGAAGACTTACCGATAGTCAAGGAAGAGTCGTGGACTTCAAGAATACGATTATCATCATGACTAGTAATTTAGGTAGTGAATATCTCCTCAATAATGAAAGAGATAAAGTGGAAGGATTATTACATCAAACCTTTAAGCCTGAGTTCTTAAATCGTATCGATGAAATAGTGTACTTCTCCCCATTATCTAAAGAGACTCAATCTAAGATTGTTGATAAGATGCTTAATAATCTCAATGATAGATTAAAAGAATCTTATTATTCGTTTGAATTCTCTGACGCTTTAAAGAGTTGGATCCTTGATAGTGCTTATTCACCAATCTATGGTGCCAGACCGATTAAAAGATTCATCCAGAATAAAGTGGAGACCATTATTGCGAATAAGATTATTTCACAAGAGGTTGACACCAAACACAAATACTCAGTTGATTATAACGGCCAAGAAGTCATAGTCAAACAAGTTTAATTTTAGGGAAGCCACCGTTTAAGTGGCTTTCCTTTTTTGCAAAAAAGCGATATAATAAAAGCACAAAAAGGGGACTCATTCATTTTATGAAAAAACATTTTTTATTATCTTTTGTTTCACTTTGCGCTTTTTCTTTGACCGCTTGTAGTGCAACAATCTATTTTGACTACGAAGGCTATAAAGCAAAAATCGCAGAAACTGAATTTTCTTGGGATTACACCAAAGTAACCGCTACAACTGAGGAAGATGGGGAAAAGCAAACCATCGAATACACTTATAGCGAGCAAGAAAAAGTTTGGAGAGGTAAACATACGGAAGAGATTGACGGCACAGAAGTAGAATTTTCAGATGTCATCACTCTTGATCTCCCGTCTTATCTCAAAACCTTACCAACCACTGTTAAACTTATTGATCCGTCATTAGAAGTTGATGATGTTTGCCAATTTGGTCTTACTAGTGGCATGGGTGGAACATCCTATGTCATCAACGCCACAATAGAAATGGAAGGTATGACCAATAACAGTGAAATCAAATTTAACAACAAAGGCTTAATGGTTTCTCAAATTAACGAAGATGGTAGCGGAACGAAAAATTCCACAACTTACAAATATTCCAAATAGGCGCTCCAAACTTTAACGGGACTAATCAAAAATTCTCCAAAGTTATTCGGGGTAGCAAATAGCTCGGATTGTCAATTTCCGGGCTTTTTATACGGCCATCTTTTGTCTCTTGGACGTTTCTTAATTGTTTCTTTAACAGGTGA
Organism: uncultured Caryophanales bacterium; assembly: GCA_947165725.1. The sequence goes on along the minus strand of CAMVBL010000077.1, from coordinate 2,501 downwards.
TAAACTGTTTATTTTTGGTATGTTTAAAAAACTTTTAAAAAAATTATCGATTTTCTATTTTCTAATCGTCTTATTGATAGAAGCTTCTTAAAAGAATAGAATTAATAAAGGAGATATGAGCATGAAAAAAATCAAGAGCAAATCGATATTAATTGTCGCTTTATTAAGCGTTCTTACTATCAGTGGTTGTCAAAATGTTCCTAATTCCGACTCCCAAAACAGCAATACTAGTTCAACTAGTGATGAGGATAGTAATTCTTCATTTGGTTTTCCTTACACATCATATCCTGAAGCTTATCCACGTGATCCCGTTAATGGTGTAACTGTTATCAAGCAACCTAATGAAGCGTTTCCAAAAGGTGAAATGACATTTAGAGTTGATAGTCTAGATACAGAGTTTTACGTAAAATTAAGCGATCTTTTTGAAAAAGGCACTGACAAAAGACTCATCAACAGTGTTTATTCTTTGTATTTGGCTGATGTAAACAAAGATGGTTATCTTGACTTTATTTTTAGTACTGGTAGTGGTCGTCCTATGAAAGCCGCTGGTGTATGGATTGGGATATATGATTATCATAATCAAGAACTAATATATAGTTTAGATGACCCTGGTCAATATGATTATCGTTTATCTTTTGAAGAAGGCAAATTATGTGTCACGCAATATATCACTGATTATTATGATTCAAATAATGTATTTGAAAAAGATCGTATGGTGGGCAAAGGCATCTTGGATTATAGTGGTAATGAAATAACCACTAAATGGCAAAACTATCTCAATATTGATTCATATGATTTCAATGTAACATTAGCGGACAAAACCCGTACACCAGTTACAATGAAACCATCTAGTGAAGCAAACACCTATGTGATAGAAAACGCTAGTGTTGATGATGCGTACTGCATTACCACAAACATCAAAAGAAATAATGGCAACTATGATGATTTAACAACTAATTTGCCTGTTGGCTATCGTTTAAATGGTGAATATCGCCTCGTTCAAGCAACTGCTAATAACCGCCAAGATAATGTCATCGTTAGTTTAAAAGCATCTAATCTTAAATATAATGAGAGTAAATCCGCAGTTGTGGAAGTCTGTGTCTCTAGCTTTATTTATAAAATCGTTTTCCAAATTGACACTTATGACTACGCTAGTGACCATAAAACACTAATCGAATATTTCGGTTGGAACTTCACTAGAAGTGATATCGTGGAGTTCTATAGCGAATTCATTCCTGGAGTAGATGATAATAGATATGGCGAAGAATCATATCCTTTCGTCTATGTTTCCGTCGCTAGTAACCAGGAGGCAACAGAAACGAGCTATGATATCTTAGAGGCGAAAGTCGTAGAAATTGACCATGCTTTAGTTAAAAAACTCGAGAGTCCTTCACGCTATTATTTTAAAACTAATGATAATGGTTATTCGTGCTGCGTCCATAATGCGATGCTCGAATATAACGATGTTTTCTATTTAATTGTTTATTCTAAAAATTATTCGTATGCCTTCAGTGCGAGTAATGGCTATGTACGTTTTAGAGATACATATAGTGAAATTACGGTCGAGCCTAGTGTTCCAGGCTTAACATCCCATGTTATTCAAAACGCCAATAGCATTCGTTTTCAACAAAGAAGTATAAATACCACCGCTCAAGTGGAACAATATGAGAGAAGAAGACAATACACATTTACAGTTGCCGGTAATGAATTCTATATTATTGACAGCAAAACAATGGTTAAAGGAAACGCTAAATACGAAGTTGTAACGGACAATGATTTCTCCTCTTTGTTCCAATAACTTAATAAAGTGAAGGCCTCGTCACAAACGAGGCTTTCTTTTTAAAAAAGTGGTGCTTATAAGCATAGTTTTATGCGACAATAAAAATGGAATTAAATTCATGGAGGTATACTATGAAGAAGTTTATCATACCCGCTTTAGCGGTATCTGTTTTATCTCTTGCTAGTGCTCTTGTTGTTGTTCAAAACAAGCACTATCAAGAAGTAAGCGCTTATTCTATCGCTAATTTACCAACCACAATTGACTTAAACGATTGCACTGATACTGAAATCAGAAGTTATTATGCTGGTCTTGATTCTCTTAGTGAATCTGAAAGAAAAGGCACAAACCTCCTTAAGAATTTAAAGCCAATCTTATCAAACAATCAAAAGTACTATAGTTACGACAGTAATACCAAAATCTGGCAGATATATGAGATTGCTGATCGTGACTGGGAGAAGTCTCCTGCTAGTTCGATAACAAAAGGAACGTATGATCCTAACACAAATACAATTACTGGCTATCAATATAGCACTAATTCCACTTACCAAAGTGGTAATAACCCATATGTCCACGCTCTATATAACAATAGAGATTTAGATAACCAAGCAAAAGCCTGGGGCAATCACGAACAAGATGGTTGGGGTATCAAGCAAGAACATATCTGGGCTAAATCACATGGCTTTGACAACAAAGGTAGTGATGGTACCGGTGGTGCTAGAGG
>CAMVBL010000076.1 GCA_947165725.1 uncultured Caryophanales bacterium | reverse complement strand
TGAGCCATAATCGAATTAGCGTGCCACACTCTGATACCAGCTTGATCAAAGCCTAATCTATTAGCGTCATACGCATTTAAACCGATAGGAGCGTATAACTCTAATAAGAGATATTCATCGAATAAGGAATTATATTCATTCCAATCTTTAGTTAATAGGATGTTATTACCACTTCCTTGGAAGTCATCTATAGAAATGGTGATTCTATCACCAACGTTATAATCTTTCGCAGCATAGATATCAGGTTTAGCCCAACCAATTAAGTTAGTTTGGAACGGGTCATGAGTTCCACTGTCATTATCTTGCATTGAAAAGGCACCACATGGATAATGCTTCTCTTCATTCTTAGCGGCATATTCATATAAGTCTTCCGCACCAAATTGGTGACCAACTTCATGGATTACTGTATTAGATCCTCTAACAAATTCTGGAGGCAAAATACTTGATAAGTCATCAGTATTTAACTGCCATGATGTACTTATTTCTCTACCAAAGCCATAAATACCACCGATTGGACAGAAACAACCTGTGTTATAGACTCTACCTTCAGTACTCCTCAAAGCATAGGCTGTACTTCTCATGGTTGCTGATTTAGCACCATAGTAGTTACCTGCGTAGTAGCAAATAACACCATCGACTTTGCCATCCCCATTACTATCATAGTTATTAATGGAATCAGTTGGGTTATTTGTGAAATACCAGTTAGTAGCGTCATTAACTAATTTATAAGTTAAGCTAGCATCACCAGTATCGGTATAGTTAACTAAACTTGTATTAGATGTATAGAAGTCACTAATAGTAGCGTCAATATGAACCTTACCTTTTGATTCAGTTTCATAATATGACTTAAGTGACCAATAATTATCTTCAGTCTTTTCTTCTAATATCTTCGCTCTTATATCTTCTAAGATTTGAGTTTTATGTGATTCTTTGAAGAAATCAGTTGAGTTAGTAAACCAAACAGGAATGACTAAGAACTTGATATTACCTTCATTTGGTAAATATACAAGATCACCATATATTGATTTTTGACCATAATCTAAGAAATTAAAGGCAGTAGCATCACCAACATATTGTTCACTTACGAAGAATTTAACGTTATATGTCACTGATTTAGTGACGTTATCTTCTGTATATGAGAGCACTACTGACTTAGTCGTAGCGTCATTATCTCTAACGACATACGTTAAACCATCAGTGAATGTTAATTCTTTATCTTCACCATGATCATATTGGGCTAAGACTTTACCTACGATATAGAGTTTATTGTTATGGATAAGTAAATCATTACCTTCATTAGGGGCATAGATCTTAGTTAATGTTCTATTTTGAATATTAGCTTTGAAGTTAATCTCTTTATCATTATTTTTAGCCTTAACCATAGCTTCACCTTTACTTAAGGCTGTGACTTTATTATCAGCGATACTGACTTTGTCAGATTCGCTAGTTAAAGCATTACTAACTTTTTGATTGTTATATTTAACTTCAAAGCTATATATATCATCGACATACATATTTACAACAGAGTTATCACTAATAGAAGCACCTGTATCAACACAGGTAACCGTTAGCGTATTAACGGGTGCTTCTTTAGCCTTAATATTTACCCTGATAGTGATGGTATTTAATACCTCATTAGTGGTTTCACTGACGAATTCCACTTTAACATCACCAGTCTTATCTTCGGTAATATCGCTAGAAGTAGAGATAATACCTACTTCACTAACAGTTAAATAAGAAGAGGTTGTGCTATAGACTTTTTTAAATTCCGTATTAGACCTTGTGTTAAAAGCAATGTAATATCTGTTGCCCGCATTTAAGTGAATTGTGTATGTCTTACTAGAAACATCATATGTCGCATTATCATCACTTAATGTAGCTTCAACATATTCTTCTTTAGTGGAACCACTAGAACCACTAGTGTCTTTGCTTGAATCTGATTTACTAGTGTTACTACTGGTCGTGCTTGTGATAGAAGTGGATGAACCACTATCACCACTAGGAAGGAAATCTAAGAAAGAACAAGATGCTAGCCCAATCGTGGCTAAACATAATAAAGGTAATAGTTTTACTATTTTCTTCATAACAAAACCTCCAGTGTATTCCTCGTTTTATTTTTCCAATAACTTATTATACGCGTTATTGAGAATTAATTCTTATCTCAGTTTTAAAATCTTCATTAAGAACTCTTTTTGCAGCTCGCTTAGTTGTTCAACACTATCAATGAGCGTATTTATTTTTTGTAAATCAATTAGTGGCACAATTTGTTTCCATTTACACCACCGTAAGCTTTTTTCTAGTTGGCAAGTTTGTGAAATCTATCATTTTTGTTCATTTAAAATATCGAGCGCGGAGTCTATTGGCTTGTTCTTTTGAAATAAGATGTTCAACTTCCGCGACATTGATTGAACTATTTAGTTGATCGCTGTAGCAATCAATCAGTGTGCTTCCTTTACGAATGGCTTTTCTATACTCAGAAATGGAGTCCAATAAAAAACCAGGCAAAATGGTTTTAGCTTCTTCTCTCTCTAAACTGAGCAATTCTTCTATTGAAATATGTAAACTCTTTGAGATAGCCAACAAAGTTTTGCCAGAGCACTCCAAAATATCAGCTTTTCCTGAAGCGATATCAGTTAGAGTTGTTTTAGGAACTCCACTATTAATTGATAGTGAATATACTGTTGTTTTTTGTTCTGCCAATAAATCCAAAAATGTCATGTCTTAATTATATCGGTTAACCGACATTTTTTCAATAAGATGTGCTTGTGTTTTTCATATTCCTTTCGACAAAAACAGTGAGAGTTTGAGCAAATAATTATTCTAAAAAAACATTACTCAAATTGAAATATTAATCCAAGTCGAGTAAAATAAAATCGAAGAAAAGGTAGAATTCTACCAAAAAGGAGATTTTATGATTGAACGTCCTAAATATCTAAATCAACTTATTAGCGCAAAAAATAACGGGTTTCCAAAAGTTATTACTGGTATCCGTAGATGTGGAAAATCTTATCTTCTCAAAGAAATGTATACTAGATATTTAAAAGAAGAGTGTCACGTTAGTAGTGATAATATTGTGGTTATCGAATTAGATGATGATAGAAACGCTGAATTAAGAAATCCTATCGCTTTAGGAAAATACGTTAGGGACTACTGTAAAGGGAAAAATGATTGCTATGTCATTTTAGATGAAATTCAAAAAGTCACATCCATTATCAATCCTGCTTTCACTAACGGGCAAATTGTATTAGCAAAAGACGGAGATGAAAATGTTATTACATTTGTCGATGTTGTACTGGGTCTTTCTAGAGAGCCTAATATCGATTTATATGTCACTGGAAGTAATTCAAAAATGCTTTCCAGCGATATTGTTACTGAATTTAGAGATAAAGCAACAAAAATTCACTTGTCCCCTCTATCGTTTGATGAATACGCTAATTATAAAAAAGGGTATGCCCCAGAAATGATAAATGATTATATAACATATGGCGGTATGCCTCTAGCGGTTTTAGAAGAGAATGAAGAGAGAAGAAAAAACTACCTCAAAAGTCTTTTTAAGACGACATATTTTAGTGATATTTTAGAACACAATAGGCTCAATAAAAGTGAAGCCCTTGATGAGCTAAGCGACATTATTAGCGATTCAGTCGGAGGATTAATCAATTCCGAAAGAATATCAAACACCTACCAAAGTGTTAAAAAAGAAGCCATCGACAAAGACACGGTCACAAAATACATTAATTATTTTCTCGATGCTTTTATTATTCAAGAAGCCACTAGATATGATGTTAAAGGAAGAAACGAAATCGGTGCATTAAGAAAGTATTATTTCACAGATTTAGGTTTAAGAAATGCTAGGCTCAATTTTTCCAAGCCCGACGAAGGCCACATGCTTGAGAACGTTATATTTAACGAACTTCTTTACAATGGATATTCAGTGAATGTTGGAACTTATGAAAGAGTGGAGCGTAACAAAGATAATAAAAATGTTAAAAAGAAATACGAAATAGATTTTTTAGCCACGAAAGGAACTAGGATATTCTATGTTCAAGTGGCAGATGATATTTCAAAGGATGAAACTTTAGAAAGAGAAAAGAAGCCATATAATCACTTAAAAGATCCTATTCAAAAAATACTTGTTGTGAATAAGCCATATAAAGAAATGAGAGATCCCGATGGATATGTCCTTATTGGTATTGCTGATTTTTTGCTTAGATTCATAAAATAGATGCTTTAACGATGCGTTCACGCATCATAAAACCCTATTCATCTTTATATTCGCGCTTCGAAAACAAAGTTAAATCTAATAGCTTACCACCAAACTTCTCATTTAATAAAAAGAGAGGAACCGCGATAACAGCGTAAGCACCAACAAAGATGATTTGTTCTAAGGTCATTGTTCTAAATAAGGATAATGTTAAGTTAGGAACAATATGGCTGAAGATATATGGGAAGATTTTAATGAAACCACCACATTCTTTAACCATTTCAGTACCACTGACAATGAAGAATTCAGGTGCTAACCATAAAACGAATAACACTACCGCTAAGGTGATAATGTATAAGAACTTTCTAAATGTCGTAAATGGACGACAGTTCTTAAAGAAGATAATAAATCCACCGATAGCAACGCATAAGGCCATTGTTGGTATCCAACCAATTCTGACAATTTCACCACTATCAAACACTGTCTCGAGTGAATGAACATCAAATGTTTGAGTTCTAATTATTTGACTGAATAAGACATACAATAGGCAAATACCAACCGGTATAAACATATAGAAGCCAGATAATAACGCCCTTTTAGTAACGTTCTTATAGAAGTTACCAGTCACTCTAGTTCTATCAGGTTCTAAAGCCACGAATAAAGAGGCAATACCAGTAATGAAGATATTAACCAAAGACATAACTGTTGGTTGAATTAGATGTGGTAAGGCAATAAGCATTGGGAAGATGGTCACAAAGAACCATAAGTAATCCTTCATCACAAATAAGGATGAAGATCTTTGAATATTATTAACAACACGTCTACCTTGGAAGACAGCTTCCTTCATATTAGAGAAGTTAGAATCTAATAAGACGAGATTTGCGACGTTTTTAGTAGCGGCTGCACCATTTGCTAAAGCAATAGAGCAATCGGCTTGCTTAAAGGCTAATAAGTCATTTAAACCATCACCTGTGACACCAACGATACGGTTGTTCTTCTTTAAGATCGCAATGATTTCCGCTTTTTGGTCAGGAGTAACTCTACCGAATATTGCGTTATTTAAAACAAGTTCTTCTAAGTTATCTTGTTCAGTCACTTTAGACATATCCACAATCTTATCCCAATTAGCGATACCTGATTGTTTAGCGATATAACTAACAGTACCGATATTATCACCAGAGAT
>CAMVBL010000075.1 GCA_947165725.1 uncultured Caryophanales bacterium | reverse complement strand
CATTTCATGATAAAAACCCCTCCAGTTGGTTGTCCAACTTTTGGGGTTCATATCAGAAGGCGCTTTTTCATTCATCTAATATATTTGCTTATTTCTCAGCAACTTGAAGCTTGTAGCCATCTAATTCCCAATCTGGATGGGCGGCACAAACTCTATCTAATGCTTCGTTAAATAATGTGATTTCAGTTTGTTGTCTATTTTTAGGAGTGTGTTTGAATGCACGATAGACATTATTTAACGCAATGATGCATTCACTCCTAGATTTATCTAATAAACCAGACATTAATAAGTAAGCACGAATAGACGCCATAGAAACATCGTTAGAAATTTCTCTTCTTTCAGAAACTGGCACTTCTTTATCATAATAAGCCTTAGCTTCTTCTAAATTTCTAGTAATTAAGTTGATATAAATCTTTTGCGCTCTAGCGCGGATATAAACTTTACCGTCAACGCTATCTTTCGCGGCGATAATCTTATCTAAGATTTCTTCTGCAGCGCTATATTCTTTTTTATCTAATAAAGCATAAACTTTGTTTAAGTTAAGATCAGCGGTGAAGTTAGTGATTTCATCAAAGATTTTAACTTCAACATCATGATTACCTTGTTGGATTTCATATTCCACTCTTAAGAGTTCATTAAAAGCGGCTCTATTTTTAGGATTAGAAACCATTGTTAAACGATAGCCATCAGTAATGGAATCAATACGGAAAGGTAAGATGTTATAAACTAAGATAACTAAACCAATCGCACCAACGGTGAGAACAAAGTAAGCAACATCTGTTAAAGCCTTATTACTAGAATCCTTAAATAAGGTGAAAACCACCATGACTGCAATTGCTTCAATGATGAAGAATAAAGAACTAAATAAGAGATATGGGTATGGGTTTGCCTTATCTTCCATCCCTTTCTTTGGAACAATTTTAGTTTCACCAGTTAAACCATCAAAGGAAGCAAAACGGACTTTTCTTGTACCTTCTTCTTTATAAAAGCATAAACCAAGAATTGTGACACTTAAGATTTCATATTTACCAACTTTAGCGCCTAATACGTGTCCTAATTCATATAAGCAAGCATTAAATACTGCACCTAAGATAACCGCTCCAGCGACATAAAGAATATAGGCAAAGCCATTCCAAACACCATTAAGAGCGCTTTCAGCATTATGCGCTTGTAAAACAGTAATACCAAAGACAATCGCTAAGGCAATGATTACTAAATAAATAATTAGTCCTAATACATCTTCTTTTTTCATGAAGATTTCCTCCTATAGGCAACTTTCAATAATTGTTTGCACCACTTCAGAATCCATATTCTTTTTAGGATGTTCAATTACTCTAGTGCCATTATTCGTCACAATGTTAACTATACGCTTAATATCAACATTTTTAATACCTAAATCTTTAAATGTTAAAGGCATATCTAAAGATTTGAATAGCTTTTCGATTTCTTTAATACCTGCTTTAGCGTTTTCCATTTTGTCTTTTTTATGTAAATCAAAGACATTCGTGGCTAGTTTATTAAATTTATCAACATCGTAATTAACATAGTATTTAGCCCAAGCTGGGAATAAGACTGATAAACCAGCAGCATGAGCAACTTCTGGATAGACACCAGACACAGCGTGTTCTATTTGATGGACAAATAGTAACATCTTCTTACCAATACTGGTTAAACCATTGTGTGATAAAGATGACATGAGCATTAAGACCGCTCTTGCGTCATAATCAGTAGGGTTTTTATCCACTACTTTCGCGGCTTTAATAACACTTCTTAATAAAGCTTCAGCAAATCCATCCGCTGGTTCATTATCACTGGATGTATGGAAATATCTTTCTAAAGTATGCATCATGATATCAACGATGCCATACGCTGTTTGTACTCTAGAAACACTATATGTGAGTTTTGGATTTTCAATCGCAAATACTGGTCTAACAATATCATCATTAAAGCCCATCTTGATTTGTTTTTCATCATCTTGAATAACACAAGAATTAGATGTTTCACTACCAGAAGCAGCAATAGTTAAAATCACACCAATTGGTAAGGCTTTCTTTGGTTTAGCGATATGTAAATTGAAATCAAAAGAATTACCAGAATAGAAATAACCAACCGCAATATTTTTCGCGGTATCAATAACTGATCCACCACCGATAGCGAGTATTAAGTTAGGGGCAAAAATACGGGCTTCTTCAATACCCTTATGGCACAAATCAATTGTTGGATTAGGTCTAACACCTTCTAATATTTGGTATTTAATGCCTTCTTTATCAAGTGATTCAGTGACTCTACTTAAAAGACCATTTCTTTTAACAGAACCTTGACCAATAACGATATAAACTCTTTTATATCCACCTTGTGAGCAGATTTGCCCAATCAATTCTTCTTTGTTGTTACCAAAGTAAATCTTTGTGGGACTGACAAAATCAAAATCAATCATGTCTATTAGTCCTCCATCTATAATCCAGTAAATCTAATATTTCTTTTCTCATATTTTCATCGTTTTCAAAACAGAAACAGGCTAGTAAGCCACTTAATGTTTTACTCTTATGTGTTGATAAGTAATAAACAATACTGTTCGAATAGGCAAACGCTCTAAAGCGAACAATGTTCTTCTTTTCATTAGCACTTATTCTTTTACTTTCAGCGATATTATTAATGAACTTAGTAAAGCATTTATAGCAGGTATTATAAATAAATTCGACAAACAGATCTTTACCTGCGGAGTTAAGTGTTTCATCAATGAATCTTTCGTTCTTTAAATAATAATCAAATATCGCAATCGCCATTTCTTCAGAATGGTTAACAGTCTCGATTCCTGGAATAGTTTCATTAAGGAACACTAATGCGAGTAAGTCATAAATATCATGGAAGTGATAGTAAAAAGTCTGCCTATTGACTCTGCAACGGCGCGTTAAAGCCGCCACAGATATTTCTTCAAGTGGCATTTCTGACATCATGTTTTTTAATGCTTCTGCAAAACGATGTTCGGTTTTCACTACTTCTTACAAACCTCTTTAGCTATCTCTGCACCAACAGCGGCGTTATTAAGGATTAAGTGGATATTGCTTTCTAATGATTCTCCACCGGTTAATTCCACGACTGTTTTTAATAAGAATGGTGTAATTTCTTTGCCTTTGACACCTTGTTCATCAGCCATTTTTAACGCTTTTTCAATAGCGTTATTTATTATATTATCATCCATCGCGAATTCTTGAGGAATTGGATTTGTGATTAATATACCACCTTGAAGATTATTTTTCCTCTTTTCATAAATGATAGAGGCAGCTTCTTTAGGATCTTTTATTTCATAATCAACGTTTAAACCAGAGTGTCTACTATAGAAGGCTGGTAATTCTTTTGTTTGATAGCCTAATACTGGGACACCCATTGTTTCTAAATATTCTAAAGTGCGTGGTAAATCTAAGATTGCTTTAGCACCCGCACAAACAACAGTGACATTGGTCTTAGCTAATTCTTGTAAATCAGCGGAGATATCCATTGAATCTTCAGCCCCTCTATGAACACCACCAATACCACCGGTAACGAATACTTCAATACCAGCTTGGTTAGCAAGAATCATTGATGAAGATACTGTTGTGGCCGCCCATAACTTTTTAGCGTACACCACTGGTAAGTCTCTTCTACTTGCTTTACCAATATTCTTATTCTTACCAAATTGTTCAATTTCTTCAGGTGTCATACCAACGATAGGTTCACCATCAATAATGCCAATAGTAGCAGGTACTACACCATGTGCTCTAATGACTTCTTCAACCTTTAAAGCGGTCTCAACATTCTTAGGATAAGGCATACCATGGCTAATAATTGTGCTTTCTAACGCCACGACTGGCTTATTATTTTTTAATGCTTCTAATACTTCTGGATTAATCTTCATATTGTTCTCCCTTTCCAAAAATTTGATATAAAGCGCTATATAAACCGATTAACACAATCACAATAATTGTGGTTATTAAATATGTTGGTCCATTCATTTCCATAAATGGCACACCAAATAAAGGATCAGCTTTATGAGATGTGTAAGAAATAATAGCAGAAGTCACTAGGCAAATAATAGCGATAAACGCTACTACGATGACTATGACTCTACGATATCTATTAAGTGGATGACAAATCTTATATAAAATAGGAATGCTTAAAGCAGTAAAAGCAATCATACTCATTGCGATCGCAGTATTAACATCATAGATACCAAAACTAACGATATCATTACGTTGCATTGTATAGAGGATGAACATTGTTAATGCGGCAATAAACATCATGAATGCTCCTGGTAAGGATATCTTTAAGATATTAAATAAGAATTTACCTTTAACTTCATTACGGCCTTTATCAATCATTAGTAAGATAACCACTACTACATCAATAAGAGCGTCCATCACAAAATAGCGATATAAGCCAAAAGGATTATCAAATGCTTTAGTGTTGTAGCCAATTAATAACATTATGGTGAGGAATACCGCTAAGATGGCTTTAGTAATCAAGAATAAAGCGGCTCTATGTAAGTTGTTGTTTATTCTATTACTTTCTTTTAGTGATTTTGAAAAATCATCAAAGTCTTCATTAATATAAATAACTTTTTCACCTTTATTTTCTAACGCTTCAATAATTGCATCTTTTTCTTCTCTACAAGCATCAGCGAAGACAACATATTTATCAACGTTTCCTTCAACTTCTCCAATAACTACATTTTCAAAAGATACTTGTCTATTAACATTTTTCACCCCAGCGTCATAAGCAATATTAGAGGCTTTAAGAAGACTATCACGAGAAAGAACTTTAATATTAACTTTACGTTCATTTAACCATTCAATCGCTGATTTCATTGTTTCTCTAACATGTTCTTTAGTGATAATTAACGCTACTGCTTCTAGATCATTTAAGTTTTCAACAAAGCTTTGAGCAAGAACATAAACATCTTGTCCTTGTTTAATATATTCTTCACATCTTTTAAGAATGGATTCTTTGTTTTTAATGGAGATGTTATCGATTAAGCCAATAATATAAGTCTTTCCACTTTTAAAAGTCACCCCCATTGAACGGGTTTCGTAATCAAATGAATGGACTTTCTTTACTTCCGCACTTTGGGCGAAATCATATTGTTTCTTAAGAGCGTTCCATAAAGGATTTCTTTCATCAACCGCGTTTAAAACATTAGAAATAATTTGTGATATTTCTGATTCATTGTTCTTTTCATCTAGGATCACTAATTGTTTGATAATTAATTCACCATCACAAAGAGCGTTTTCTTTATCAAAGCAAACTGTCGTGGCTTGTGAAAGCTTTATAAACGCAAAGGGATTATTTATTTTATTACTCATACGCCTACATACATCATAAAAAAACTTGGACTTAATTTCCAAGTTTATTTTATAACCGTTAATTGAATAATTAATTGCAACTCACCGACAAAATAAGTTGGAATTACTTTT
>CAMVBL010000074.1 GCA_947165725.1 uncultured Caryophanales bacterium | reverse complement strand
GTAAGTTACATGGTTCAGAAACACGTCTTTATATTAGAGGTTCAGGTTGGACAATTGATGTGTTCAAAGAAGATAGATTTGTAAAAGCCTATTACTCAACACAAGATAAATATGGTAGAAATTATTCTGCATCTTTTGAAAAGCTCATTGATGAAGATTCATTAAATACAGTAATGAATTTAGCCTATGAACTAAGCGCTCCTAAGAATCCATTTGGTAATAGCAGTTCAAATCCATCTTCAAGTAGTGAGGAATAAGAATATGAAAGTAAAAGCGACTCTTTTAACAATTTTATTAGGTCTTACTTCTCTAGTGGCGTGTGGAAAGTCTATTGCTGCTCCAAGAGATGTTGAAGACTGGGATACACCTGAAGAGACGCTTGCTTTTGCTAATTATCATGTCACTCCTTCAGTTAGTTGCTCTGGATTTTTTGGTGAGAAAAATAACGGTGTTATAGAAGACAATAAACGACAAATATGTGACTTACTCAAAGGTCAAGATTATAAGAAAGCTAAAAAGTTTGATCAAACCGATGACGACCACGTTCAATATCAAGTTAGGTCTCCATATTTTGAATATGTTACTGTCAGAGGTGCTTCTTTATATATTTATAGGAATGGCAATGTCATGCTCGCTGTTTCTACTTCTACATTTGGCTATCAATTTTATTACCAAATAGATAAAGATAGCGCTGAACAAATTTTCAATGAAACAGCATCATATATCAGAGAACGCGTTGAACTTGAGAAAGTATGTGAAGCAAACGCTCAAGAAGATCTCAAAATCGAGAATTTTGCTAATATCCTAAAAGCAGATGTAACCGCTACATATAGCGCATATATAAAACGTCTTGAATATAGATTCAAAAGCAATGACAACTTTAAAGACTTAATTGCCTCTGCCACTTATACTGAGAGGAGTTTTCAAGCTGTTGGACAACCTTCATTAATAATCGCTATAGACAAACATGATGATTCTTTTGGTGATAGTCGTTTTTACTATCATCTTGAAGAAGACTATTCTTATGTTTGCATCATAGATGTAATCAGTGACAACTTTGAGCTAAAACACAGCTATGCAGTGACTTACACCCTTGATCCAACAGTGGGTAAGAATATCTACGATACTGCGATGGATCTAGTAAGGGCTCAAATATAAATAATTAGCGCGTATACGCATTATCCGTTATAATATATGCAAAGGCATACATATATAAGGGAGATAATATATGCGTTTTGAACTTTCTGATAATTTACTAACTTTATTTTTTGAAGGAGAATTAAACTCCTATAACGCTGATGTGATGGAAAAAGAGATTGATGAAGTTTTATCTTCATCTAAATTTCAAACACTCAATTTAGACTTTGCTAAACTCCATTACATCTCCAGTGCGGGTCTTCGTATTATTTTAAAGATTAAACAAAAACACGATGACTCACATATTATAAACGCTAATTTGGATGTTTATGATGTTTTACAAATGACTGGTTTTACTAACATCATGGATGTCAAAAAAGCCATGAGAGAAATGTCTGTCGAAGGTGCGGAAATCATTGGTGAAGGTTTCTTCTCCACAGTTTATCGTATTGATAAAGACACCATCATTAAGGTCTTTAATAGAACTAGTGATGAAAAACAAATTGAAAGAGAATTAAAACTCGCTAAGCAAGCATTTGTGTTAGGTATTCCTACAGCGATATCTTTTGATATCGTTAAAGTTAAGAATAAATTAGGTGTACGTTTTGAAATGCTTGATTGTATGTCTCTTAAAAATGCCTTTATTAAATATCCAGAAAAATATGATGAATTATTAAATAAATATGTCGACTTATTAAAGAAGATTAATACCACTGAATGTTTTGATCCTTCAGTGCCTTCTATCAAGAAATTCTTCATTGAAAAAGTCGAAGCTATTAAACATCTTCTTGATGAGGCCCATTATGAAAAACTATTAGGTTTAATGAAGAGTGTTCCTGAAAGAAGTACTTTTGTCCATGGGGATTGTCACTTTAAAAACATCATGGTCCAAGGTGAAGACTTCTTATTAATTGATATGGATACCTTATCCGTTGGTCATCCAATATTTGAATTAGCGAACTTACGCTGCCCATATGTCGCTTTTGAAGAAGACGCTCCAGGCAACTGTGAACAATTCTTCGGTATGAAAGCGGAATACTGCGTCAAACTATATGATGATATTATTCGTTTATACTTTGGTAAAGAAGATGAAGCTATCAAAGATAAGATTGCTTTAGTTTGCTACGCTCATATGGTGTGGTGGACATTAACTAACCAGAAAGATAATCAAAAGAGATTAAATGGCTGTAAGGAAAGATTAATTGCCTTACTAGACAAATATAACGACATTGATATAGGTATCTAATTATGACTGAGTTTGAAAGAAATAAATATTTAGAAGCTTATTACGAAAACGAAGCGGATGCGAACAAACAGATGAGTATCGCTAACGCTTTTGGTGCGGCTTTACTTTTAGGCATTTGGATTTGCTATATGACAGGGGCTTTCTATGCTTCACCTGCAATCATGCCATTAATTAATGTGGCATTCCCTATTAGTGTTCTTATTTTATTAACACCTTTACTATATGTTTTTGTTTTCAAGAGCAGATTAAAGAAACCAAATTATAAATTCTTCGTGATTTTCTCTTTCGTTATGGTTATCGCTGTACTTAATGTCATCTTACCAAGAAACTCATTTATTGGTTGGGCATTATGTATCATTATGACTAACCATTACTATAATCCTAAGGTTGGTAGAATCACCTTTGGTGTGATTGCTGTTTTAATGCTACTTTGCTTATTCTTCTCCTTATTCGTCGGTGAATATGATGCGAATATCTTAGGTGTTAAAGAAGTCGTTAATAATGACGCAGTGGAAGTCTTTGGTGTTAAAGAACGTTATGACCTATTACATGAACAATTAGTCGCGGGTCAAAATAGATACTTACAAGCTTTTACATTTACCTTCTTACCAAGAGCTTTACTCTTAGCGTTAGTCTTTATTGTTTCTAACTCCTTAAATATCAGAACTTATAAATTATTAAGACAAGAAATTAGTGTTAATAGTGAGCAAGAAAAGACAAGAACTGAACTAGACGTCGCTAAAGAGATTCAAATGGCGACATTACCAACAGAATTTGTTACTAGTGAAGATATTGAAATCCAAGCGGAACTTAAAGCTGCGAAGAGTGTTGGTGGTGACTTCTACGACTATTTCTTGCTAGATAATGAACATGTCGCGTTAGTTATCGCTGACGTATCCGGTAAAGGTATCCCAGCGGCCATGTTTATGATGAAAACAATTACTTGCTTTAGAAACTGTGTTTCTCTTCATAAAACACCAGAAGAAGTCTTAAAAGAAGTAAATAGAATCATTAACAAAGGTAATGACTCTAATATGTTTGTCACTTGCTTCTATGCAGTGATTAACACTAAAACTGGTGAAATGAACTTCGCTAATGCGGGACATAATCCTCCAATCGTTGGTCAAAAGCAAGACTATCATTACTTAAAATGCAAACCAGGCTTTGTTTTAGGCCCTCTTAAAGATGTATTTGTCACTAATGAAACATATCAACTTAAAAATGGTGATACTTTAACTCTTTATACTGATGGTATTACTGAAGCTCGTAACTCTAAGGGTCTATTTTATGGGGAAGAGCGTTTAATCGCTGTTTTTAACCAAAAGAAATATTCTTGTTTATTAGAATTACATCACTCTTTAAAAGACGATATTGAAAGATTCGTTGATGGTGAAGATCAAGCGGATGATATGACCTATATCACGATGAAATATCATGGTGATAGATATTTATATAAAGAAGAAACTTTTAGAGGGGAAAAAGAAAACCTTCCAAAGATGATTAGTTTAATTGAAGACTTCGCTCATGAAATGAAGATTGAAGAAGGCTTTATTGGTAAATTATGTGTTGTCGCTGATGAAATGCTATCTAACATCATTAAATACGGCTACGCTGAATACACTGATGATATCTTTATCAGATTACTTTATAACGAAGATGAAAATGAATTTGTTATGACTCTTATCGATAGAGCGGAGAAGTTTGATCCATTTACGGTGAATAATAAACCAATTGATGGTAACTACGCTAAACGAGCGGAAGGCGGCTTAGGCATATTAATTGTTAAGAACTTAATGAGTGAATATGCCTATGACTATATCAATCACAAAAACATTGTCACTTTGAAAAAGAAGTTCTAAGAAGAGGTAATAGTTATGAGTGAGCGTATCCCAGTTATTGAGGCGAAAAACCTTGTTAAGACATATGGTGAAGGCGAAGGCCTGATGTACGCGCTTAATGATGTTTCTGTCACAGTCTATGAACATGACTTCTTGGTAATCCTCGGTGGCTCTGGTAGTGGTAAATCCACTCTTTTGAACATGATTGGGGCAATCGATAAAGTCGACAGTGGTGAAATCATTGTTAACAACCGTGATATCGTTAAATTAAACGACAAGGGTCTGACTTTATATCGTCGTAATGAAGTTGGTTTCGTCTATCAATTCTTTAATTTAATTAATGACGTTACTGTTTATCAAAATGTCACATTAGCCCCAGGTAGTAGAAATAAAGAAAGAGCATTAAAGCTCCTTGATAGAGTGGGTTTATTAGACAAGAAAGATAAATTCCCAAGACAACTATCAGGTGGTCAACAACAAAGAGTGGCCATCGCTAGAGCGTTAAACAAAGAAAGTAATATTCTTTTATGTGATGAACCAACAGGTGCTTTAGATGATGTTTCAGGTAAAGCGGTCTTAAAGTTATTAGAAGATATCCATAATGAAGGTAAGACTATTGTTTTAGTCACACACACGAAAGAAATAGCCCAGATGGCTAACCGTATTGTCACGATGAAAAACGGTAAAGTCATCTCCGATGAAATAAATGAACATATCGTTAAAGCAGAAGAGGTTGAGTGGTAATGCTTAAAACCATGCTTAAACCATTCTTTAAACGATTCCTTGGATTGTTCTTTTCCATGGTTTTCGTGAGCATGTTATCGGTCGCTCTTTTGTGTTGCTTTGGCTCATCCATTGTAAACACTAAAAACCATTACATTAACTACGTTAACGAATATCAAGATATGGATGAACTAGTGTCCACACAGTTTGTTAGAAGAGAGAATCTTGATTGTTTGGATGAATTAACTGATGTCATTGATAAATATGATTCTAGATTAACAGTGGACTGTTATCTTAAAAGACCAAATAGAACACTCGTAGCGAGAGTCTTTTCTTATGATGATGACCCAAAGAGTGAATTTAAGAATCAAATCTTTAAGAGATATGTTTTAGAAAGCACACCATATGTTACTAAAGCTATTAATTACCGTGGTAAAGAAGTTGATGTCGCAGCAAATATTTCAGTATGTCGAAAGTTTGCTAAAAATAACAACTTTAAACTAGGTGATGTCGTGGAATTAGGCTTCTTAAATATGTACGCTAATTTCTATATTGCTGAGATTGTTGAAACTCCTGAAGGTATTTATCCAAGAGCGAATAACTATATTTGGTCAGATAACCATGA
>CAMVBL010000073.1 GCA_947165725.1 uncultured Caryophanales bacterium | reverse complement strand
TTCGTTATACAAATCAATATTTTTCTTGATTTCTAATAGTTAATTATCTCCTTCTACTAATTAGTGGTACCTGTTACTTTGCTGATAATGTTATCAACTTTGTCGCGATTTACTTTATATCCAATATCAACTGTTTTACTGTAGCCTAATGTACTTTGGAATGTATATTCTAATAACGCTATACAGCCATCGACTTTATCAAGATAGAATCTTAATGCGAAATCTTCGCTTAAACCATAAGACATAAAAGGTTCACCTTTATTAGCCCCATAAGCTTTCTCACTATATTTACCAAATAAATCCTTAATATCATCTAATAATGCGTGACCCACATCTTCTTTAGTGACGTTGCTAAATCTAGCAATCGGATTAGTAGTGGATTCTTCTATTTGCTCATAGAAGTTTTTAAATGTATTAGCTTCTTCTGCAGCATCATATTCTTCTTCTTGAATTGTGTGTATTGTGTCCGCTCTTCTCGCGGCGTATGTAATTAATAAACTAGTACCAAGAACGCCGTATGTTTCATAACTGATACATTGTTCTATTTGACGGTCATTAAGACGACCGACAGCTCGAGTTTCTACGCTTCTTTCATGAATATAAATAGTAAAGTCGGTGTAAGGACCCATCTTTTTCTTAATGGTATAAGACATTAAATCGTAGCTATCAATCTTATCGACTTTTTTAGGATATTTAAAATCAATATCAAAAGTCTTTAATAGTTTATTCGATACTTCTTTGTCATAATCGGTAATCTTATATAAATCAACATAGAACGCTAAATCGTTTTCTACGACATCAGTATCTTTAAACCAATCCATCGGAGTGTAGAGTGTTTCTTTTTCTTGTTGCTGATTTGTGTTACATCCCACTAGGAGGGAGATTGCCATCAAAGGCACTAGTAGAATCTTTTTCATACATTATTCCTCGCTTTTTTCGAAGTCAATTTTATTCCATGTAAAGTTCATCCTTCTACCAAGATGGTATTTGAATCGATATTTTTCTTGTCAGGTTAAACTTTACATTTATGAAAAAAGTGGTGGGTTTTTCCCCATCACTTATTCGGTTACTAAAGAATCTAACACTTGTTTTAATTCGCTATGTGTTTCTTGACTAATAGCGTATCTTTGGCGTGGGCCATATTTACCTTCTTCGTAATAGGCACTTGGTATAAATGTTGGTTTATAGTTATAACAAACTTCCACGATATTACCTCTTTCACCGTTGAAGCTTGATCCACGATTTTCTGTGCTAAGTCTTAATAATAAGTGTTCATCTATTTGGTAAGTCGCTAATACTTCACTGTCATATAAAGTATAAGAGTCATCTACTTTTAGGAATACATATTCTTTACCTTTTAAGGCATTTAAGAAAGAACGGTTTTTATCTTTGACACTCTTGTTGTTATATGTTATTGAGAAAGTAGTGGCTTCTTCCGCTTTCGCTAGGAAGTTTTCAATAGTGGCTTGTGCTTCTGCAAATCTTCTTTCTTCCTCTCTAGTGTCTTTTACTTCATTTGCTCTAGCCAGTGTGGTGGCAACAAGCTCGCTACCCACAGCGGTGTCATATTCGTAATAACATCTTTGTTCTACGTATTTATTACCCATATAGAAATCGGTAAATGTCATGATGTGATTTTCATATACAAAGATTGAACAACCGAGTACGTTGTATTTTAGAGGTTTATCTAAAATTAAAGTATAGGTAAAGAAGGTATCACCAGTTTCTTTTATTTTTCTATTCTTACGAGTGGCTTGTTCTGCGCCTTCTTTAATGGCTTTAAGAACATAGTTATCGTAGTCATAATTATCGAAGCCAGTATCTATTCTCTCAAAATCTCCTTTATATAAGTGATAGTAACCCTCACATTGCTTAGTATCGTCAACATTCGCTAACCATTGATCAAGAGTGATAATTTCTGGCTGATAACCAACCCCATTGCAGCCCGCTAATAATGAAGCGGCTAAGATGGGTATCAATAATAATGCTTTCTTCATGTATTATTCCTCTCTATTCAGTCACCAATGAATCTAGCACTTGTGTCAATTCACCATGTGTTTCCTTACTAATAAGATAAGTAGTGCGATGACCATAGGCACCTTCTTGGTAGTAGGAATCTTTTATGAATTTTGGCCTATAGTGGTAGCAAACTTGAATAATGTTATAGTCATTATTGTTATTAAACTTAGTGATGAAACTATCTTTAGCGAGCCATAACGATAAATTCTCGTTAAGTTGATAAACGGCTAATTTATTTTCATCTCGCAAGTAAACATGCTCCTCGCTATCTACTTTGATAAATTCTTTATCTTTTAAAGCATTTAGGAAAGAACGATTCTCATCTGTAATATTGCTATTGTTATATGTTATTGAGAAAGTAGTAGTTTCTTCTGCTTTTGCTAAGAAGTTTTCAATCGTGGCTTCTTGTTTTGCCAATCGTATTTCTCTATCAGAGGTGTCTTTCTTTTCTTTAGCTCTTTCTACTGCAGCATTAATAATTTTCTTGCCTACTTCTACGTCATATTCGTAATAGGCTCTCTGTTTATAATATTTATTACCATATTTATTAGACTTAACGAAATCTGTATATGTCATAATGTGATTTTCATATACATATAGAAAGCAACCAGTTGCATCGTCTATCTTGTTTTGCAATAAATAGACAAAGAACATTTCTCCAGTTTCTTCTATTCTTTTATTCTTACGAGTGTAGTTACCAGTTACATTTTCTTTAATAGCTTTAAGGACATAGTTATCATAATCCCATTCATTTTCATCTATTTCATATGATTTAAAACCTTTATAGTATAAGTTGCACCAGCCGTTCGCTATCTTTTCATCATCAGCGTTTTCTAACCATCTATCGAGAGTGATCATCTTGGGTTGCATCAAATCACAACCAGTCATAAGAGATAGAACAATAATAGGCACTAATAATAATTTTTTCATACGCCACTCCTAGCTTTTTCGATAACGATTATATTGTATTTAAGAGCCAGTATTCCACTAATTTCAATATGAATATTAAAAAAAGAATATAATTTTTTCTTTCAAAGCAAAAAATGACACCATATCAAGATAAATTATTATCACTAACAAAAAGTATACTTTTTAAGTGTTGATATACGTGTGCGTATGAACTATTATCAAAGTATTAAAACTGAGTATAAGGTCATAGTAGGGTTGATCGTTTCTACATAGCACCGTTACTGCTATACTACTCATTCATATTTTTTGAATGAAGTGCCCATATGCCCAGTTTATAAGGGGACTTTTTGTTGGAGGAAAGGCTATGAATAAAGTATTTGCAAAAATTGCTGCATTAGTTGCAGGCCTATCGCTAGTTATAAGCGTTGGTTTTGCTTCGGCAAATAATAATAGAATTGCCAACAGAGTTGAAGCCGCAATCGATCCTAACACCGAAGCAGTCGCTTTTGCTTTAGCCGCAAAGTGCAACAACTCAGATGCTGATAGCAGCACAGAAATTACAACTGGTCCAAATAATTTATTTACTAATGGTTCGACATATTTATCCGCAGCATCTAGTTCAAAAGTATATTTAGGTGCTAGTTCGGCCGCTGCATTAAAATTTGGCTCAAGTTCCAAGAAAGGAACAATGACCTTAACACTTAAGAGTGGTGACTACGCTCCTACTAAGGTTATCTTCTCAATCGCCGCTGCTAATGACGTTAGCAAAAAAGTTAATTTGTCATTGAATAGCAAAACATCTGGAACAGGCTATAAACAAATTACAACTGGTGGCACTGCTAAAAACTTTGCTGATTATGAGGTTGCATGGGATGGTGAAACCGCCCTTTCTTCAATCAAAGTAGAAGCAGTAAACGCATCAAACAACAGGTTCTACTTAAAATCAATCAGTGTTGTTGTTTCCACAATTGTTACTTATGATGTTTCGTTCAATTCTTTAGGTGGCGGTTCGTTTGACACAAGAGAAATCAATGAGGGTGATGCTGTGGGTGAATTACCAATACCTGCAAAGCCAAAAGATGAGGCAAATCAAAAGAGATATACCTTCCTAGGTTGGTTTGCATTATCCAATACTGATAACCCTGCAAATCCAACATTTGAAGGTGCGACTGAATATACGGCATCTACTCCAGTTACAAGTGATGTAACTTTATATGCTAAATATCAAGAGATTAGTTATTACAAAGTAGTCTTTAATTCAAATGGTGGTAGTGAAGTCACCACTCAAGAAATCGACGCTGGTCAAAAAGCAAGCGAACCAGCAGCACCAACCAAAGCGCCAGATAGCAATTACAGCTATTCGTTTGTTGGTTGGTACAAAGAAGCTGGGCTTATAAATGCATATGATTTCAACGATGCAGTTAACGAAAATACAACCCTATATGCAAAATGGAATCAATCAGAACTTCCTGCTAAAGATGCTGTTGCTAATGTAAATACCATTGGTTATTTGTCTTACAGTAATTATGAAAAATCAGAAAACACGGTAACAGATACATTAAACAGAGCACTTACAGGTGTCGCTAATGGCTCTACAAGTTATACTTCTTGGAACAATAAGACATCCTTGTCTGGCATTAAATATGCTGGTAGTAGTGCAGGTAGCAATAATTCTATCCAATTGAGAAGCAACGATGATAGTTCTGGCATTGTCGTTACAAGTAATACAACTGGACTTACCGCTAAATCTATTACAGTGAAATGGAATAATAATACACAAAATGGCAGAATTCTTAATATTTATGGCAAAGATTCAGCTTATGCAGAATCGGATGATTTATATGATGCTAACAAAGATGGTGATTTAATTACTGGATTAGCAATCAATGACGCCACATCTTATCAATTAAGTTATAATTTCACAGCAAACTATCAATTCATTGGTATTAGATCAGATAGTGGTGCTCAATATATTGAATCAATAACTATTGAGTGGAACACTTTATCGTTCACGTATGAAAATCTCTCTATTAGATTTGGTGGCCGTATTGATGCCGACTTATGGACAAGATTAAATACTGAATCATCAATCCAAGGATATGGTGTCTTGCTATCAACATATGAATATCTCAATGCACAACCTGAAAAAGACTTAAAGAATTACTACGCAAGTGCGGATGGCATTAATGTTAAGAAATTCACTAATGCTGATACATATCCAGATCATGAATTGAAAGCAGAGCCAACATTAAAAGATGGCTACCGTGTTTGGAACTTATATAAACAAGTCAGATTAGAGGATGCCACTAAAGATTATGTTGGTGTAGCGTTCATCCAAATTAATGGAGAAGTAGTGTTCCTTAACTCGTTAAGAACATCAGTCAAAAACCTAGCACAACAATTAATCGCTGGCCCTGATCGTGATGAAAATTCATTAGGTGGTTCATTGAACTACTTAGCCAATTTATAGAAGGAGGTAATGTCAAATGGAAGAGAAAAGATTTTTAATCCCAGAAGCAATCATTGTTAGATTTAATGATGAAGACATTATTGTTACCTCTGGCGAAGGCTGGGACTTCGGTCTTGGTGAAGACGATTGGTACGATGGCGAAGACTAATAGCCTCTATATTGATGTGAAAGACCTCCTATCTTTTTG
>CAMVBL010000072.1 GCA_947165725.1 uncultured Caryophanales bacterium | reverse complement strand
AATATCAAACTTAAGAATGTTACTGTTAAAGGTGACTACTTTGGTATGAATAGTGAAAACATTGAAGTCGATAATCTCACCCTTGATGGTAACTATCTTTTCGATGGTGGTAAAAACATTGTTGTTAAGAATTCTATTCTCAATAGTAAAGATTCATTTTGGAATGTAGAAAACGCCACAGTTATTAACTGTAAGATCAAAGGGGAATACCTTGGCTGGAATAGTAAGAACCTCACATTCATTGATTGTGAAATCTCTTCTTTACAAGGACTTTGTTATATCAAAGGCTTAAAGATGATTAACTGTAAGTTACTTGATACATCATTAAGTTTTGAATATTGTGAAGATATCGACGCTGATATTGTTGATGTTATTGAATCAATTAAAAACCCTACAAGTGGCGTAATCCGCTGCAAAGGTTATAAAGAATTAATCGTTGATGATAATAAACGTGGTGAGGCTCAAATCATCGTTAAGGAATAATATGAAATATAACTTTGATAAGTTAAGTAATAGAAGACATAGCCATTCTGAAAAATGGAATGTGAAAGATAATGAACTACCAATGTGGGTCGCTGATATGGACTTTATGGTTATGCCTGAAATCCAAGAGGCAGTTAAGAAAGCCGCTACTGATGGTAGCTATGGTTATTCATATCCCACAGAAGAATTCTTTAAAGCATATCAATACTGGTGGAAGTCACGTCATGATTTAGAACTAGACACTAAATCTATGATTTATGTGACTGGTGTGGTCTCCGCTTTAGATTCCTTAGTGAGGACACTAACTAATGAAAATGAGAATGTGATGATTCTTTCTCCTGTCTATAACAACTTCTTTACAGTTGTGACTAATAACAAAAGAAACCTCATTGTTTCAGATTTGATTTATCAAAATGGTAATTTCTATATCGATTATCAAGATGTTGAAGAAAAGATTAAAAAGCACAATGTCAAATTATTTATCTTCTGTAACCCTCATAACCCAGTAGGAAAGATTTGGGAAAAAGAAGATATCGAAAGACTATATAACATCCTAACTAAATACAATGTCCAAATGATCTCTGATGAGATTCACTGTGATATTGTTGACCCAGGATATAAATATGTTCCAGCATTAAGCATCTCTAAAGATATCATCACTTGTATTGCTCCTTCTAAAGTCTTCAACTTAGCGGGTCTACATAGCGCGCTTACAGTCGTTAATAATCCTGAACTTAAGAACAAAATTGAAGCGGCTTTCTATCACGATGATATTGGTGAGGCTAGTTACTTCGCTGTTCCCGCGGTTATTGCAGCATATACTAAAGGTGCTCAGTATGTTGATGAACTCAATCAATATTTATTAATTAATAAAGAATATGTTAAGAATTATCTAAAAGATAATCTCCCACATGTTAAATATGTTTCAGGCCATGCGACATACTTATTATGGCTTGATATTTCTTATTATGAATTACCTAGCGATAGATTTGCTAAAGAACTTAGAGAACAAACTGGTCTATTCGTTAACGATGGCTTACATTATGGTAAAAATGGTGGAGCCTTTATTAGAGTTAATGTTGCGACTAGTTTAGATAATGTAAAAGACGCAATGTCACGCTTAAGTGCATACTTGAAAGGAAAATAATATGCGTAAAGATTTTGGACCACAAACATGGGTTTACCCAATGCCAGTACTTATCATTGGTACTTATAATGAAAACAATGAACCAAATGCGATGAATGCCGCTTGGGGTGGTACCTATGATTACAATCAAATCATGATTTGCTTATCATCGCACCAAACAACAGACAACATTAGACTTAAAAAAGCCTTAACAGTGAGCTTTGCCACTGTGGAAACAATTACCGCGAGTGACTATGTTGGTATTGTTAGCCAAAAGAAAGAAAAAGATAAGATTGCTAAAAGTGGTCTTAAATATGAAAAGGCCAAACATGTCGACGCTCCTATCTTCACTGACTATCCATTGACTTTGGAATGTGAAGTCGTTGATATCATTAATGAAGGTGAAGGTGGTGGTAACATCATCGCTAGAATCGTTAATGCCAGCGCTGATGAAAGCGTCCTTGATAGCAACGGCAAAGTCGACACTAAGAAAATCAACTTCGTATCATTTGATCCAATCACTAGTGAATATCGTAAGATTGGTGAAACAGTAGCATTAGCCTTTAGAGAAGGCAACAAACTTAAATAATGAAAAGAACCCTTATGTGGGTTCTATTTTCTTTCCATTACCATTTCTTTAGCGTACTCTAACTGTTTATCAGTGACCTTGCCTGAAGAAATAAGTGAAGCGATTTCATAGATCTTTTCATCAAGAGATAGTTCTTTAATCGTGGTGTAGGTGCGATTATTAGATACCTTCTTAGCGATTCTTATATGATGGTCAGATAAACTTGCCACTTGTGGTAAGTGGGTAATGGTAATAACTTGATGACCATATGATAGTTCTTTAATCTTTTTAGCGACCTTACTAGCGACATCTCCAGAGATACCAGTATCGATTTCATCGAAGATGATCGTGCCAATCTTTTGAGCTTTCACGTAGAGAAGTTTAATCGCTAACATGATACGACTAAGTTCGCCACCAGAGACTACCTTGGCTAATGGTTTAAGACCTTCACCAATATTAGTTTCAATAAAGAATTCAATCGTATCGATACCTGTTTCATTAAAGATAGAAATATCTAAATCAGCATCTTTTTCTTTACCGATAACTGCGACATTGAATCTACAAGATAATGCTAATTCGTTAAGAGTTTTTTCTAAATCTTTAGTGATACTTAAGCCAATGTTTTCTCTAACCTTATGCAAATCCATTGCGCGTGTATAAGCTTCATCATAGGCGACTTGAAGTTTGTCTTTTTCTTCTTTAAGAAGAATGGAATAATCTTCTTTATATTTTAATAAGGCATTAAGTTCATCTTCATACGCTCTTAGTTCATCAAATGTCTTATTGTATTTTTTCTTCAAGGCGTTGATCGCGTGACTTCTTTCGATTAAAGCATCAAGATGCTCTGGATCATAGTTAAGATAGTCTGCTTTCTTTTTGATTTCTTCAAACATATCTTCTAACTCATAATAAACATTATTGAGTCTTTCAATATAATCCTGATATTCATTTTGATATTCAGATAACTTACTAACGTTTTCCTTAATAGTGTAGATGTTGTTAAGAGCATCTCCATCCATTAATTCTTTACTTTCCATGAGTAAGGAATAAATCTTATCGTAGTTCTCTAATAAAGAGATTTCAGAATTGATTTCTTCCTCTTCGTTTTCTTTTAAACCCAGTGCTTTAATTTCACTATAGGCATATTCATATTCTTCCTGATTACGATTAAATTCATCAATACGTTTGACCAAAGCGTTATAGGAACTAGCTTGTTCTTTTAACACACTGAAACTAAGTAAATATTTATCAAGGTATTGATTAACTAAACGGGAATTAAAACCATCTACCATGGCTAAATAGTTCTCGTTATTGAATAGCTTTACCATATCAAATTGCTGATGGATGTCAGCGATTAATGACATGATGTATTTAAGTTCATTTAAAGTAATGGTGGCGTCATTGATTTTGACAACATTCTTCGTGGAAGAGATGGTTCTTTTGATTTCAATAAGTCCATCTTTTTCAGGAACACCGGCTTTTTCTAAAGCGGCGCGTAATAACGGAGTATTATTATCAAATACACCTTGCACAATAGCCTTTTCTTCCCCTTGTCTAATCATTTCAGAGGCGGCTCTTTCGCCTAAAAGAAGGCCAATGCAGTCGATGATTAAACTCTTACCAGCGCCGGTTTCACCAGTTAAGACAGTTAAACCATCTTTGAAGTCAATCTCGATATCTTCGATGATTGCGAAATTTTGTACCTTTAATTTTATTAACATGCTTATATGATAACCAATTAATCAGGAAATAACATACCTTATTTGATATCTTTTTTAAAACCGATACCATGTCGGCTATTTTTAGGGATAAAAAAGAGGGGATAAGTGCATTAGTTTAGCACAAAAGTCATACATGAAAAAGCAATACAAAACACCTCAAAATGTAACAAAACAAGGTTAGATACCCCTAATATGGTGCTTTTTTCTTTAATTTTTTAATAAAAACTTGAAATTAGTAAATGCGCGCACTAAATTATTATTAAATAAGGAGAGAATCTATATATGGAAAACAAGAAAATTTTGCGTACCACATGTATTGCTTTCGTTTTATGGTTAATCGCTGCTTTAATCACAGGTATTTTAGGTGTCAGCGATCTCTGTAACGGTGGCGTCGGTATTTTGAATGGTGAATTGTTCACATATGGCTTACGTGCCTCTATTCAATATTACTGTTTAATGTGGAAACCATCTCAATTCAGTCATCCAACAGCCTACGTTGGCGTAGTGCTCGTTTTTGTTGCCATCACAATGGGTATCGCAACAATCGTTTTAGCAATTAAGAAAAAGAAACCAGTCCTTTTACTTACAGCATTAACAGAAATTATTGCTATTGGTTTCTTACCATTCATTTTCATCTTCGTTATCCCAATGGTGGAAATGCATGTTATGAGAGCTGTTCCAATGCTCCTTATGGGCGGTGCTACAGGTCTTAACTTATTTGCTATCTATTTTGCAATTTTACCAGTCATCAGAGACTTACTTGGTCTCTTAGACAAAGCCGCTGGTGCAGAACAAAAGAAAGAAGAATGCTGCTGCGGTGAAGCCGGTTTAGGCGAAGAAGAAGTTCGCGCTCTCGTTAAAGAAGGCGTTGATCAACACGTCGAAGAATATCACCAAGAAAAAGAAGAAGAACCAGCTCCAGCTCCAGCTCCAGAAAAAGAACCTGAACCAGAACCAGAACCAGAACCAGAAGAAGAACCTGAAGAAGAAGACGAGGAAGAGGAAGAAGACGAAGAAGACGATGAAGCCCCTGCCGAAGTCAGTGCTGATGGTTTAGTCATTAAGGGTAAGAGAAAGAGAAAACCATTCGAAACCCGTTTAAGAAATAGTGAATTTGACTTACGTCATAAATACTATGATCTCCGTGACTATATTAAATGGTATGGTTTAAGAAACCGTGTCTCTATCCCAGGTGATACATTCTCTTATAAGAGACAACGTTATGCCTTTGTTACAATCGTTGGCAAACATCTCCGTATCTACTTACAACTCAACCCACAAGATTATGCTGATAGCACAATCCCAGTTGAACAAGCTGAAGCTAAGAAGTACGAAGATCTCCCATGCTTACTCCGCATTAAGAGTGACTTATCCTATCGTAGAGCAAAGAAACTCGTCGATGATTTAATGGCTAAGATTGGCATGCCAAGACCAGAAGGCGAAGAACCAAAAGAAACACAAAAGAAAGACTAATTGTCTCTCTTGAGTATAAAACCGTTAGCATCCGCTAGCGGTTTTTTATTGCCATAAAAGACATAAAAAAAGACATCTTACGATGTCATTTTATATTCAGTGGTGGCTCAGGCCGGGAGCGCGCCGGCGACACTCAGATTTTCAGTCTGATGCTCTACTAACTGAGCTACCGAGCCATTTCTTTAAAAAAGCGCTGGCGGATCTGACGGGAATCGAACCCGCGGTCTTCTCCGTGACAG
>CAMVBL010000071.1 GCA_947165725.1 uncultured Caryophanales bacterium | reverse complement strand
AGGATTTCTGGAGTAACTGGTGCATTAATTGGGACACCATTCTTCATAATATCTTTCAAGCTTGTGTTCTTTTCAAATGTCATAATGGCACCGATACGAGCGTTACTTAATGAGATAACTGCTGATTCGATGTTTTTATATAATTGTTGAGTATCGTAGATTCTTTCAATACCGAAGTTAGCCGCTTTAGCGGTAACTCTAGAGAATGGATTAGCAATGAACTTTCTTAAATCGCCAAGATTAGCGAAGAAGCAAGCAGCTAAACCAGCAGCGGTAACTGCGGCAACTAAAGAACACACGACAGGTAAGTCGAATAAGTAGGCAAGAAGGAATAAAAATGCACATGAACCAAGGAAGATGAAACTGGCTTTACGTTTTGCAACTTTGACAAGAACAAAAAATAAAGCACCAAAAACTAAAACAATACAAATTAAAGTTGCAATGAAATTGCCGATATATTGTTGTGTATCCCAAGCAAAATGCATGATGTTTACCCCCTGAAGCGTGCAAAATTATCATAATATATTCAGGAATATATTTCCACAAAAGATAACAAAAATGGCTAAAAAATAGGTTATTTAGTTAATTTTAACAATTGTCGGTATGACGTTTTTGTTTCTTCTTGCGAAAGGTTTTTTATGAGTTTTTAGGAACGCTTCAGTGGCTTCAATACCTTTGTCGGTTAAAGAGAAATATAACTTTTTAGTTTGTGTATCAAAGATTCTTCCAATATAGCCATAGCGATATAACATCATTGTTAAACGACAGACCTTTTTGCTGGTAAAAGATATGAGTGTACCAAAACAATCTAAATCAACGAATGGCTTAGTATCTTCATCCACTACACCTACAAGAATCTTGTAGATACCTTCGTTAAGTGGGTAGTAATGTAAGTCGTTTAGAGCTTTGATAGTAATAAGAACTTTGTAGTAAGTTTGATTGAGCTTAACTTCTTTCATGGTGATATTCTAACGATTTATAAGTAGAAGGTCAAAACATTATTCTCTATTGAGAAACATTGCTAAGTTTTGTAGAATAGTTTTCGGGAAATGGAGAATTTATAATATGTCTACACCTCATAACAGTGCCAATCCTGGCGATTTTGCTAACGTTGTTTTAATGCCTGGTGATCCATTAAGAGCTAAATTGATTGCCGATACATATCTACATGATGTCAAACTAGTTACTAGTGTTCGTAACATCTATGGCTATACTGGTTATACCAAAAATGGCAAAAAGATTAGCGTTATGGCTTCAGGTATGGGTATGCCATCCATTGGTATTTACTCCTACGAATTATATTCACGTTATAACGTTGATGTGATTATCCGTGTCGGTACATGTGGTGCCTATCAAGAAAATATCAACTTATTTGATATCATCGTCGGTAGCGCTGCTAGTACAGATAGTAACTGGGCACATCAATATAACTTAAACGGTCATTACTCCGCGAGTGCGGACTTCGATGTTATGGAAGCCGCAGTTAGCGCTGCAAGAAAGAAAGGCATTCCTGTTCACGTCGGTAACGTCTTATCAAGTGATGTCTTCTACAACTCCGATAAAGAAGGCTGGAAGAAATGGGCTGATATGAACGTCTTAGCCGTTGAAATGGAAGCTTTCTCCTTATACTGCAACGCTGCGAAGTTAAAGAAAAAAGCCCTTTGTCTCTTAACTGTCAGTGACTCTTTCTTAATCAAAGAAGAACTCACACCAGAACAAAGACAAAATGGCTTATTAAGAATGATTGAAATTGGCGTTGAAACCGCTGAGAAATTTGCTAAATAAGTTAACAAAATTAATCTCAATGGTACGCATCCTTTTGCTAGAGGGGGTGCGTGCTTTTTATATACACGTGTCGCTTATTTTCTTAATTTTCTATATAAGATTAATAAGGAATTAATAACTAATACAACGGTTAAACCGGTATCCGCAAGGACTGGAACAATCATTGGGATATATTGACTACCAAGGATTAACACTAAGATAGCCACAACGAACTTCACAAGTAAGGCGAAGACAATATTGAAGATAGCGGTATGTCTAGCAATTCGAGCAATCTTCACGGCTTCATAGACCTTAGCAGGATCATCGTTCATGATCACGACATCAGCGTTTTCAACAGCGATATCACTACCGATAGCGCCCATAGCGATACCAACATCCGCTCTCATGATGCTTGGAGCATCGTTAATGCCATCACCGACGAAGGCAACTGCCTTATTAGTGGCTAACATTTCTCTTTCGAGAATTTCAGTTTTTTGATCTGGTGTTAATTCACTATAGACACGGTCGAGACCTAATTCATCTTTGATATAATCAGCATTCTCTTTCTTATCGCCAGTTAAAAGGACAACACCTTTCTTTTCTTTATGTAAGAGTCTGACCATTTCATAGGCTTCTTTTTTCACTTCATCGTATAAAACGATGTAGCCTAAGTATTTATCACCTTTCTTACAATGAACGATTGTGCCAATCACTTCTTCATTAAGGTGTTCTACACCATTATTTCTCATAAATTGAGCGTTACCAGCGTAGATAGTTTCGCCTTCGTAAGTGGTCTTAACACCAAAGCCAGCGATTTCTTGATAATCAACTTGCTTGGCCGCTAAAGCTTTGACATCAACATCATGAGTAATTGCTTTAGCAATTGGGTGTGTAGATAAGCATTCTGCTGCATATATAGCATTTAATAATTCTTCTTCACTAACACCATCTTCATTAGCGATTTTTGTGATGGTAAACACACCATGAGTTAAAGTACCTGTTTTATCGGTGACAATCTTATCAACGTTATTTAATTGATCTAAATAGTTAGTGCCTTTAATGACAATACCTCTTTTACTAGCTAAACCAACACTAGCGAAATAAGCAAGTGGAACAGAGATAACAATCGCACATGGACAACCTGTAACGAGGATTTCTAATCCTCTGACCACAAATTCAGACCAGTCTTTAGTAATTAAACCACCGATAAGTAACACTAAAGCGGAGACAATAACAATAGCAGGAGTATACCATTTAGCAAACTTAGCAATGAATTCATCTGCTTTGGATTTCTTTTCACCACTATTGCTAATTAATTCAATAATCTTAGCGACTGCACTATCTTCATATTTCTTATTTACCTTAATGGTAATAGAACCTGTTTTAACTAAGCAGCCAGCGAATACTTCTTTATTATCTTCATCAGTTAAGACTGGGACAAATTCACCAGTTAAAGATGATTTATCAACATAAGCAGAACCAGAAACAACTTCACCATCAACTGGGATCATTTCACCCGCACTGATAACAACGTTATCGCCGATTTCTAATTCTTCTGGATCAACCTTTCTAATTTCACCATCTTTTAATAAGTTAGCGTATTCCACTCTTAATTGAATGGCGTTCATAACCGCTAATTTACTTCTATTAGTGGCGATTCTTTCAACGATTTGACCAACTTGGAATAAACCAACGACCATCATCGCTTCCATCGCGAAGTGGACACCATGTTCAGTTTGGCCTTCTTTTAAGAGGTGGATAACCGCTAAAGCGGTTGCACCTAATACTGCAATAGTGATTAATAAGTTATGGTCAATGATGTTTCTAAGGTTTTTAATATGTTTAATAACACGCCAAGTAACATCATATGTTAATAAGACTGTTGTCGCGGTATAGATAGCAAATCTAATCCAACCACTGTTATCAAATCTTTCTAAAACAACGAGGTTAACGACTAAGACGATAACAGCGATAACGATTCTTGCCAATAAGAACCACATACTTGGAGTAAATAGTCTTTCTTTATGTTCGACTTTACCTTCAATTTCACTTATATCTAATGGATCACTTTCCACTTGAGCAATAATCTTTTTGATTTGTTCAATACTGAAAGCCTTATTGGTGTATGTGATATACATCTTATTAGTGGAGAAGTCGATATGAGCGTCTTGGATGCCTTCTTGCTTTGCAAGATGAGCTTCTGATTTATGAGCACAGTTAGGACAATCGAAACCAGAGATATGGTAAGTTTTCTTCACCACTTTCTTATCTAAGTCATAGATATCTAATGGATCGCTTTCCACTTGAGCGATAACTTTTTTGATTTCTTCGACTTCTAATTCTTCTTCTTTATATGTGACATACATCTTATTCGTCGAAAAATCGATATGACAACTATCGACTTTTTCATGTTTACCTAAATGGGCTTCACTCTTATGCGCACAGTTTGGGCAATCGAATCCAGAAATGTGATATGTTTTCTTAATCATTTTCTTCTTCCTCCATTACGTGTTCATAAGCAACGCCTAAAAGTAAGCGCACATGTTTATCAGATAATGAGTAATACACTTTTGTCTTTTCTTTACGGGTTCTCACTAAGTCAGCATCTTTTAAGACTCTTAATTGATGGCTCACTAAAGATTGAGAAGCCCCTATTTCATTAGCGATATCGTTGACACATTTTTCAATCATGCAGTCCATATTTAAACAGGTACCACAGTTGCAGTCACCTTCACAGACACATTTATCGTCATCGAGTAACGCTAACATGATCTTTAATCTTGTTGCGTCGGAAGCTGTTTCAAGCAAGCTTTCCATTTTCTTAATTGTTGAGTTTTGAACACCTTTCATATTTCATCACCGTGATTATTATATGAATGTTCGTTCATATTTGCAATTAAAAAATGAATGACTGTTCATATAGTTGTCAGTTAGTCAAAGACTAAAATCCCGCTACTAAACAAGTCAAATAACCAAATATATTAGCGATAACAAAGCAAATTGCTAAGATAATGAATGCTTTTCCAATTGTCTTTTTATCTTTTAATAAGACCATTAAACCTAAGCCAGAGTTAACTAATAAACCAGCGAATAATGCCCCAAATGATAAGTTACCAGAAATGAATAACTCAGTAATTAAAATAGATGAAGCACAGTTAGGAATAAGACCAATAATAGAGGCAAATAAAGGCGCTAAATAGCGGTTTGTCATCATGAAGTTAGAGAAGTTTTCTTCGCCAACAAAACCAATAAGAAGGCCCATTGCTAAATTAATAACAAAGACATAAGCAAAAATCTTCGCGGAGTGAATTAATGGATGCACTAAATGCGCATGCGCAGGCGTATTCTCATGATGGTGTGTGTGACATTCATGTTCTTCTTCAACATGGTCAACATCAACAATCTTTTGTTTTCTAATAAGTAAATCAATAAGAAGGCCCACTAAGATACCACTAGCGAGTTTTAAGCCTAATAATGGAAAGATCATTAAAGTCTTTTCATTCCAGGCTCCTAAAAGCACTAATAAGGCTTCATCAGAGCAGCTTAAGAAAACAGCAATAACTGTACCGATGGTAATGAATTTTTTAATATATAAGTCTGCAGCAATAACGGATGTGCCACACTGTGGAACTAATCCAAATAAAGCACCAAAGATTGGGGAAGTTTTCTTTCTTTTAATTAAAAAGTTAGAAACTGGTGTTTCTATAAAAGAGAGAATGACATGAAACAAAAACACAAAAGCAAAGACAATTCCACTGTCTTTTAATGCGTCTAATAAGATGTCTAAGAATAATTCCCAAGTCATACGGGTAACTATTGTAACACAAAATAGAATTTTGTAATGACAAACGATAA
>CAMVBL010000070.1 GCA_947165725.1 uncultured Caryophanales bacterium | reverse complement strand
TGGTTCATCGGCTGAGAAGCCTAAGGATGTTTCGCCACAGCGTTTACATCTATAAAGACGGACTGTAGCTTCACCAGCTGGAGCTGGAGTTTCGCCACCAACTAATTCAAGATCGTGGCCTAAAGCTTCAACTGTTTCTGTTTCTTCAGCACCACAGACTGAACATGTGTGTTTACGTGAACCGTCTTTATCACATGTAGCTTCTTTAACGGTTTCCCATTCACCAAAGGTGTGACCGTTGGCTGGGATTGTTTCTGTTTCTTCTGTACCACAGACTGAACATGTGTGTTTTCTTGAGCCAGCATTTGTACAATCAGCTTCTGCTGTAACTTCCCATTCGCCCCATGTGTGGTCGATCATTGGGAGAGTTTGTGTGACTTCCGCACCACAAACTGTACATTTAACCTTTTGAGAGCCGGTAGCTGTACATGTAGCTGGAACTACATCAGTTGGATCACCGAATGTGTGCTTAGCGTTTTCGGCTTTACCGCCATCGTTAGCAGCACAATCTTTCCAGTGATTATTGTTGTCATGTTGCCATGGAGCATCTGGAGCAGCTGAGTGCTTGTGAGCGGATGATGATGGAGTATCACCATTGCCACCACATGCTGAAACAGCTAAGGCCGCAGCCACAGCAAGCATCGCAAACAATTTGTTGTGTTTCATAAAAAATTCCTTTCCGTGCAAAAAGCACTAATGATTCACAATTACAATTTGTTTTGTTGATTGCTTATCAACATTGATAAATCTATATTAAAGTATAATTAATATCTTTTCAAGAGAGATAAAATGCAGTTTTTAAAAAAATGTGAGGTTAATGCGAATTTTAATTAATTTTTCGACTTTTAATGAAAAAAGCCCAGATAGATTCATCTAGGAATTCTGGGCTTTTCAATTAATTGAACTATTGAGCGGCAAACATATCTTTACCAGCACCACACCATGCGCATGTGTAGTCTTCTGGTAAATCTTCGAATTTTGTGCCTGGAGCGATACCTCTTTCTGGATCGCCTAATTCTTCGTCATAAACGAAGCCACAAGCTTGACAGACGTATTTCATACTTTCTCCTTTATTTTATTTCTTCGAAATCTGCCGCACCATGTTTACAAAGCGGACAGATAAAGTCTTCTGGTAAATCACCTTCATGGACATAGCCACATACTTTACAAACGTAGCCTTTCTTCTTTTCTGTATTTGGTTTTGGCTTAACGTTTGCTTGATAGTAGTTATAGGTCATGGTTTCAATGTTGTTAATTGTTTTACTCTCAGTCACAGAACAAATGAACATGCCGTGCGTTCCTAGATCAACATAATTATCGACTTTCAATGAAATGAAGGCATTGATGTAATTAGAAAGAACAACTAAACCGTTTTCACTTCTAAACACTTCTTCTCCCGCGAATTTATCGGTATCTTTACCTGAGGCAAAGCCATACTTTTGGAAAACACTAAATGGCGCTTCGTTATTTAAACAGTTAACGTTAAGGATGCCACTTTTCTTCACTAAGTCGTGTGAATAATTGAGTTTATTAATATTGACAGCGACACGTAGAGGTGTGTCTGTTAATTGAGTGACTGTGTTAACAATACAACCATTATCTTTTTTACCATCACTAGAGGTCACAACATATAGACCATAGCCGATTTTGAATAACGCTTTTGGATCTAATTCTGGTTGTTTTTCCTCTTTTAATTCCTTCATTGCTTTGTAGTCGCTACTAAGGGCATCTGCGAGAAGGTTAATCTGGCTTTTATTTTCTTCACTCATCGCCGAAAGAATCTTTACTGTTGGTTCAATAATTGTGAGATTTTTACAATTAGCGAGTTTTTCTTTCATCACTTTCGCCGCTAAAGGCGCCCAAGAACCATTTTCGATAAAGGCAATCTTCTTATTTTGGAAATTACGTTCCACTAAGTGGGCGATAAATGTTTCCATAAATGGGAAGATACCAGCGTTATATGTGGTTGTGGCAAGCACAATCTTTGAATATCTAAAAGCATCTTCTACGGCTTCCGCCATATCTTCTCTGGCTAAATCGGTAATGGCGATTTTAGGTGTGCCATTCGCTTCTAACTTTTCTTTAAGTAATTCCACTGCTTCTTTAGTGTGGCCATATACAGAGGTATAGAAAATAGCGACACCATCAGTTTCTGGTTGATATGATGACCAAATATCATATTGCTTAAGATAATGCTCTAAATCCTTATTTAATATAGGGCCGTGTAATGGGCAAATGGTTTTGATGTCTAAAGTAGCAGCTTTCTTTAAGATAGCTTGTACTTGCGCGCCATATTTACCAACGATACCAAAATAATATCTGCGGGCTTCGCAGTCCCATTCTTCATCAACATCAAGAGCGCCAAATTTACCAAAGGCATCCGCGCTGAACAAGACTTTTGCAGTGCTATCATAGGTGAACATGACTTCTGGCCAGTGCACCATTGGAGCAAAAACAAAGTTTAATATATGAGCGCCTAAGTTTAAGGTATCGCCATCATTAACAACGAGTTTATGAGCAATTTCTTCGTGGAAGAATTGTTCCATCATCTTAAATGTTTTCGCGTTACCGACAACATAAGTATCTGGATATTTCTTTAGGAAATTAATAATATTTGCGGAATGATCTGGCTCCATGTGTTGGATGATTAAATATGTTGGTTTTTCACCATCTAACACATTTTCAATATTCTTTAACCACTCTTCGGTAAAATGTTGATCCACAGTGTCCATAATGGCGATGAGCTCATCTTTGATGATATAAGAGTTATATGCCATCCCATTAGGAACGATATATTGACCTTCAAATAAATCGATTTGATGGTCATTAACACCGACATAATAAATGTCTTTTTCAATTACTTTCTTCATATTATTTACTTAACCATTCTTGTAATTTAGTGTCGATACTATCGACTTCACTACCCTTACAGGCAAAGCCTGGTTTAATAACTGCGCCTCTTGCAGCGCCTTTTAATTCCATTTCTGCAAGGCCTAAAGAACCTTCTTCATTTGTGCAGA
The DNA here is from genome assembly GCA_947165725.1 of uncultured Caryophanales bacterium. Next base: position 2,713 of record CAMVBL010000070.1, on the reverse strand, counting down.
ATGGATAAATTACTTTACCGATGAACTTATAGTCTCTAACAAAAGTCGCCACGACACGTGGATAAGTTCTCCACCAGCATGGGAAGCCTAAGTAGATGACATCATATTCATCAAGGTTTGGTAATGGATGTAAATATGGCACTCTTTCACCAGTTTCATCTTCTCTTCTTGAACGCTTTACGCATTCATCGTAAGAAAATGGATAAGGTTCTTCTGGCTCGATTTTAAACATTGGCGCACCTTTACTAGCGGAAATCTTTTCCGCAAGAATTTCAGTAAAACCTTTCTTAATTACTTGAGTTTGTCCATTGACAGAGTTTTCACCAATACGTGAAAAATAAACGACTAATGCTTTCATATCTTTAATTATCTTTGAATAGATATCCCTTCACTGACATTATGACAAATAAAACATATCAAAGAAAGATAAAAGCAACTAAAATATAACTATGTTAGAAAAAAGAGAGTATTTAGGGGAATTAGATATTAGAAATGATGTTTCTTCTTTATTAGAAAGCGCTTTTCCTATTGAAGAAAGACCGCCCACTGAATACTTTTTTAAATCATTAGAAAGAAAAAAGAACAAACTCTTTGTGTATTATCTTGGTAATACCTTTATCGGTTTTACATATCTATGCTTTTATCAAGATGTCTGCTATATCTTCTTTTTAGCGGTCTCCACTAATTATCGTCATCAAGGCTATGGCGGGCAAATCATTGAAGATATTAAAGCCTCTTACCCTGAACATGTAATTCTTCTTTGCTTTGAAGAAATTGATCCAAAATATGATAACTACGTGGAAAGATTACAAAGAAAGAACTTCTACTACTCGCATGGTTTTATGGATAACAAATTAAAAACCAATGAATTTGGTGTCATCTTTGAGACCGCCTTCATTGGTAAGCATTTAATTGATTTTGCTACTTATGTAGAAATCTTTGTGATTGGTTTTGGTGAGTTTGCTAGAAAGCACATTAAGCAAGCTTAAGCCATAACAGTATCGATACCTTTTAAAGAGCCGAATATCGATAACGGATTAATAGTCACATAACTCAAGATTAAGCAAATTCTATAGAGCCCTCTTTTGTGTTGGTTCATAGAAATGATGGCAAAGACCACACCCGTAAGAGATGCTAAACCATACATGATAATCACCGCACACATTAACACTATATAAAGAGAAACAAAAGAAGTAAGCGGATCTGAATCAAAGTTCGCTGGCCTCATACTAGCCACACCAACAATAATAATAGCGGCTGCGAGAATCACACCATATATAGAGCCTAAGATTAAAAGCGTATTAGATTTTTTATAGTTTTTCATAAGTTATTTCCTTACTGATGTCTTGATTATATCATACTATTTTGGTGTTAAAAAAGCCAACGGCACTTAACCATTGGCATTTTTTATAATCTGTAAACTAATTATTGGTTATCAACAATGTTGTTGATTCTATCTTGTCTTGCTTGTTTAGCGTTAGTAATTAAACCGATAATACCACCGGCAACACCGAATTCAGTACCAGAAAGAGCGCTGAAGACGATTGCTAAGATTAAGGCATTCTTTTCTTGATTACTGGCTTTACCTGAGTAAACACCAGATAAAATAGCCATTACTGTAAGACCTAAGAAGACACCACCACTGACATACATACTAATAGCATAAGCGGTAGCGCCTTCTACACTTTCTTTAGCAATAGCATCACTAATTAATGGTGAGCCCACAATAAAGAAAACAATCGCACCTAAAGCAAATAGGCCAGCAAATACATATGAAAGAACAGCGTTAACTTTTAAGAATGTTTTAGATAAATTACGCATAGTTTTAATCTCCTTTAACCAATTAAATTATATATTATTACTAGTAATAATCAATATTATTTACGCACTTCGATTTCATCATAGAAACAATAGCCACTTTTAGCGTGTGTCTTCACGTGATACATCGCTCTATCTGCTTTTCTATAAAGAGAATCGGTATCATCATCTTTTGTACCAAAAGCAATACCAATACTAAGAGATTCCGCTGGGAGTTTATCTTTTGTTTCTGATGATTCTTTTTGCATATCATCAAATCGTTTAATTAGTTCTTCTTTAAAGCCTTCTTTATAGTCAAAGACTAAGATAGCGAATTCATCACCACCGATACGACAGACAAAATCATTAGGGAAATATTTAGTTAGGATATTACTGATTTTCTTTAACATTCTATCACCCACATGGTGACCGTGATTGTCATTGATGGCTTTAAAGTCATCAAGGTCAATAAGAATAAAAGCAGTCTTGTCTAAATGTAAGTCACGATAAACAGATTCATAACCCATACGATTAAGAACACCAGTTAACTTATCGTGTTCAGCGATATAGGTGAGCTTTTCAGCGTTATTAATACTGACTTCTCTAGCTTCGTTATACGCCGCGACTAAATAACGATATTCTCTTAAACCATGTGAGCCATCAAGAAATTCACTGTTAGAAATCTTACTAACAGCGTAATTAATTGGTTTTAATAAACCATTTCTGATAAATAGAATGGTCGCGACCAAGAAGACCACTAAGAAGACAATGAGTATTTGTTGTACCATTAACACTCTATTTAATTGCTCAGATGAATCAAGAACATTCTTCTCTAATAAGTCATCAATATTCTTAATAGAAGCATTAATATTTGTGCTGATATCGTGTTTTTGTTTTTGGTAATTATTACCATAAA
>CAMVBL010000069.1 GCA_947165725.1 uncultured Caryophanales bacterium | reverse complement strand
ATTGAACAAACACCATTTTCTAAACGGTAACCTGTGCCATAGCCTTCTTCGTCAATTTCCCACCAGACATTGCCTTTCATACCAATGACAATCGTGCCACCACCGCCTTCGTTTTCAGAAGCTACTGTTGTAATTTCAAAGCCAGTGTTTTTACCAAAGGCCATGAGTTTTTTGAGTGATTCCGGTTTATCAAAAATAGAATCATCGACGCTGCTTTGATTATTGGCATTACCGCTTGAATTGTCATTATCATTATCAGCGCTTTCATTATCACCACTTAATTGGTTCATCAAATCACTAAGATTGCACGCACTCAGAGAGACCATTAAAAGTGGCAACAAAACAAAAAGTTTCTTTTTCATATACGAACTCCTTTTCATTAAATCTGCCCAAAATATAACCAAAAAATGCATTAAAAAAATCAACCCATCATTAATTTTGGGGTTGATTTTTAATACTTATTTGATTTTATCTTTCACCAAATCGATGAACTCATTACGGCTAAAAACGTTCAATTTAGTGTATATGTGATTGATATGCGTCTTAACTGTGGCCTTACTGATGAAGTATTTAGCGGCAATTTCATCTCTTGTCTTACCTTTTAAGATTGCAGTGGCAATATCTTTTTCTTTGTTGGTAAGAACTTTGTCATAACAGGCTAAGAATTTATTAATCTCTTCTTCAGTGAAACTAAATGATGGTTTAGGTTGTTTAGTTGTTTTCTTCTTTTTGATGATAAGAATCGTGATAAGTACCACTCCAGCGATAAGAACAACACTGATAATTGGCACTCCGATTACTAAGAAATAGAACAAAGGTGTATTCTCATATTTAGCGTAGATATCAATCGACGCAACATTATCTTTTCCATCGAAGATGATTTTATTATTGAGTAATTGACCGTTATCATCTTTATAGCCGATGAATTTCTTTAGCTTTGTGCTTTCTAATTGTCTTAAGGCTATTTCTTCAAGGAAATGAACAGTTCTTGATTCAATGAAATCTTTACCATTATAGATATTGAGCTTACATGATGGATTACGAGTTGAACCTAAAGATAAGCCACTCATGTATTTAGCGTTTTCACCAAATATTTCATTAAGTATTTGTTCGGGTACCACAAAGTCCTTTAGGGAAGATGAATTGAATTGATAGTTATTATCTTTATCAAGGCTTAGTAAGCCTACTTCTAAGGCTTTTGAAATACTTGTTAAGCGGTTATAACCGTTTTCAGTAGAAGGCATTTCATCTCTCACAAATGTTTCTTTGTAGATTTCATCCAAGATGGCAGAGCCTTTGATATTGAATGATTCATACGCTAAAACGTCATCAGGTTTATCGAAATCAAATTCAAATTCTTCTGCAAGGAATGGTTTATTAGCGTATAAAGAATAGAATAACTCGATGTTATTAATATCGTTTTGTCCATAAATCATTGGGTGGGCAATACCTGAATAGACATTATGGGATAAGTTATTGATGATTTTGGAATTTAAAACTTTTAAAGAATGACCACTACCTGTGAAATAAATAGCACCACCTAATTCACTATTAGCCATCTTGCCATAGAAGATCTCTTCGTTACTACTTCTTTGAGCGGTATTGTTTTCAATCGTGGAAGAGATAATACGACCATTAGTGTTGCCAAAATAGAGACCACCACCATAGGAAGCGCGGTTATTAGCGATTAAGACATTATCAAAATCAAATTCTGAATTGAACAAACAGATAGCACCACCTTGACTAGAATCTTGTGTACTAGTATCACCTTGATAAACGTAGTTAGCTAAGTTATTAGTGAATTTAGAGTCCACCGCTTTTAAGGCGATGTCGTTAGCGTAAATCGCGCCACCTCCCCAGCCCTTTTTATCAAAGGTACCAGAAATGTTATTATCAAAAACTGATTCGTTGATATTAATCGAGATATTATCTTGATAGCCATCAAAGAACAACGCCCCACCAGCGTGATAAGCAGCATTATCAGTAAATGAGCACTTTTCAAGATTGATATTTAATTTAGATGATGTTTGATCACCGTATAAAGTTAAATAGTCTGGGTTTTCTTGATAATTGCCATACATACCATATAAAGCGCCACCTTCATAATTCATATAGCCTTTGAAAGAACAACCTTTATATGAAGCATTAACATTACCAGAGAAGAAAGAAGCATATTGTAACTTAGCGTCATCTTTCCACTGCTCGCTGGTTAAGCTTTTATTGTTTTCGTAAAGTGAGAAATGAATGTTTTCAAATTTAACGTTTAATAAATCTGCATAAGTCTTGCCACCAAAGATATCAAAGCTACCACGTTTAAATGTAGAGCCTGAATCCTTACCTTTGATAGTAATACTCTTTTTGATTTCGATTCTTTCATAAACGTTATATAGACCAGTAACACCGCTGGTGAAATCAATGTCATCTACTAAAATCACATCACCGTCTTTAGCGGCGCTTATTGCCACTTTAAGATCTTCTCTTGAGGATATTAAAGAACTAGCCTTGTTATCAATAGGAGAAACATTGGCCAAAGTCGGTGTAATAATTAAAAGTGATAATAGTTTAAGTATCATAAATTTGATGTTCTTATTTTACATTATAAATAATAAATAACATCATCCCCCTAAAAATTTCAGGGTTGATATTTATTTTTGTGTTAAAAAAATCTAGATAAAGCGATAAAAATTCTTTAAAAGAATAGCCTTAGGGGTTGATGTCACTATTATGGGGTTGATTATTTTTCTTTTAAAAAATGGGGATAATTGATTGTATCAACCCCCACTTTTTATATCTCAACCCCCACGGATGTGCGTGTGTATTAATTTCCTTATTATTTAGAAGAAAGTTTAAGAATGAGTTGGAAAATATATTCAATGTAGACAAAACCACATAAGGCAATACCGCCGATAGGAATGAAAATATCAATCAATGTGTTCTTATGCTCACGTGTATATGAATATAAGAATAAGATAGGAATAGCCACAATCATAGATATGGCTTGTCCTAATTGATAGTTATCAAGAATTGGAACTATATTATCGAATTCAGCAATATAGATGAAGCCCACTACTAGAATGATTATTGCTTCTAATACTGCGGCTAATATCACAAATAACGAAAGATTGATTGAGAAAGATAATGAATTACGTTTAGTCAATAAATACTTTTGATACTCTTCCTTACTAGCGCCTAACTTTAAGAATAATCTTTCACGGTTTTTAATCCATAATGAGGCTAACGCAAACACTAAGAAGATAATTGGATTACGTGTGGCAAAGAATGGATAGAAATAGAAAGGCAATGTGAGACTACCAAAACTCGCCATAACTTTTAAGACATATGAAGTCGCAACAAAGGCAAGTGGGAATATTATGAACAAACGGAAGATAATTAATTTCTTACCAGTAAACACTTTATTCGGTGAATAATTGAGAAAGAAATTAAATAAAGAGAAGGCAAATAAATCAGCGAAAACGTTAATTTGGACACGTTTAGCTAATAAATCTGTAGTAAGTTCAGACATCTGAGTTTGATCAATACCAAGTTGAACAAATAAGCCGTTTATATATCTAAGGTAGAAAAAACATACGCCTAGACCTATAGCAAAGAAACCCGCTCCATAGATAGTTATAAAAGCGGAGTAACTACGTTTACGATTAAGGACCAAACCAAAAGAAGCCACGATAAATAAAGGTGTGGCAATTGCAGCTAGGAAACTAAACAAGCCCTCTAAAGTATCTCCTAATGGATTCCATTGGATTAAAGAATCTGAAACACCATTAAGAAATGCGAGTTGTCCAATAGCGATAAGAACCCAGGCGATAATTCTTAAAACACGATAAGAGATCGGACCTTGGTATTTGATATCGTCAGGACGAATCAACCTGTTTTTAAGTTTTTGCTTTCGAATTTCCCTTTTTTCAGAACGAGTTAAATGCTTTTTCTTTTCTGGTAACACTTCTTCATTCATGGCTTCATTTTAATGATATTTTAACTTTAATTAAAGATTATTCTATTGATGATCGTTTAAACATTTCTTTAATTGCTCTAGTGTAATTTGTCCTTTTTTATAGAGCTCCACTACTTTTTCATAAGGGATATTGTTATACCAGGAATAATAGAAGAACACGATATCTAAATTAGTCTTGCGATCAATTTCGTCTAATTCTTTTTGAAGATCTTCGGCTTCTTTCTTGGCTTGTTGTTCTTCTTTCTTTTCGGCATCCACTGTGGCGATATAGGCAGCACCTAACGCTAGATACAATAATGTTTCAAGCATAATTAAAGATTATCGTGCTTATAATGAGCATCAGTTCTAAACACGGTTTTCCTTTCTTCTAGACAATACGCTAGCATCACTGATTCTATGATATCTTCTGTCATTATGGATTTATCCATATAGACAATGAATTCATCTTTTAACGTATCATAGATAACTCTACCTCTTGGGTAATTGCCATAGTCACCAAGGATTCCAAGACTATTGAAATAATCAAAATGAGAAATAGGATCGTTACAGAACCTTTCATCATTTTTAAAGTCTTTAACCGCTACACTGTGAGTATAGAGTTTGTTATTAATGTAAAAGAAAGGACCCACCAAAGAGATGTTGGGTTTTTCGGTGTTATGTCCAGTAAGGTTTTTATTATTTTGAATAGACTCTATAAAGTCTTTTTCTATTCCATGTGATTCTAATAGAATTTCTTCTGATTCAGATAGTCTATGTCGATTAGCTAAGTTATCTATGATAATCTCTGCTGTTTTTTCGTCTACATCGTAAATCCAAGTTAATGTTTCATAGAGTTCTTCTTTGGTTTTTATTTCCTCACAAAAAGCCATTTTAATATCCTCATTTTTTCTCTGCATAATATAAATAACATGCAAAGGAGGACACAAAATGGCTCGTTAATTGTATTTGACTATTTTATGATTAGGTCAAACTCATCTTTCAACTGTTCACCAATGGTTCTATTACTCAATCCATACGCTGATACTGATTTATCAAATTTTATAATCACATCTGAATTTGCAAGTGATTGCGCGCTAAGGTGTTCATATTTAAATGTCTTACAAAGCCCATTTTTCACTAGCAAATTGTTCATTAAATCCGAAGCCTCTTCGAAGAACCATTTAACAGGAGAATTAGGCTGATCCTCAAAGTCATAGTAAACATTGTAGAATTCAATGTTTTTATTTTTGTAATAATTTGTCGAATCGTTCGCTATCGTCAAGTATATCCCCACTAAATGTGTGATTTCTTGTTTATAGTCCATCCAGCAAGGCTTATATTTACAATCTAAATTAGAGCGAACGCTTTCAATAAATTTCGGAAAAGCTTCCGATGCATCATCATGACCATAATATCGTTCGATTAGTTCTAACTTGCCAACCAGCCCATGATTTGTTTCTGCTTTACCTTTTTCTTTATCGTAGGCAGGTGACAAGCTATCAATTTTTTGCGATGAAGATTCGCTGAACTTGCTTTCGATAAAAATGATTCTGTCATCTAATTCTATGTATACGTCCATATTCGGACTTCTTTTTGTTTCGTTTAGACCAGTTAGTTTCTTTTCGAAACAAATGTCTTTTATCAAGCTGCAATTTGCCATCCAAGAATACAATTCGAAAGCAAATCGAGAGGAAGAATGAACGGACCAAAACTTTTCATTCAATTCATTGCCATCTCCATCTAGGTACTGCATTATAAAATACTCTTTTGCACCCCTCTTTTCGTAT
>CAMVBL010000068.1 GCA_947165725.1 uncultured Caryophanales bacterium | reverse complement strand
ATTTCTACTGAACCATATAAGGCAATGACGCCACCCACGATCATATAGATTGTCCATAATAATGGAATCTCTCCTATAAAGAAGAATGGGAAGGCGTAGACTAATAAGCCTAAGGCTTTATTAGCGTATGTATGAATTGCACTAAATCTATTAAATTTAATCGCACATATAATATAGGCAATAAAGTGTAATGCTGTTGGAACACCAATAATGACCCATTGATATGGTAATAATAATCTTTGGAATGTGGGGAACAGTTTAGCCGCCATAACGCCATAGAATAATAAATCAGATAAACTATCTAAAGCGGAGCCAAAGCTTGACTGTATCCCTAATTTACGGGCCACTAAGCCATCAAAAGCGTCAGACAAACCGCAAACACCATAAACGATAAAAAATGGCAGAGAAAGCGGTTCTAACATAATTAAAGCAATCGCACCAAAGATGCGGATTAATGTAATTAAGTTAGCAGCGTTTTTCTTAAAAAAGTTCATAACTAACTCTAGTATAGTCTCTTTAAAAATTGTAGACAAGAAAGGCGAAAAAGAAAACGTCACAAAGTGACGATTCTTTTGATTTTATCAACGCTTTTACAATAAGTCGTTATCTTGAGTTTCGCTTGTAATAATCTTGACTTCAACATTATTAATCGCATCTTTGATCATTGATTCATAATCGAATTTCTTTTCAAATTCTTCCACTTCATCCATATGAGGCATTGTTTTAGGGGCCTTTGGCGTAAAGATTGTGCAGCAATCTTCATATGGTCTAATGGAGATATCATATGTTCCAATCTTTTTACTAATCTTAATGATTTCTAACTTATCAGTGGTCGCAAGTGGTCTAATCACTGGTGTATTAGTGACCGCGTTAATAACGTGCATTGATTGAAGTGTTTGACTAGCGACTTGACCAATGGATTCACCACTACTGATGACTGGACATTTTCGACGTTTAGATAAAGCATCAGCAAGTCTAAACATCATACGTCTCATAAGAGTAATACAGTAGCTTTCAGGAGCGTTATCGTAGATCGCTTCTTGAATCTTAGTAAATGGGACAATATGTAATCTAATACGAGGTTGATATCTAGTTAAGACTTTTAATAAGTCTTCTAACTTATAGATAACACCCATTTGGGTATATGGAGGAGAGGCAAAATGGATACATTCAATACTAACTCCTCTTTTCATCATAAGATAGGCCGCGACAGGTGAATCAATACCACCACTTAACATATGCATGGTTTTGCCACCTACGCCTAATGGATAGCCACCCGCACCTAGATATGTCTTACAGAAAATATAGGCAGCTTCTTGTCTAACTTCGATAGAAAGAAGAATATCTGGATTATGGACATCCACTTTTAAGTGTTCGGTATTTCTTAAGATATGACCAGCGACGATTCTAGTGATTTCATCAGAGATGAGAGGATATGTTTTATCGCCTCTTTTAACTTTGACTTTGAATGTTTTACCTTCTTCCTCTTTAATTAAGTTTAAAGCGGACTCTTTCATATCTTCGATTTCTTTAGAACATCGATAGACTAAAGATAAAGCGTGGATACCAGAAACATCTTGTAAACGTTCAATAATTGGATGATAGTCTAAGTTATTAAGTCCAACATAGATATGGTCGTATCTAGTTTCAAATGATAGTTCTGGCCAATCCTTAAGAGCGTTTTTAACGTTATCTGCGAGAGTACGGATAAAGTCTTTTTTATTTTTGCCTTTCGTGGATAATTCACCAAAGCGAATCATAATATGGTCATAAGTGATCATTGTTTAATCTCCTTAAGGATTTCTTCTAAGTTTTTAATTAATGCTTCTACTTCTTCTACTGTATTATCTTTATCAAAAGATATACGGATAGTATTATGGGCAAGATTTGAATCTTGATACATCGCATAGACGACTTTACTATAATCTTCATTCTTCGCGTGACACGCACTTAATGAAGAGACCATAATACCGCGATTAGATAAGGCTTCTACGACCACACTTGCTTTATGATGAAGAAGAGAGAAATTAACGATATATGGATTATCTTCACTATATGAATTAATGAGATATTTATCTTTATTGTCTTTTAAGTAGTCTAACAACCTTTCACTTAAAACTTTAACTTTTTTAAAGTTATTAGCCTCACCTTCGATAGCAAGTCTAAGAGCTTTCGCTAGTGAAGCGGAAAGGGCTAAGGTGTTTGTGCCACTTCTTAAATTGTTTTCTTGTCCCCCACCTTGGTTAATAGCTTTGAGGATGATTTTCTTTTCTTTAATTAATAGACCTGAACCTAATAAACCATGTATTTTATGGCCAGCGATAGAGAACATATCAATATTATTAAAGTCTAATGGTAATTTACCAATGGCTTGAACCATATCAACATGGAAGGCAATTTTAGGGAACTTTTTAAGGTATTCGCCAACTTCTTTAATTGGATTAATTGCCCCTACTTCATTATTGACCATCATTAAAGAAACAAGTATTGTATCTTCCCTAATTGCGGCCTTTAAAGAATTAACCTCTATTTGCCCTTCTTTATTAACTGGTAAAACTGTTACTTCAAAGCCAAAATCTTGCATCTCTAAAACTGTGTTTAAAACGGAAGGATGTTCAGTGCTACTAGTGATGATATGCTTACCGCGTGGGCGGTTAGCAAAACAGTACCCCTTAATTGCGAGGTTATTAGCCTCAGTCGCGCCACTTGTAAAGATCACATCATGATGAGTGAGTTTAAGGACATTTAAAATTTGTTCACGACTTTTATCTAATAGACGTGAAGATTCTTGACCAAGAGAATGTATGCTGCTCGGATTAGCGAAATATTTAAGTGTGATTTGATTGTAAGAGTTTAATACTTCAGGATCAACTTTAGTTGTGGCAGCATTATCTAGGTAGATAACATTAGCCATTAGCGGTACCTGTATCCTCTACGTGCATACGCTTAAAGATGGCGTTAGCTTCGTGATAAACTTTAACGAATTCGCCTTTATAGAATTCTTGTTCAAGAGCGCTTAATTGTTGATGGACATCATCTTGATGATTTCTATCTCTATTAGCATAGACAATGGCGGATTCTGCAAGTTGCATTTCTCTGAACTTGTTTTCGATTTCATCGAATAAGGCACTAGCACTACCTTTTAAGGTGGCAACCTTTTCATTGATCTCATCAACAGCGATTGGTTGAACTTTAATGGCCTTATCGATTTCATTTAATAAGTCATAGCAATCCTCAATACGCACATGATATGGTTCAGAGAACTCTGGAATAGCGATTTCTCTAAGTAAGCTTTCTTCTTGTTTGAGACGATAATAATAAACAAACACTAAAGTATAGGCTTCTTCACTACTGGTCTTTAAGAACTCGATATATTGTTTGAATTCTTCCATACCTTCTTTAGCGGTGGCATATTGGTTGTTTAATTCATCGAGTTTACCTTTTAAGGTAGAGTATGGTTGTTTTAAAGAACTATGAACATAGTTATCTAAGGACTGTTTAGTGGTACCTAAAGAGTTCATAGTTTGTTTTAATGCTTCGACCTTTTCTTTACGTTCATCGGTGACAACGTATGTACGATAAAGTTCAGGTAAAAGAGAGCAGATCTTTAAGAATGATTTTTCTAAATCAACGACATTTTGATAGATTTCTTCATTATGTGCTTCAAAGAAGTTCTTATCATTTTGTTCGTTATTTAAGAGTTCTCTCATCTCTTCAATTTCACTTTGAAGAGCGTCTAAAGATTCCATGATATTACCGATTTGTAACTTTGTTAAACGAGTACGGATGATATTTAAATCATTGTTCCATTCCCCTAACTTTGTTTGGAAAGCTAAGTTATATAATGGTAAGCCCTGGGCTTCTAATACATCGTAGTCTTTCTTTAAATCTTCGATTTTTTCTGGAATAACTGTATTCACTAAGATACAGAGATTTGGTAATTGACTTAAGGCACTTTCTAAAGCAGTTACTACTTTAGAGATAGTAGGTAATAAACCTTGAGCGTCATCATATTCCGCACTTTCGATATGTGTTTCAAATTCCACGAACATTTGATCGAGTTTATCAAATACTTGGTTAATAGAGGAGCTGACTAAATCTAAGTCAGAGCTATTCGCATAGAATGTTTGTTTAACTCGTCTATAGTTTTCTTTGAGTTTTAAAATGGATTGACGAGAATCTTCTTCTGGTTTTATTAATGTATATAAGTCATTATCTAAAGCATTGACTTTATCTTCGAAGACTTTCATGGCTTTCTTAGTGTCACTAATAACGGTCTTAATATTTTTGAACTGCTTATTGTTAATAAGAGCGTTTAGTTGTTTGAGCATAGATTCCGCGAACTTATCATCGTTTTCATAGATTTCTTTAAATCTACGAGAGAACTTTTCATGCTTATCAACATAAAGTAAGTTTGTTCGAGAAATGATTTCTAAACGATGGATGTATTGGGAGTCTTGACCAATTAAAAGAGCGTCAAGATAGGAGTATTTCTTTTGTAATTCTCTGACTTGGTGTTTGATTCTATTTCTAGAAATAACAAAGTGATAAAGAAGGAAAAGTAAAACACCGAGCACTATCGCGCCACCAATAGAAGCGGCAATAATGGCAACTTGTTCACCAGTAGAAAGAAGTATATGCATAAAAGGAAGCCTCCTTGATAATTGACTAATAAAACATATGGCTAAAGCCACACTATTATTCTAGCGAATTTCACCCTCGAGTTAAAAGCATTTTTAAGAAATATGTATATTTATTAAAGATAGCAAGACAGAAATCATTAATTAAAATTTGCATTTTCTTTAGCAGTTTTCTATATTTAATGTGTCTAATAAGTGAGAGGCAAAAGCCACGATTGATATTTATAATTTATAGTCTCTCTAGTGTTATAGATTTATAACCTACTTAACCACTAAAGGAAGGAACAATATTATGGGATTTGTATTTGCGTTATTCTATCCGTTTCTAATCATCATATACGCACTTTTAGCGGGTGCATTAATCGCGTCTTTAATCGTGTTCATCAATAACATGAGAAATGGCGTTGCGAATAAATGGCCTACCAAGAATTTAGTGGGTGCAATTATCGCTGGAATTATTTTCGTTGTGGCTTTGACCACTACGATGATTGTTATTTATTACACAACCAGTGGATTCTCTACGGATAATTCACCTAATAGTTCATCTTCAATAGACGCTATGATTTCATTGCTTCAACTTTAATTGACTTGCTTAATAAGCAGGTCTTTTTTATTGGTTAGTTAAAAATATAATTTTTTGGTTGACTGATTTAACAGATTTCTATATAGTATTAACTGCATGTAATGCAGCATGTGAATACAATCCGACCGACGTTTGATACGGCTGTGACGAAGTAACCAAAGCTCTAAGGTGAAACGTATAATCAAACATCCGGGATAAGGAATTCACACCTATTCATTATTTTGCGAAAGAAAAATAAAGGAAAGGAAGGATAGATCATGAGATACACAGGATCAGATTGGAAAAGATCTCGTCGTTTAGGTTTTTCCACATTAGAAACTAACAAAGAATTAGCAAAACGTCCTTATGGCCCAGGCCAACATGGTAACACCCGTCGTAAAAAGAATTCTGAATACGGCAAACAATTAATTGAAAAACAAAAATTAAGACAAATGTACGGTGTTAACGAAAGACAATTCAGACGTTTATTCATGCTTGCTTTAGCAAGTAAAGAAGTTACTGGTGTTGCTTTCATGAAATTACTCGAATCCCGTTTAGATAACTTAGTTTAT
>CAMVBL010000067.1 GCA_947165725.1 uncultured Caryophanales bacterium | reverse complement strand
AAAAGAAAATCTAACCAAGTACATGGCTAGATTACATTATTTGTTAAACAGATATATCTAGTATAAAAGAAAAACCGCCAAAGCGGTTAATTCTTTACTTCATGAGTTTTCCGAACTTGTCGGTGTGTGACCAACAGTTCTTAAGAGTACGAGCTCTTTCGAGATCGGATGAACCTTCAAGTGTGAAGATGACATCACTTAAGCCTGAGACCTTTTGATTATCCTTTAATGGATTGTCTTCACTGAAGTCAAAGAACATGACTAGTGGAGTGTTCATTGGGCAAGCATCTAAATTAGTAGATGTGAAGGCTTTTTCATAATCAGAAACTTTGTAACTATGGTTCATAGCATAGTAAGTTGTTTCTAAGTAATTACTTGTCGCCATTGTTTCAAACAATGTGTAGTGGTTTGTCCAAACTTCATCGAATAAGTTGATTTCTTCGCCATCAACAGTAGTTGTGGAGTCAACATAGATGGTGTGGAGTCTGAAATCGCCTTTTAATAAATTTTTATCAATACCAACGAATTCTTGGTCCTTAGCAGCCCATTTATCTTTGAAGGTCTTTAAACCGCCATATAAATCTTTACTGCTGCTATCATCTTTAACAAAGGCAACAAAGAATCTTTCGCCATAAGTTGATTTGATTTTTTCTGTTTCACCATCTTCAACATAGGTGAGGAATTCATCGACTTTGGATTTACCAACATATTTACCATCTGGGACAACGTTAGCATCTTTTAAGTCTAAACGATATCTTGTGAGGAATTTGTTTGCACTGTCGCTTTCATCGAACCAACTACTCACACCTTTGATAATGTGTGGAATAGAGAAGATGACTGCGAAGATGGCGCCAACGATTAATAATGGTTGGATCCATGCTGTTTCTTTAATCCAACGGCCGATTCTCGCGAAAAATCCACCGATTGCTCTTAATACTACCATGTTATAAGCCTCCTATATTTACATATAGCGTGATAATCTTATCACTCAATATTTTTTATTTCAATAACAATTGTTAATCAATTGTGTTTTGATCAATGCACATTTAGGGTGCGCAACGTTTTCAATTATACTAGAAAAAATGGACTTAACAATCATATTTTGTTGTTTTTTCTAAAACAAGGTATACAATAATCTCGCGATGGTAAAAACAAAGACAGCACGCATTAAGAAACAAATCGACAACTTCTTGTTCGATCATTATATCTTTAAAACCGTTTTAGAGTATCTCGGCGGCTTTTTTATTGCTGCAGTCGCGGCATTAATATTTGCCTTTGGTTTCTCTTGTTTTACATCTCCATCCACTGAAGATGGATTTATTCTTGCTACCGGCGGTGTCTCTGGTATTTCCCAAGTCATCGCGTTAGGTATCGAATTTATCACAGGTAAGCCAGTGGGCGCTAACGTGGTGCAAGCGATTGGCTACTCCTTACTAAACGTTCCTTTATTAATCTTTAGTTTCTTAAAGCTTGGTAAACGTTTCTCAATCTTTACTGCTATTAACGTTGCTTTATCATCTCTATTTATTTGGATATTCTCTCAACACCATATTGGTCAAATGGTTGCCGACTTCTCATTCAACGATGGGGCAGAAGGCATCTTAGAATATATTAATCACCCACTTAACACCATACTTGTGCGTGTTATTTTCGCTGCCATATGTACAGGCTTAGCTAGTGCGCTCGCTTTCGTTGGTGGTATCTCATGTGGTGGTATTGATATTGTTTCATGTTATATCGCCACTAGAAAATCAACACAAATTGGTAAATATGGTGTGATCATTAATGCCTTTATCGTTACAACCTACGCATTGCTTAAAGGTGTCCAGACTGGAAACTATATTTATTCCTTATATTCTGTCTTCTTCTCCATCATCTATTTGATGCTTGTGGGACTTATTATTGACGCGATTAATTTAAGGAATAAGAAGATGCTTATTCAAATCATCACTAGTAAAGAGCATATGCCAGAGATTATTATTGCTAACTTCCCACACTCAGCAACGATAATTAATGGACATGGTGCTTATTCTGGAGCAGAAAAGATTGTTCTTTGGATGGCGGTTTCTTCTAGTGAAGTTAATAAAGTTGTTAACGTTGCTAAGAAGGTTGATGAACACGCTTTCATCGCTGTCACTTCGTTAAAACAAGTGTATGGCAACTTCTACATCAAACCATTAGAATAAAATTATCCTATTTAAGATAAAAAAACAACCTAGACATGCGCTAGGTTTTTTTCGTTTTTGGCGGAGGGAATGGGATTCGAACCCATGCGAGGCTTGCACCTCCTAGCAGTTTTCGAAACTGCCCCCTTCAACCGCTTGGGTATTCCTCCGTAAGTGTAATTATACCAAAAGTTAGCCTATTTGAAACTTTATTTAATTGAATTTGGACATCTAGTCAAATTCATTCAACCAAAGTATAATAGACAAGTATGGAATGGTTTAATTTCAACAACTTACAGTTCAAATCCTTCTTCATCATTGTCGTGGTGTTACTAGTTTTTGTCATCATTTTATTAATCACATTCCTCGTCTCCACGAAGAAAGATAAAGGCTACGATAACCGTATCCAAGCGGAGTCCACAACATTAAGAATTTACATCATAGACCCAAAGAATAACTCAGTTATTTATTTCAATCGTTCCGATTTAAGAAACAAGAAAAAAATTGACATCAATACTTTCTATTCTCATTTCCACGCCAATGATATTGATAAGGTTAAAACTTGGATTTATGACATCTGTACTGACTATAAAAACGCTGATAAATATGTCGAAGCGGACGTCCTTCTTAACCATGGCCGTAGCACATATTTCTCCTTACTTAAGTTACTTAAATACGATCCAAACGAAGGTATTATCCACTTAGAATCCTTCATTCTTAAATACATCACACCAAATAACTCCACAAATAAAAAGAAGAAAAAAGCTCTCTTCACTGGTGTGGTCAAAAGAAGCACAATGGAATCCTTAATCCTCAAAGAAAAGAGCTTAAAGGGTTTCACTTTTGCTATCCGTTTCTATTACATTAGACAAAAATTCTTATCTAATGATAAGATTGAACGCTACATGATTATGACACTGAAAAATGCCATTTATCCATATGCTAGTAACCCACGTGTCTCTAGACAAATTATCGATGGTGGTGAAAATGAACTATTATTATTCGATTTAAGAATCTCCTCTAGAGATGAAGCCATGGTTCTAGCGACATCTATGGCCCATAACATTAAAAAGTGTATTGGTGTTAATGGCTTTGCAGAATCTATTAACTTCTCAATCGGTGTTGTGGAAAATGCCCAATATTATCAAGACTTTGATTCAATGGTGGTTAAAGCCCAAGAAGCTTGTATGTCCGCGCAGCATCATGGTCAAGAAATATTGCTTTACCAAAAGCAAGCCGCACCTCTTATTGAGATTGACCGTTATAGAGAAGAAGTCGAAAACCTCATGCGACCTAACTCTTTACGTTACTTATTTAGACCAATCTTTGATGTCAATAAATGCAAGACCATTGGTTACTTTGAATACATCAAAGCCTATGATTCACCATTTGCCTCTTTCGCAGAAATGAGTAAATACGCTGCTAAAGTTGGTAAGAGCAAAGACTTCTTTGCGATGATCTCCCGCTACGTTATTCCAAAGTTTGCTAGTGAAAAACAAGAAGATGATTTAAGATTGTTCATGCTCGTATCTTTACAAGATATCGATCACATGTATGAGATTTTATCGCAAATCCCACAAAGTAAACTCATCCATCTTGTCCTTGTCTTTAATGAACAAGAGATTAACGAAAATGCTTCTAACTTAGAATTACTTAATGATTCTCTTAAGAAGCTTAGAAGTGGCCACTATGAACTAGCGATGTTAATGAAAGATAAGAACTTGTTATTAGACCCAAGTGTCTATTACAACTTCGATTACTTCGTTGCTGGCTCAATGATGATTGGTGAAATTAAAAAGAATAATCGTGTACGATTATCAATTCACTCTCTTATCGAATCACTTCTTAAATATCATCGACCTATTATCGCCACCGATTTGGAAGGTTGGCAAGCAATAGAACTGATTATTAAATCAGGTGTGAGCATCGTTTCTTCTGAAACAATCTCTTCTAGTAACGATATGCTCCTACCATTAGATAGAAAGAAGATTGAAAAATTGATGATGATGGATAACACCCGTCGTCGAGGAGGATAAACAACATGGCACAAGGCCAAATTAAAAATGATGCAATTACTCGTCAAGAAGACGATTTTGCCCAATGGTATACAGATGTATGCCGTAAAGCGGAATTAATGGATTATTCATCCGTTAAAGGATTCATTATTTATCGTCCCTATGGTTACGCTATTTGGGAAGAAATACAAAATTATTTAAATAAAAGATTTAAAGAAACCGGACACCAAAATGTCTACATGCCAACTGTTATCCCAACTTCTTTATTACAAAAAGAAAAGGATCACGTTGAAGGTTTCGCTCCAGAATGTTTAATTGCCGATATCGGTGGTGGTCAAAAGATTGATGACCCATTAATCATTAGACCAACAAGTGAAACATTATTCTGTGAACATTACGCTAAAATCATCTCTTCTTATAGAGATTTACCAAAACTCTATAACCAATGGTGTTCAGTCGTGAGATGGGAAAAGACTACACGTCCATTCTTAAGAGGCGCTGAATTCTTATGGCAAGAAGGTCATACCATGCACGAAACTGAAGAAGAAGCGAGAACTGAAACATTAAAGATGTTAGAAATCTATGATGATTTAGGTCGTGACATCTTAGCCGTGCCTTTCACTAAAGGTAGAAAGACCGATAAAGAAAAATTCGCTGGTGCGATGGAAACCTATTCTATTGAAGCTTTAATGCCAGATGGTAAAGCCTTACAAAGTGGTACAACTCACTATTTCGGCACAGGCTTTGCAGAAGCTTTTGGAATTAAATTCCAAGGTAGAGATGGTAAGTTATATAATCCACATCAAACATCATGGGGTGTTAGTACAAGATTATTAGGCGCTATTATTATGGTTCATGGCGATGACAATGGCTTAGTTTTACCACCATATGTTGCTCCAATCCAAGCGGTGGTTATTCCAGTTGCTCAACAAAAACCAGGCGTCATTCCTGCCGCTAGAGAATTAGAAAAATTATTAAAAGATGCTTGTGTGCGTGTCAAATTAGACGAATCTGATAAGACACCAGGTTGGAAGTTCTCTGAATATGAAATGAAAGGCGTCCCACTCCGTATTGAAATCGGTCCAAGAGACATCGAAGCGGGCGTGGTCACAATCGCCGTCCGTCATGATGGTCGTAAAATCACTGTTAAGAAAGAAGAAATGGTGGAAACCGTTCTTCAATTATTCAAACAAGTCCATCAAGAAATGTATGAAAAAGCTTATAACTACTTACTTGACCATGTCACAGAAGTCACCAATATGGATGAATTCAATAAAGCCATGGAAAAAGGTGGCTACGCTAAGATGATGTGGTGTGGTGAACAAGCTTGTGAAGATAAGATTAAAGAATTAACAACTGCCACAGCACGCTGCATTCCATTTAATCAAATGGCCTTCGCAGAGACATGTCCAGTCTGTGGCAAGAAAGCCAAAAAGGTTGTCTTGTTCGCTAAAGCCTACTAATTTTTAAAAATTACTATTTAATTTCGTTCGCTCTTTATGTTAATATAAGGAGCGTTCGCTCTGGAGTAGTACCCAAGTTGGTGAAGGGGCTTCCCTGCTAAGGAAGTAGATCGGGTAACTGGTGCGAGAGTTCGAGTCTCTCCTACT
Source organism: uncultured Caryophanales bacterium (assembly GCA_947165725.1). Next base: position 17 of record CAMVBL010000067.1, on the reverse strand, counting down.
CCGCCATGAAAGAGAAT
>CAMVBL010000066.1 GCA_947165725.1 uncultured Caryophanales bacterium | reverse complement strand
CTTCGACGTCTTCTGGTCTGGTGTAAGATTCTGCACCGTGTTCAACTTTAACTTCATCTTCGATACCTGCTAATGTACCTAATTCAGCTTCAACTGTGACATATGGCACATGAGCGTGAGCATATTCACAAACTTTCTTTGTGATAGCGATGTTTTCTTCGAATGGTTTGCTGGAGCAGTCGATCATGACTGATGTGAAACCACCGTCGATACAATCTTTACAAATTTCAAAATCTGCGCCGTGGTCTAAGTGAAGAACGATTGGTAAGTTGGTGTCTTCGACAGCAGCTTCAACCATCTTCTTTAAATAGACAGGTTTAGCATATTTTCTTGCCCCAGCGGAGACTTGGAGAATAACTGGTGAATTGCATTCTTTAGCAGCTTCTGTAATCGCTTGAACGATTTCCATGTTGTTGCAGTTGAAAGCACCAATTGCGTAACCGCCTTTATAGGCTTTTTCAAACATTTCTTTGGAGTTAACTAATGGCATATAATTTCCTTCTTTCCGGGAATATTATACACCACACTATTATTTACACAAATAATACGTTAATATTTTTTGCTAAAAGTTAGTTATGGCTAACGTTTATCTAATCAGTAAAGCTTGGCGTATGTTGAATTATTTAGAAGGTTTGATATAAGAGAACTGAAGAACGAATCCTCCTGACACTTATCGGTTAATTAGTCAAAAGGGTTCTTTTTTATTGAATTCTCAAAGAAGACCCCTATCTTCTATAAGTAGGGGATGAGGTCACTTGATTAATACGGAGTTTTTTACTCCTTGAATATTTAGTAAAGCGTCTAGTTCATAACTATTATGGAGTGTATAGTTTTCTAGATTCTTTTTTATCGTTAATTGGATTTCATCATAATCACTTACATTCTTATAATATTCATCTTTAATAACACCGATGATTAATAATCTTAGATAAGCAATTAATGAATTTTCAATCCAATAATGACGTTTTGTATAAGTAAACTTATCAAATCTTTCTAATAGTTTTATATACATAGGTAAACCATCACTGACATCATGCCATAAATCAGAGAAGATAAAGTCATAATCTCTATCATTGATTTGATTGATAAACGCTAGAGCGTCCGCTTTTATGATGTGGATCTTTTCTCTATGTGGGAATAGAGGTAATAGATGCTTTTGGAATAACTTAATGAGTTCTAAATCCATCTCAACAATATAGACTTCTTTAACTTCTTCTTTTAGATGAACCATATAAGCGAAATAGCCAAGTCCTAAACCTAACGTTAAGACTTTTCCTTTAGCGATTTGTATAGGCATTTCCATTGTTCTAATTTCATGAGGATTGAGGCTCATCCACTCTTGGTCATATAATGAAATTGTGGGATAATCATAATCCTTGGTAAAATAGCCTAATGACATCTTTAATATTGAATTACTTCCATAATGATATTGTTCATCATATGGGAATAATGTAAAAGCTTTCATTACCTTATGAGATAACTTCCAACCATCTTGATCAAAAGTGATGTTTTTAAGAGCTTGATAATATGGATTATTAGTGAATGTATCTAGCATCACTTCATGAGTATCCCAAAGAAGATTCTTGTTGATGAAAGACGAATCTACTTTCTTATTTTCTAAAACTTGTTTAATGAATTCTTGCTTTGTTTCAAAGCTATTTTTATTAACGAAAAGACCACTGTTTAAATGTGGCTCTTGCCAAATTAAATCGCGAAGGTATAGCAAATAGTCAATATTCTTCTCGTGTTGATTAAATAAGGCGAGAAGCTTTTTATCTTCAGTTTCGTTTAACTCAAAATGCATTATTGATCTTGCACCTTCTTTTTAAGTTCTTCGTATATATCTTCTTCAAATGGAATACGAGAAATAGGTGTAATAACAACATAGCCTTCTTTCACTAATCTGCAGTCAGCGTCTTCCGGCATTTCTAAATATTCTTGTGTATCTCTTAAAGCGTAATATAAGTCTTCGTTTTGATCAAAATAATAACGGTCTTTACGATAGAATAAGCGGCCTAAGGCAATACCTTTATAGGTTCCTTTTGGTAAGTTGACGTTCAATACATATCTCTTATCTAGTAGGTTATGCTTCATAATGTATTCCCAAATTTCATCAAAGTGTTCAATTAAGCATGTGAAATCGTCAAAAGGCGCGCTGAAAGCAACAGTCTTTTTACGGAATGTAGCCGCACCTAAGCACGCTCCAATTGTGCCACTTAAAATGACATCATAAGAGAGGTTTGGACCATTATTACAACCAGAGACAACGACATCACAGTCAATATTAAGCCCTGCTAAAGCAAGAGATGTACAGTCTGTAGGAGTGCCATGTACTGCATAGGTGTGTTCATCGATTCTATCGACTTTAAGCCAATCACCTAAAGTAATTGATGCACTCTTCGCTGACATATGCTCAAAAGGCGCAACAATCGTCACTTCACCGTATTTTAAGAGTTTATCCTTAAGGAGAAGTATTCCTTGAGCGTTATAGCCGTCATCATTAGTTAATAAGAATTTCATACCTCATTATTTTGTAATATTTCTTTGAAAAAGAAAAGAGGGAAACGATATTCCCTCTCTTCCTGATTTGGGTTTTATTATTGAGAAATCTTATTCTCTTTAATAACTTTTTCTTTTAAGTATTCTGGAACTTCTTCGTAAGAGACGAATTCTCTATTGAAATAGCCAGAAGCTTGAGTGATGGACTTAAGTTGTGTGACGTAGTCAACGATTTCAGCTTCAGGAATTAACGCTTCGATATCTTGCATACCTTCGTGTTCTTCCATGTTTTGAATACGCGCACGACGTGTATTTAAGTCAGACATGATATCACCAGTATATTCTGTTGGGGCGATAACATGGATTCTCATGATTGGTTCTAAGATGATTGGTTTGCACTTTGGATAGGCATCTTTGAACGCTAAGATACCAGCCATCTTGAATGCTTGTTCGTTACTATCAACTGGGTGATATTTACCATCAACTAAGACACCTTTAACACCGATAACTGGGAAGCCAGCTAATGGGCCAGAGTTAAGGGCTTCAAAGAAACCTTTTTCAACGGCTGGGAAGTAGTTCTTTGGAACTGCACCACCGAAGACTTCTTCTGCGAAGACACTTTCTTCAGCTGGTTCAAATCTCATCTTAACGACACCATAGAAACCACTACCACCAGATTGTTTAACGTAACGGCCATCGCCTTCGGCGGTACCCTTAATGGATTCACGATAGACGACTTTCATTGGTTCGGTTGTGACATCGATTTTATATGTATCTTTGAGTTTAGCGAGAACGAAGCTGATATGGGAATCAGAAACACCACCTAATAATAATTGTTTTGTTTCATTATTACGTTTGACTTCAACAGCTGGATCTTCAGCTTGGATCTTCGCTAATGCTGGACCAATCTTTGCTTCATCATTCTTATTGGCTAAGATGATAGCTTTGAAGATAACAGCGGTTGGATAATGGGCTGGTTTATATTCAATAACTGCTTTTGGCGAAGATAATGTCATACCACTAGCGACACCTTCAAGTCTTGTAATCGCGGCAATATCACCAGCGTGGACTTCTTGAATAGCGTCAAGTTTCTTGCCTGTCATTTGATATAGCATAGAAACTCTTTGTGTGCCTTTATTGACGTAGATTTCATCACCAGTTTTTAAGACACCAGAATTAACTTTAATAATATTAATTGTGCCTGAATATGGGTCAACGACGGTCTTGAAGACATAAGCAGAGAATGGTTCACTGTCTTTTGTTTCACGAGTGACTGGATTACCATTTTCATCTTTGGCTTCATATGGCTTTAAGTCCGCTGGGCAAGGTAGGTAGTCAATGAACATATCAAGCATTGTTTCAACACCGATATTCTTTGTGGCGCTACCGACTAAAACTGGAACTAATTCACCCGCTAAGACGAGTTTTCTTAAAGATTCATGAACTTCTTGAACGGTGAATTCTTCACCGGAGAAGAATTTTTCTAATAAGACGTCATCTGCTTTAGCGACTTCTTCACTAATCATGTTATGAAGTTCGAAGATCTTTTCTTTCTTATCATCGTGGATAGGAGCGTCTTCACACTTCTTGCCATTTAGTTTTCTCGCTTTTAAGTCAACGACATTAGCGAAGCCATCAAAGCCATCACCATGACCTAATGGGTAGCAGAATGGAATAGCATTCTTACCTAATTTGGAACGAATTTCTTCTAATAATTCATCGAATTTAACGTTTTCTTTATCAACTTTGTTGATGAAGATGAAGGTTGGGATGCCACGTTTTCTAAGTTGATTCCAGTGTTTAACTGTACCGACTTGAACACCGATTGAGGCATCGACCACTAAGACAGCACCTTTAACTGCGCCTAAGACACCAATGTATTCAGAAATGAAGTCATCATTACCTGGAACATCGATGATGTTAATCTTGTGATCTTTATAGTTTAATGGGATAACGGCGGTTTGAATTGAGCCACCTCTTTTTTGTTCATCAGGAGTGTAGTCACTAATAGTGTTTTTCTTTTCAACTTCACCTTTTTGAGGAATTAAACCAGCGATGAACGCTAAGGATTCGGCTAAAGTTGTTTTACCTGTTGATTGGTGACCTAAGATAACTACGTTTCTGATATTTTTTGCATCGTAATTTGCCATGATTGATTCTCCTTATAGTCTGAAGTACTTGCTATATCTACCTTTAGATATGAGCTGGATTCTATTATCTTTCACGAGTTCGGCTAAAGCCTTTTCAATGGTCGCTGAACTTGTGGCGTATAAGACGTTTTCAATAACACGTTTACTAATTGGTTTCGCACTATCAAAGATAACTTTGTAAACCTTTTCAACGGTTAATTCATCCATATCGTTGACTTCCATAATGTAGTCAAGTTTACGATATGCTTCTAAGATGCACTTGAGCATATAAGTAACGAATTGTGTATAATCGTTTTCATTATCATGCCAGCCTTGGGAAGAAGCTTCAAAAGCATCGATATAATCAGAGAAACGTTGTCTCATGATATATGGGATGGAGAAGTAATTGCCGATATCATAACCATTCTTCTTCATTAAGAAGTTCATGATTAATCTAGAGATACGGCCATTCGCTCTATTGAATGGATGGATACAAACGAAGTCGAGCATGAAAGCAAGAATAAGGACGAGCTTATTTGTTTCTTCGTTTTGAGCGGCAAGGTTATATTGATAAACAAGATTGTCTAATAGTTGAGGAACCGCACTTGGATCAGCAGTGACGAAGATTGTTCTCATTGAACCATCAGTCATTCTTTCTTGAATATAATTTAAGGCGTCTTTATATTGACCACCCATCTCTGGGTTATAGTCCTTATATAAATAGTAATGTAATGTTGAGATAAATGAGCGATCGAATGGTTGGAATTTGTAGCATTCATCGATGTGCTTTAATGCTTTGTAATAACCATTGAAGACATATTCTGTATAAGTTGCTGGGGATTGTCCCTTAACGAGTAAAGCTTTCATACGATCATCACCGATGAAGACTGAACCCATCGCACAACTAGCTTCTGTGCCACTGATGTAAGCAAGTTCCGTTAATTTTTCAATTTTCTTGAGTTTCTTAACGGCGGTAGTTTTTCCTTTATATAATTCAATAGAATTAAGTAAAGAAACAATGTTAGGGTTGGTCAAAAGAGCATTGACAGTACCCTGTAAGTCAAACATTCGCATATTATGTAACCTCTGTGATTCTAGTATGTATCACTTAAGGAAAATATGCAACTACCTATTTTTAGCCAAAAAATACCGAATTAAACTTTTTTGATCAAATAATAGGTTAACGATTACCGAGTTAGTTTTATATGAATATTGCCTTTTAAATAACTGGATGGGCATAT
>CAMVBL010000065.1 GCA_947165725.1 uncultured Caryophanales bacterium | reverse complement strand
TTAATTTCAGTTTGTTCTAATTCAACCTTCTTCCATTTTTGAACAATCTTAGACATAAATTGTTTAAGTTCATATTTTTGACAGTACTCACTAACACTAGTGAAGTCATAACCTTGATAGATTGTTTCATTAATACCAAATGGAAGTGGGACATCAGTTTTAATGATGGCTAAATCTCTTGATAATCTACCTGTTTCTTGGTCGGCAATAATAGCCTCACCGAGCTTACCTTTAATCTCACTCGCATGAGCGATAATGTTATCAAAACTACCATATTCTTGGATTAATTTAACCGCGGTTTTTTCACCAACACCTTTAATGCCTGGTAGGTTATCGCTCGCATCACCTCTTAAACCTTTATAGTCGATGATTTGAAGTGGTTCAAATCCATATGTTTCTTTAACGACTTCAGGAGTCATTGCGACAATATCTGACATACCCTTACGGATGATATTAACAGTGATGTTATTATCGACTAGTTGAAGGAAGTCTCTATCACTTGTGTAGATAGTAACTTGATAGCCTTCTTTTTCCGCGAGTTTAGCGACAGTACCAGCGATATCATCTCCTTCATAACCATGTTGTTCGAATTGGAAAATACCAAGAGCTTTTAAGAAGTCTCTTGCCATTGGAAACTGTCTTACTAAATCTTCTGGCGTTGGTTTTCTATTTGCCTTATATGATTCAAGTTGTTCTTTTCTAAATGTATCTTTACCTGCATCAAAAGCGACCATTAAACCTTCATCTTTTTTCAAAGCGCCAAGGATCTTATTAATCATGCTAGAGAAGGCAAAAATAGCGTTAGTAGGTGTCCCGTCCTGTGTACGCATAATCTCGACACCAGGATAGGCTGTAGCGAAGTATGCTCTAAAGAGCAAGGAGTTTCCATCAATGATTGTAATCTTTGGCATAATCTATTCCTCTAATGGTTCTACTTTATTACAAATAAAGTCATAATTGTCATCGCGTTTTTCTCTCTTTATCGTCGCGATGATTAAAGAATTCTTTTCTAATAATGAAATACCTTCCTGATAAGCTTCAGGGAATAAGGTGAGCTCGATTTCATCAGTCTCATCCATAAGTTTGACAAACGCCATAGTGGCGCCTTTTTTAGTAGTGATTGTTTTCACACTTCTAATCATACCGGCAATAACCGCGTTAAATTCGTTTTTTGCCTCGATGATAGGGGTGACTTTCTTCGCTCTTAAGATATCGGTCTTATAGTGAAGAGGATTATTAGAAAGCATAATTCCTAAAACTTCATATTCTTTATCTAAATTCTCTAATGGATCATCATGATCTTCGATAAGATATGGGGTAATCAAATCAGAGAATCCAATATTAAGTTGGTCATTTTCTTTAAAGACAAGTTCAGAATATTGTAATGCACTTCTAATACTCGCTCTAAAGGACGCTCTTGAAGGATTGAATGTATCAAAACATCCAGCGTCAATTAATTTATTAATTTGGGCTTCATTAATCTTGTAGCGATACATTCTTCCAACAAAATCAAAGAAGTCCTTATATTCACCGTTATTATTTCTTTCTTCTAATATTGCGTTAACAAATAATTCATTAATGCCTTTAATCGCACTTAATGGGAATAATAAACCTTCTTTTTGTACGACAAAGTCTTTCGCGGACTTATTGATATTAGGAGAAATAATCGCAATATTTCTTTGCTTCATCTCACTAACATATTCATTAAATTTAGTGTCACTCGTAGAACTACTTGTTTCCAAAATAGCGGCATAAAATTCAAGTGGATAGTAGTACTTAAGATAGGCCATTTGGCAAGCAATAACAGAATAGGCCACAGAGTGAGATTTATTAAAGCCATAGTTAGCAAACTTCTTAATAAAGTCAAAGACTTTCTTCGCGGTCTTTTCGTTATGGCCTTGTTTAATAGAGCCTTCAATAAAGGCTTTTTCACTTTCTAAAAGTTTATCGATATCTTTCTTTGATATCGCTCTTCTAAACATATCGGCTTCGCCCATTGAGAAACCCGCCATAGTGGTGGCGATCATATTCACTTGCTCTTGATAGACAATAATGCCATATGTTTCTTTTAAGATTGGCTCTAAACATGGATCATCATAGATAATCTTTTCTTTACCTTCTTTACGCTTAGCGTAAGTATTGATGGAATCCATTGGTCCTGGTCTAAATAAGGCTAATAAAGCGACGATATCATTAAAGCAACTTGGTTTAAGAATTGATATCGCTCTTTTCATACCAGAGCTTTCAAGTTGGAAAACACCCATTGTTTGTAAAGATGCAATTAACTTATAAACATTAGGGTCATCATATGGAATATGTTTAACATCAATATCAGCGTTAGGATTGTTCTTCTTGATTAAATCAACGCAGTAATCAATCGTGGTTAAGTTTCTAAGTCCTAAGAAGTCCATCTTTAAGAAGCCTTGTTCTTCTAAATAACCCATTTCATATTGTGAGATGTAGTGACCATTAAAATCAGTAAGGATTGGTAAAGCTTCCTCTAAGGAATCATTATTCAAAATGATACCAGCGGCGTGTAAGCCACTTTGTCTAATAAGACCTTCAATCTTACTCGCTAAAGAGACAATTTCTAAATAATAGTTATCACTATCTACAAGTTTCTTAAATTCTGGTAATTTCTTATAAGCTTCTCTAAGAGAATATTTTGGATTAGTGATACGTTTAGATAATAAGTCTATATCGTTATTAGAGTAGCCATAGACTCGACCTATATCTCTAAGAGATTGCTTAGCTTGAATTGTTTGGAAAGTCACGATATTAGCGACATGCTCATTACCGTATTTTTCACGCATATAGTCCACAACTAAGTCACGCTTAATATCCATAAAGTCAACGTCTATATCAGGCATTGTCTTACGATATGGATTTAAGAATCTTTCAAATTGTAAGCCATTTTTAAGCGGATCAATTTCTGTAATATTAAGTAAATAAGACACTAAGCTACCAGCCGCACTGCCTCTACCAGGACCAACGATAATATCGTGGTTTTTAGCATAGCTAACATAGTCTTGGACAATAAGGAAATAATCAGCGTAACCTAATGAATTAATTGTTTCTAATTCATAATCTAAACGCTTAGTGTATTCTTTGTCTTTATCTAAACCAAGTTTATTTAATGCTTCATAGCAATTTTCTTTTAAAGCCTTAGGACTATCTTCCACAGGGTAGTGGAATAATTCCCCTCTTTTCTGATGGAAATCAAACTTAGATTTCTCTAAGATCTTTTGGGTATTTAAGATTTCTTTAGGAGTATAGATTTTTTGATAGTCAGTAATACTCATAAAGTATTCTTGACCAATGGCTTTCTTCTCTTTAATCTGCTCTTCATTAGCAATAGCTTCGGCGATTTTTAAAACAATCGCATCATCTTTTTTAAGATATCTAATAGTCGGGAACGCTACGGTCTCATAGGAGTGTTCACTCGCAAACTTTCTAATAGAGTTAGCGTATTTCACATCTTCTTTCTTAACGACTTCAACACCAAGATAAAAACCACTCTTAAAGAGATTGTTCCAGGTTAATAAATATCTATTAAAGCCATCATTGTTTTCTATGAAAAGTTCTTTAAATTTGCCGTTAGAAGTTTCAATAACGGCTAATAATCCTTTAGTGTGTTCTTCTAAGAATTTTCTATTGAATTCTTTCTTTTGAATCGCTGTAGAAATCTTTAATAGATTACGATAGCCTTCTTCGTTAATAGCGTAGACACCTAAAGTGTCATCATCTAATTTAATTTCTAGACCAATAATAGTGGGCTTTCCTAAAGCTTCCATCGCTTTGATAAAAGAAGGAACGCCATACATCACACCTTTATCACATAGTCCCACACCAAAATAGGCGTTCTTAGTAACGCCACTAGCAATTCTTTCAATAGTCAAACCACTTTGAAGAAAAGAATAGCAAGATACAACACGTAGTGGGACGAAGTTATTCATGCTCCTATTGTAGCGCACTTGCGCATAAAAGAGAAAGAAAAAAGGTACCTTAATGGCACCTTTTTAAGTTCAAATTTTCTTATTAATCGAGGAACAAATCGTCCAAATCTTTAATGAAGGCTGGAAGTTGATTTAGATTATCAATCTTCGCGCCACTAGCTTGAGCGTGACCGCCACCTTCCCATTTAGCCGCAACACCGTTGATGGCTTTGCCTTTACTTCTAATTGAGACTCTCCAACAGTTATCTTTTGGATCTTCAGTAATAGAGCACCAAGCATTGACACCTTCAATGTTAGAAAATAGGTTAACGTTTTCTTTGCCTCTTTCAGTGGTAATATTAAGTTCTTTTTGAATCTTGTCTTCAAGGACATAATAGGCCACACCATGTTCAGAAACTGAGAAGTGGTGAAGGATATAAGCGGTGACTTTTAAGTCATCAAGTTTCTTTTGATACATTCTGTTATAGACATCACTTAAGTCAATACCAGCTTCTAATAAATAAGAAGCAGTGACGAATGTGGCTTTAGAGGTAGATGAATATTGGAATCTACCAGAATCACCCGCAATACCAGAATATAAATATGAGGCTGCTTGTTTACTTAAAACATAGTTTCCTTTAAAGGAGAGTAAGATATCGCTAAGAATTTCTGCAGCGGCACAAGCATCAGTTCTCACAACTTGCACTTTGCCATATTTTTCCACTTCTGGGTGGTGGTCAATTTTAATTTTAAATTTAGCCTTTTTCCATCTTGGATCGCTAATACGAGAAGTGTTCGCTGTATCTAAAATAATGGCTAAGAATGGTTCTTTGAACCACTCCTCAGGTAAACGATCCATTTCAGGATATAGACGTGGGGTGAATGTCACATGGTTATCACCAAGAACATGGATTTCTTTATTTGGGAAATTATCTTTAAGCCAAGTGGCTAAACCCATTTGTGAACCAAGGGCATCAAAGTCAGGCATTGCGTGTCTAAAGATAGCGATTCTATCGTAACGTTTAATCGCGCTTAAAATACGAGTGATTTCTTTCTTGTTTGGTTTAAGGAAATTAGCAAGAGTGGAATCAAGTTTCATATTATTTACCCTTCACACACATATTGTAGGCATCACGAGCAATCATCACTTCTTCATCAGTTGGGATGATAGCCACTTTAATCTTACTATCAGCAGTGGAGATTAAAGCTTCTTTACCATGTAATGTCATATTGAAATCATTATCAATCTTCACACCCAAAGCTTCTTCAAGTAACTTACAAACATCTCTTCTAGTTCTTGGTTCATTTTCACCAATACCAGCGGAGAAGATAATTAAGTCACAACCACCTAATCTCACATAATATTGACCGATGAAATCGGCAATTCTTCTATTGAAGATTTCGTTAGCTAAGATCGCGTGTTTATCACCAGCTTCAGCCGCGGCTAAAACATCTCTAGAGTCATTAGAAATACCAGACACACCTAAGAAACCAGATTTCTTATTAAACATTTGGTAAACTTCTTCCGCGGATTTACCTGTTACACTAACAACATAGTTGAAAACAGATGGATCCATATCACCAGTACGTGTACCCATCATGATACCACCTAAAGGTGTTAAGCCCATTGAGGTAGCGACACACTTACCATCTTTAATCGCGGTAATGGAAGCACCAGAACCAATGTGGCAAGAGATAATACGTGGATGTTCCACACCTGGTAAATATTTAAGTCCTTCTTGGGCTAAATACTTATGGGATGTACCATGAGCACCATATCTACGAATGTCATATTTTTCCGTTAATTCATAAGGAATTGGGAATGTATAATCCGCTGGTTCCATTGTTTGATGGAAAGCGGTATCAAATGTCGCAATCGCTGGGCAGTTTGGAAGAGCTTCTTTAAAGGCTCTGAAACATGTTAAGTGTGCAGCATTA
>CAMVBL010000064.1 GCA_947165725.1 uncultured Caryophanales bacterium | reverse complement strand
AAGAAATCAAAGCGGTTACGATTCCGGACAGCGTAAAAGAAATTGGTGAAAAAGAAGCCACAGCGAAAGTCTATGATGAAAAGCATCAACTAATTGATGTGAAGAAAGCTAAGATTCATATTATTGAAAATACTGGTATGCCTAATATCAGAATTGACACTAATAATGTGCCAGTTGAATCAAAAGAAACGTATGTTTCAATGACTTTATCTACGGATAACTGTGATGAGGCATATATTAAAAATAAAGTGCCTGGTGAAATTAGATGCCGTGGCAATGGCACGATGACTTATGATAAGAAACCATATCGTATTAAGTTTACTAGTAAAAACAATTTATTTGATTTAAATCATGGCGCTAGAGCAAAGAGTTGGGTCTTATTAGCGGAATATGCTGATCAATCAATGGTCAGAAACTCCACTGCTTTCTATTTAGGTAATTCATTATTCAATTATTCAAATAACTATAGTTCTGACTATATGCCCGTTAATGTCTACCTCAATGGTAGTTATAATGGTGTCTATGTTTTAGCAGAACAACAACAAGCTAATTCTAACCGTATTCAAATTAATGAAGCGGAAGATGGCTATACTGGCACTGATGTTGGTTATTTAATTGAATTAGATAGTCGTGCTTCTGAAGAAGATTATTACTTCTCCGTTGGTAAAGGCACTGACTGGAGTATGTTCCCTGGTACGCCTGGCGGTGGCTGGGGAGGCGGCGGTGAGCAACCAGATAAACTAGATGGCGTTTCCCTCTATCGTAAAGATTACGCAGTTAAAACAGACGTCTTTGCCCAAGAACAAGTTAACTTTGTTAAGAAATATCTCACTAATGTCTATTATGCTTTCTATAAAGCGGTACATGGTGATGGCTTATTTGTCTTAGATGAAAATAATGAATTAGTGGCTAGTCCATACACCACGCAATTTGAAACACTTAATTCTATTATCGATTTAGAGTCAGTTTTTAAGATGTATCTCTTACATGAATATATGAAAGATGTCGATGTTGGTTTTGGAAGTTTCTATATGTTCGTAGATTTCTCCACCACTAGTAAATATAAACGTCTCACCTTTGGTGCTCCTTGGGATTTTGACTGGAGCAGCGGTAATGTGAACACAAGTGAATGCTATGGTAGTTCTGGAGAATATTGCTCTAAAAACCAAGGTAACTTCAACCCATGGTTCTTTATGCTCTCAAGAACTAACTTCTTTAGAGAAACTTTTAAGAAATACTATAGTGTCTTTAAGAATTCACAAATCTTAGAAGGCGCGATTGCGCAGGCTAATTACTTCGCTAGCGCTTTTAAAGATGACTACGTTAAAAATTACCAAAGATGGGATAACTTAGGTAAGATTACTCCTAAATACACTCCTGATATCGCTAGAACATTTAAGAGCCATCAAGATGCAGTTGATTATTTAACTAAGTGGTTAACCGATAGAAAGAAATCACTAGATCAAATATTCAAATAGGAAAGAGAATTGTTTATTTCTCTTTTTTCTTGGTGCAAATTACTTGCTTTAATATTTATTAAGCATATAATTTTTGCCATGCTGAAAAAAATTGCTCACATCTTTAAACCACGCGATATGACAACAGGAAATATCTTCATTAAGATAATTCTTTTTGCTATTCCAGCGATGCTTACCACTATGATGCAGTTGTTATACACTACGATTGATTTAACAACCATCCACTATGGTGATTCAGCGGAATCAATGGGGGCGATTGCTTCTAACACTGCGCTTATCAATTTGATTATCGTTGTGTTTGTTGGTGTCTCTCTTGGTGCGAACGTTGTTTTATCAGAAGCTAAGGGTGCTGGCGATCATAAAAAAGCGAGCAAAGTACTACACTCCTCACTTGTTTTTGCGGTAATATCCGGTTTCTTTGTCGGTGTTTTAGGTTTCTTTGTTAGTGATAACTTATTAGAGTTAATGGGTACTGAAGCCCACTATTTTGCTAAAGCGGCTTTATATTTAAAGATATATTTCTGTGGTCTACCATTTTTAATGGTTTATAACTATGCAGCGCAGTTATTAAGAGCGCAAGGTGATTCAGTTTCACCTTTCTTAGCATTATTAATAGCGGGCATTATTAATGTTGGATTTGACTGCTTATTTGTTTTCCCAATGAAAATGGGTGTCGCGGGTGTGGCTTTAGCCACGATTATTGCGGAAGCGATATCTGCGATTATTTGTGTTTTTGTTTTAATTAAAGGCAAGCGTAACTATGTTAGTTTAAAAGCAAAGTTTTTTAAAATCGATGGACCAGTACTTTTAGAAGTACTTAAGATTGGTTTACCAGCGGGTCTACAAGGTTTCTTCTTTTCTTTACCAAACGTCTTTATTCAATCATCTTTATATACGATTGACCCAGGTAATGTTAATTTAGAAAACGGGGCTAATGCCGCGAGTAATATTGAAGGCTATTTCCATGCGGTTTGTGACGCAATCGCAGTATCCACTATGACTTATATCGCTGCCAATATCGGGGCCAAGAAAAAAGAGAATATTAAGAAGAGTATTTTCTATGGTTTAGCTTGGGGTACGATATGTTGCTTACTTATCGCTCTTATAACTCTATTATTACATAAACCGCTTCTATCATTATTCGTGGATAATCAAGAATCTATTGATGCAGGTTACACACGACTTGGCTTAATGGGTTATCTATATTTCTTTGACTTTGCGATGGGCCTTACCGCTTCGATATTACGTGGCATGAAAAGATCAACTTTCCCAATGATTACCACACTTGTGTTCTGCACTGGTTTAAGAATATTGTTGATATTAACCGTTTTCAACGATGTTGAAATGTTCCATACAGTCTTCTGGCTCTACGCTCTATTCCCAATTACTTGGGTATTAGCCACGATATGTAACACGATTGCAATATTAATTACTCTTCCTAAAGATTTAAGAAAACTTGATGATTCTATTAGAAGAGAACCACAAATACTGCAAGAGCAATAAGAATGATACCGCCGATAATACCGGCGATTTCATATTTACCTTTCAGTAATTTCATTATTTGTTTGCCTAAGAATAGGCCGATTAAAGACATAATAAATGTGACCGTTAAAATGATTACAGCATGTAACCACACTGTCGCTATATTTGATAAGCCTGCGTGTAACGTCACACCAGCAGCGCAAGCATCAATCGCAGTCACAAAGCCATAGAATATGACTTCTTTAAAAGAGAACTTCTTTGAAGTCTTTTCCTCTGGTTGTTTTCTTAATTCAATAATGGATTCAATGAGCATCTTACCGCCGATAAGGAGTAATAAACCAAAGGCCGCCCATTTCACTACGATTGAGGCGATTTGACCAGCATGTTCACCAGCGAGGCCTCCTGCTATTCTTTCAATGATTTCAACAAGCCAAAAGCCGATTAAAGGCATTAAAGCTTGCATGAAACCAAAGGTTCCTGCAATAAAGAATGATTTCTTTTTGTTAATATCGGTATATGTTAAGCCATCAGTTAAGGCCACAGAAAAAGCATCCATTGCTAAACCTAAGCCTAAAAAGAAAATTGCTAATAATATTTGCCAAGTCATATTACTTAATATCAATCCAATATCTTTCCATTGGTTTATTATCTTCCATCACGATATTTTCTAAGACACCACCATTTTTAATGATGGATTTCTTTGAACCAATGTTATCAGAGTTACAGCATATTAAAACTCTATCAATACCGAGTTTCTTACATTCAATTAAGGCTAATCTAATCATCTCAGTAGCGTAGCCTTTTCTTCTTTCGCTAGGTCTAACCCCGTCCCCAATATGGCCACCATAGTTGAGTAGGTGTTCATTTAAATAATGACGGATGTTAACAGCGCCCACTAATCTATTTCTTTCTTCATCCAATAAGAAGAAAACAGAATCAGGAACAAAGCCTTGTGAAGTATCTTTAGTTTCTAAATGTTCTAGATAATAATCAAAATCACGATAATCGTTTTTAAAGATTACCCAAGGTGAACCATCAGTGTGATTGACTTGTTGATCAAGTTTCCATTCATCAATCATTTCACCGAGTTGTTTCTCATATTCTTTAGTGAGTTTGATTAATTTAACTTTCATAATAGCCACTATCATAGCACTTTATTAAATAAAGAAAAGAAAAAACACGCATTTCATTGCGTGTATTAATCTAATGGCGGAGAATTAGGGATTCGAACCCTAGCAGGACTTGCATCCTCTATCGGTTTTCAAGACCGACCCCTTCAACCGCTTGGGTAATTCTCCTTATGGTGGACCATCCAGGACTTGAACCCGGAACATAACGGTTATGGGCCGTCCACTCTAACCGATTGAGTTAATGGTCCATGTGCGTCGAAGTTTTAAGGATTAGCCCTTTAAACCTCTTGATTGACGATCCATGTCTTCGACAACGATATCGAAGATTTCGCCTAAAGTGGCACAATGTGAGAGTAAATCCCATGGTTCATTTGTGTGGAAATGGATTTTAATCATTTCATCATCACCAACACAGATAAGGGAATCGCCTTTCATGTTTTCTAAAATCCAATCAGTGATTTCATCTTCATCAAGGCCTTTACCTTCAATTAATAATTGAGTGTCATAACGGTATTGTAACATGAGTATTACCTCCCTATGTTTTATATTTAATCACAGAGTGATTATAAACAAATTGGTGGATCCGACGCGAATCGAACTCGCTACCTCCTGAATGCAAATCAGGCGCTCTCCCAGGTGAGCTACGGACCCATTGCTGTTAAACAGCATTAAATACATTAGCAATTTTATTGCGACTTATCAAGTAAATTATAATTTAGTAACCGTAATTGTTGCGCCGTATTCATCTAATGCGTTAACAGTAAATGAGAAACCAAGGTCAACATTGGAATTGAGTTTACCAGTTTTAACAAATTGGTTTTTGACTTGATTCATAGTGAATGAACTACCACTTCTATAAACGTCAGTGGACTTAAAGTTCTGTGTCGGTTTGTAGGTTGCACTGTTATCGTTTCTAATGAGCTGCAAAATGTTCATGTTATAGTAGCTACTTCCAAGTGGAGATAAATAGTCAGTATCAGAACCAAGATTTCCACCTTGATAAGAATTGCTCATCGCCATTGTTACTTTATTATATTTGCTTGGTGGATTTGAAGTAAGATCATATGAATAAGAATACCCATTAGAAGTGACTTTTGCTAAGCGAGCATCAACGTGCCATACCCTAATACCACGGATGTTTGGTCCTTGTGGGTATGAATAGCCTTGACGGTATTGGTGATCACTATCAAATTTATTGAGGCCAGTTGGTGTGTAATATTCTAAAAGTAAGTATTCTGCGAATGGAGAATTATTACTATCCGGATTTGGTGAAAGAAGAATCATTTCGCCTGTATCTTGGAATGGCTTTAAATTAATTGTGGTTGTTTCTGTTGGAATATAGGCTTTACCCCAGCCTAAAGCATATGAACTAAATGGGTCATGAGAGCCAACGTTATTATCTTGCATAGAGAAACCAGCGGCAGGATTATATTGGCCAGAATAATCATAATAGTCTTCTAAGCCAAAGACGTGACCCATTTCATGGATATATGTATGAGTATCAAGTGAACAATATGTGGTATCGCCACCACCATAATTACTCTTTCCAGTACGTTGATAGGCTTTGGAACTACTGTACATGAAGTCATAGCTAGCCCAGAAGAAGACGTTTGCACCTGGACTTGAAACACTCTTCACACTTTCATCTTGAATCCAATAGCAATATGCCCATAAGTTATCACGGTTTTCATCATCTAATGAGCCATAGTCAGGAGCGCCATAAATGAGCATGACACTATCAAGATAACCATCACCGTCTTTATCGTAGTTAGTTCTACTATCACTGCTGTGATTAGAGAAATACCAATTTGAAGCAGTTGTAACTAAGGATGCGGTGCGTGATGAACTTGTATCGTAGTAAGAAGAAGCTTGGCCACATGAATACCATTCAGAAACTGTGCCAGTGAATGTTAAAGCACCATGGCTTTCTTCTTCATAGAATGTTTTAACACTTCTCCAACCTGTTTGTTCGTTAGTGCCAAAATAGGCCGCTTGGATATCAGATCTAACATTTTCTTTATTGCTTGAAGAGATATAGCTAC
>CAMVBL010000063.1 GCA_947165725.1 uncultured Caryophanales bacterium | reverse complement strand
GCGCCAAGAAAGAAGTCTTCTTCCTTCCTGATAATCCCTACGCTCCACATAACTCCGCAGTGATGCAAACATTTGAATTTTATTCAACATTGTTTGATTTAGATAAAGATAAATTCATGGAAATCATGAATAAACTCTCATTACCAACAGATAGAAAAGTCTCTACTTATTCTAAAGGTATGAGAAGGCAGTTATTTATCGCTATTGCGCTTTCAAGTAACGCCAAATACGCCTTATTAGATGAGGCGTTTGATGGACTAGATCCGCTAGTCCTAGCAACAGTTAGAGAGGAAATTATCAAAGATGCGGATAAAAAGACGTACATTGTTTCCTCCCACAATATTTCTTCATTAGAAAGACTATGCGATAGCTTCATTCTTCTTTCCAAAGGCCGGGTCGGCAAGAACGGCGACGTTGAACATCTTGGTGAGAACTTTGTGAAATATCAAATTCTCGTTAAAGGTCAACTAGAACAAAAAGATTTAGAAGCACTTTCATATCGTGTCTTATCTTTCAAGAAAGTGGGTTCATTATGCAATGTTGTTTTCCGCGGTGAAATCGACGAAAGCATTATCCGCAACAAGATGGATGTCATTCTTTTAGAAAAGATCGCCATCGACCCCGATGAGTTAATTGCCTTAGAAATGCTCGACGCAAGAAAGGAGAACAAATAATATGAAAAGATATTTACGTTTATCAATCATTAGAAAGCTCCCTCTTTTTGTTGTCCTTTCTGTCTTGCTTCTAACTGTTGCTTTTACTAGCGCAAGTAACATTGAATTTGAAAACGAGTATGCTAATCACTATTATTCATTGACGCCAAGATGTGATGTTGCTAGTCTTATTTCAACTTTCTTCCTTATTATGACGGCTTTACCATTCTTCAGTATGAATTATCGTTACTCATTAGGTAAAAGTGATTTATACCGTCAAGTGGCCTTTAAAGAAAAGAGAATCAGATATGGTGAACACCTATCGTCTTTGATTATCGTCTGTATCGCTTATACTATTGCTTTGTCTGTTCAAGTCGCCACATTAGCGGTTAGAAACTACATCATCTTTAAAAACCCAGATTTTTATTTATACTATGGCTGGTTTATTCCAATGTACTTCACTTGCTTAGTGGTGGGCACAGGTTTATATTTCATCTCTTATTTGTTAGTTTCACGTAGTAACGTCTTTATTAATTCTTTGCTTGTCTTTTGCTTAGGATATACATTCTTTAACTGCATTAACTACGTGGTTATTGCATATTGCACTAGAAACATTGGCGAGGCTAGTTTCTTCCTACAAGGACCATCTGCGATAGGCGCTATTTCGTATGTCGCACAAGAATTTGAAGGATTGATTTGTGGCAATAAACTTCTTCTTCCAATGGCGGAAACCGCAGAATGGCAATATAACGCCTCATTCTTTACTACCATTATTGAATTTGTCCTTTTAGCGGCCTTAGGTATTGTGGCCTTTATCGTTGAAAAAGATCCATCCAGTGAATGGGCTGGTAAACCAGATAGTGATAAGCCATATCAAGAAATCTTATTCCATGCTGGCTTTGGCACAATTGGTTTAATTATCGGTACAATCATGTCAGGCTCAATATTTAGCACAATCTTGTCATTATTGTTCTATGTTAGTTATGCCGCTTCCTATTACACATTATATGGCTTATTACGCCGCAACTTCAAATTAAAGGGTTATCAATTTGGTATCCTCTTTGGTAATGTCGGATTATCAATTATCTCTGGCTTTGTTTATATGGGAATATCTGGCTATCAATCCTAAACTAGTGGTGTTGAATAAACCCGAAATATGCACTAAAATATACTAAAAGAAGGTATATGCATATGAAGGGACCTAGTGTTGCTGTTTTAAAAAAGTATTTAACGGCGATGAGTAAAAACAAAGTCAAATACATGACTTGTGAAAGATTATCGCGTATCGTTGGTGTTTATCCAGAAGTCATCGCGGAGAATCTCTCCTATTTTGACCCAATCTTAAACATGGATCCTTCTTATGATTTATTAGCCCTTATTCCTCAAATTAAGGAATATATCCAAGAAGAGGAAGATAAGAAAGCCGCTCCGGTTCATAAAGTCACCGCCACAAAAAGAGATGTGGTGGAATATGAATCCGTTAGCGATTTCGTCTATAAGAAGATGACTTTCGCCGGTATGGTGGACCGTAGCCTCGTCCTTAATGAAAAAGACTTAAGAGTTCTCAAACGTCTCGTAAATGACGAATTAGCGGAACTTAAAAAGAAAAAATAAAAATATTTCGGACAAAAATCAAAAATCCTCCCTATTTAATTAATGGGAGGTTTTTAATTACACAAAGAGAAATATATAAATATGGTGTAATTATGATATACTTATGATAAAATTTGAATGGGATAAGACTAAAAACATCCTCAACATCAAGAAACATGGCGTTGATTTTAATGAAGCGGCTACGGTTTTCCTCGATGATGAAGCTTTGCTGATTGAAGACGAAAAGCATAGTGGTGAAGAAGACAGATTTGTTTTATTAGGATTTAGTCAAAAAGCAAATCTACTAATTGTCTGTCACTGCTATCGCACTAATGAGGAAGTGATTAGGATTATCTCGGCTAGAAAAGCAACAAAAAACGAAACTAAACAGTATTTTGATGGGAGAAGATTATGAAAAAAGAATACGATTTCACAAACGCTAAGAAAAACCCATATGCGAGCAAATTAAAAAAGCAAATCACAATTAATCTAAACGAAGAAGTTTTAGCGTATTTTAAGAACATGTCTGAAGAAACAGGCATACCTTATCAAATCTTGATAAATCTTTATTTATTAGACTGCGTCAATAATAAAAGAACTCTTAAATTTCAATAAAGGAAAATAACAATTTGTGTCCTTGTCAACGCGCATACATGCTCGTATAATATTATCGGTATTTTAGGAGGGATTTTACATGTCCGAAATTAAAAAGACCATGCTATCTGTCGACGGTAATACCGCGGCGGCATTAGGCTCTTACAATTATATTGAAGTCGCAGGCATCTACCCAATTACTCCATCCTCACCAATGGCGGAGAATATTGATGTCTATGCTTCCCAAGGCCGTAAAAACTTCTTTGGCTCAGTCGTCAAAGTTAGTGAAATGCAATCCGAAGCCGGTGCTTCTGGTGCAGTCCACGGCGTCCTTCAAGCTGGTGGCTTAGCAGCTACATATACTGCTTCCCAAGGCTTATTATTAATGATTCCAAACATCTACAAATGGGTTGGTGAATTATTACCAGCAGTGTTACACGTTTCTGCTCGTAGCTTAGCGACACGTAGCTTATCCATCTTCGGTGATCACCAAGATATCTACGCGATTCGTCAAACTGGTATCGCAATGATTTGTTCCCACAGTGTTCAAGAAATCGCTGACTTAACAAACGTTGCCCACTTAACCGCTATTGATGCTGAATATCCAGTCTGTCACTTCTTCGATGGTTTCAGAACTTCTCACGAAATTCAAAATGTCGAATTCATCGATGACAATGAATGGAAGAAATTACTTCCAATGGATAAGGTTGAAAAGTTCAGAGCTAGAGCTTTAAACCCACATACTCACCCAGTCACACGTGGTGGTGCGGAAAATGACGATATCTACTTCCAAGGTAGAGAAGCCCAAAACAAGAAAGTGGAAGAAGTCATTGAAGTCGCTGAAAAGTACTTCAAAGAAGCCACAAGACTTACAGGCCGTCCATACGCTCCATTCACATACTATGGTGATAAGAACGCTGATAGAGTCATCATCGCTATGGGTTCTGTTACAGAAACCATCACCGAAGTTATCGATGACTTAAATGCTAAAGGCGAAAAACTTGGTCTTATCAAAGTCCATCTCTATCGCCCATTCTCTGCGAAACACTTATTAGCCGTCTTACCAAAGAGTGCTAAACACGTCGCAGTCTTAGATAGAACAAAAGAAGCTGGCTCCGCTGGTGAACCTTTATATGAAGATGTCGTTGCCGCTTTCAACGCTGCAGGCTTAAACGATGTTGAAGTCTTAGGTGGCCGTTATGGTTTATCTTCAAAAGATACACAACCAAAAGATATGAAAGCCGTCTTTGATTTCTTAAAGGCTGACAATCGTTGGAATGGTTTCACCGTTAGCATTAACGATGATGTCACCAACTTAAGCATCCCAGTTGATAACAACTATCACGTTAAAGGTGACTACACATCTTGCTTATTCTATGGTTTAGGCTCTGATGGTACAGTTTCCGCTAACAAATCTTCCATTAAGATTATCGGTGATGCTACTGGTCAATACGCCCAAGCTTACTTCGCTTACGATAGTAGAAAAGCCGGTGGTGTTACCCGTTCTCACTTAAGATTCGGTAAATCCCCAATTCATAGTACATACTATGTCCAAAACGCTGACTTTATTTCCTGTTCCTTAGATACATATCTCTTCAAATTTGATATGTTAAAGAACTTAAAGCAAGGCGGTACATTCTTATTAAATACCGACATGGATGACGCAACATTAGTCAAGATGATGCCAAACCGTGTCAAATATCAATTAGCCACAAAAGGCGCGAAATTCTATGTTATCGACGCCAATAAGATTGCTGGTGAAATCGGTATGGGTAGACATACCAATACCATTCTCCAAGCTTCCTTCTTCTATTTAAACCAAGACATCATGCCATATGATGATGCCAACCACTGGATGAAGAAATTCGCCGAAAAGTCCTACGCCAAGAAAGGCCAAGACGTCGTCGAAATGAACTGGAAAGCCATTGATGCTGGTACAGAAGGTTTAAGAGAAGTTAAAGTTGATCCAACTTGGAAAGAATTAGAACCAAAGACCGAAAGACAATTAACCGGTGATGATTATTTTGATAATTACGTCGCTGTTATTGGTAACCTTGGTGGTGATGATCTCCCAGTCTCTAAATTCATGGAATATGAATTATTAGATGGCACAATGAGAAATAACATCACATTCAATGAAAGACGTTCCATTGCTGATAGAGTTCCATTATGGCACCCAGAAGCATGTATCCAATGTAACCAATGTGCATTCGTCTGTCCACACGCGACAATCCGTCCAATCTTAATGGATGAAAAAGAATACGAAGCCGCTCCTGAACTCGCTAAAGAAGCTATCAATGCTATGGGTCCAGGCTTACAAGGCCTCAAATATCGTATCCAAGTTTCTCCACGTAACTGTGTCGGTTGTGGTCTCTGCGTTAGCGAATGTATGGCTAACAAGACTGGCAAGAACGCTCTTGAAATGGTCGAAGCTAAATCACAATTCGCACAAGAAGATGCCGCTGCTTACTTATATAAGCACGTCACATATAAGGCTGATAGATTACCAGCCGCTATCCAAAATAGTGTTAAGGGCGTTGGCTTCTTAATGCCATATATGGAAATCTCTGGCGCTTGCGCTGGCTGTGGTGAAACCCCATATTACAGATTAGTTTCCCAATTATTTGGTAAAGATATGCTCGTTGCTAACGCAACTGGTTGTTCCTCCATCTATAGTGGTTCTACTCCATTAACTCCATTCTGCACTGATAAAGACGGTCAAGGTATTGCCTGGGCTAACTCCTTATTCGAAGATAACGCTGAATTCGGTTATGGTATGAGAGTGGCCACAAACGCTAAGATCAAAGCTATCATCGAAATCTTAGATGCTGCTAAAGAACGTGGTCTTGAACCAGAATTAGTCGCTAAGATTGATGAATACTATGCCAACATCAAGAATAGACAAGCAATGCGCACAATCGTTCCTGAATTAGTGGCATTAGTTAAAGCTAGTAAAGACGAAGGCGTTAAAGAAGTCTTAGCTTATGAAAGAGACTTAGCCGATAAGTCCGTTTGGATCGTCGGTGGTGATGGTTGGTCATACGATATCGGTTACGGTGGCTTAGACCACGTTATCGCTAACGAAGAAGACGTCAATATCTTAGTCTTAGATACAGAAGTCTACTCCAACACTGGTGGTCAATCCTCCAAATCTTCTCAAACAGGTTCTATCGCTAAATTTACCGCTTCTGGTAAAACAACAGCAAAGAAGAACTTAGCATTAATCGCTATGAGCTATGGTAACGTCTATGTTGCACAAATCAGCTTAGGCGCTAACCCAGTCGCCGCGATTAAGGCCTTAAAAGAAGCTGAAAACTATGATGGTCCATCATTAGTCATCTGCTATGCTCCATGTGCTAACCATGGTATCAAAGGTGGTCTTGCTAACTCCATGAGACAAGAAAGATTAGCCG
>CAMVBL010000062.1 GCA_947165725.1 uncultured Caryophanales bacterium | reverse complement strand
AAGAGTGGACTTTTATTCTTTGAATCACACAAAGAAAAGAATGGTAGTGGCCAGCGCTTTATATAGTCTATTTGCGACGTTACTTGGCATTATGTTTATTCCATCAATGCTCGTACCATTTAATACTTTGTTTACTTTGCATTATTTATTATATGGAACGGTGTTTTCGGGCATTTTGTTACTAATTAGTCTTTTCTTTTTAATTTTTAACCAGTATAATCGTTCTCTTACCGATTACTTATCTAACTCGCTATATCTAACTAGCGAAGAGATGGATAATGTTTATCGTGCAAAAGGATATAAAATTTAATCATGGAAGACCATATTAATGAAGTTGTTTCTGATGCAGAAATAGCGACGAATAATCAAAACATTAATGTTTTGTATTACCGCCCTAAATTTACTCATCGAATATTCGCTAATCTTTTGGATATTCTTATTTTCATTATGGTTTTTCTAGCGTGCTTTTTAGGTGTACGTGAAATTATAAGGATAACGCCTACCTATAAAGCAAAATCACAAGAACTAACACAAATGCGTTTAGATTCTGGTTTATATGCTTATGATGACGATAACGTTTTAAGAGATATCGTTTCTGTTTTAAATTACGATAAAGGCCAAACCGCTAAATCGAGAATGACACGTTCTAGAAATGCGATCGAGACATTTGTGAGCTATGCTCAAAGTGTGGCCACTAATGAGAACTATGAAACAGTAGTAAAAGATTATCGCGAATATCGTTTAGCGGAAACAATGGTCCATAACGACACTCCAATGTTTATCGTTAACGAATCAAATGAAGTAGTGGAAAACCCTGCTTTATTTGAATCAGTGGAAAGCGTTAGCTCTCAAATCTACACCGAATATTATAAGAAAGCGTACCAACCATACATTGATAACCATTTACAAGCTTATCTAGTCGTGGTGGTACCTCACTATAAAGATATTATTAACTATCAAACAAATATGTTGCTTTGGGTTAATATTTTCGCCGTTTATTGCTTCACAGGATTATTAGTTTATCTTGTGCCAATATTCATCTTTAGACGTGGTAGGATGACATTTGGGAAAGCATTGTATGGCATTGGTTTAGTGGATTCTAACTGCTTATCGCCATCTTTGCCACGCACTTTAGCCAGATTTGCAATCTTCTATTTCGCAATATTAGTGCTATCTTTATTCACTTTTGGACTACCAATCATAATTTCTTTTTCAATTATGGTTTTTTCTAAAAATAAACAAGGTTTTGCGGATTATATGTTGCGCCTTACCGAGGTTGATGGGAAAAGAACAAAAATCTATTTTTCTTTTCAAGAAGTTGAACTCGAAAAGACCACGCCATATAAAAAGCCTGTTGATTTTAAAACCAGGAATTACGACTAAGAATAATGTATTGCGTAGCGCAGGCATATGTATGTATAATAAGAATGATAAAAATGGAATGCTGGAGGCCACTCATATGGTGAAAAAAATTGTCCTTCCATGTTTGCTAGGATTAATAAGCCTTTTTTCGTTGTCATCTTTTAACGCGTCCGTAGCGAAGAATGATACTAAAGCAGCATCTTTAAACCAACCACGTCTTTTAGACAGAAAAGCCGCTGCTCCTGATTATAGTGGTGAAGTTGAAATCCCAGATGGTAACCTCATGGTTTCTGCTACTTCATCTACCAAGACATCAATGGGGCAGTCTTTCACTTTTATGTTCTCAACTGGTGGTCAAGGTTGGTGCGATGCGACTTCTTCCTACTTATTAGCGCCAGATGATGCTGGTTTTGATGAATATCTCAAAGATTTCAACACCAAGACCGCCGAAGAAAGAGAAGCAATTACTGAAGCTTATGAAAAAGGTGAATACGAACCTGTTCACTTCAACTCTTACGTCTATAGCTTAAATGCTACCGCAAGTGTTACTGACATCGTTATCCCCCGTTCTTTAACAAGAAACCACATTTTCAATCTCGATGTCACTCGTTTAGGTATTAATGTTGTCCCAGATTGGACAGGTATTACTTCTATTACCATTCCTCAAGAAGTTACTGAAATCTATTCAGAGTCCTTCCAAAACATTCCAGAAGGTATGGTATTTAACGTTGAACCAGCCGCTAAATTAGAAGGTTGGGCTGATGATTGGAACCATGGTGCTACAGTTAACTATGGTGCTACTTTCCCAGCCGCTAAAGCCGAACCATTATCAAAAGCCGGTGCTTCTAAATACGGTGATGAAACACAAAACTTCATCATTGGTTGGTATCCAAAGACTGGTGAACAAAAACCACTTACTCTTGAATATAAAGTTTCCGTTAATGGTGGTGCTGCCGAAACTCGTTATTTTGACTTTGCTCCAACATCAGCTAACTCATTATTCGAATGTGTTGGTCGTCAAGTTAACGACTATACAAAATCCTTATACTGCGATATCCCATTAACAGAAGGTGAAGAAATTGACTTCTCAAGCACAGTCTTACATAACATCTACCGTGCTAGAACAGTCGGTGAAACCGCGATTACTGAACCAGAATTAAGTCAAGCTTATAGCATTAAACCAAAACAAGGTTTCTCAAGAGCTTATGATATTAATGACTTCATCAAATGCTCATTTACTGGTTTATCCACATTCTCTGGTTTCTCCGCTATCGACTTAAACGTTGATATTAGTGAAGCCAATATTTACGAACACTTAAAATCTAACTATTACAATACACACTTAAATGATATTAAGTCTGGCAAACTCAAAATCCGTTATAGATTAACTTCTTTAACTCTCTGTAGTTTCAGAATTACATATCGTGATGGTAGCGAAGATGTCCAAAAAGATGTCAAAATCGTAACACCTGTTGCACAGTTTAAGTTAGAGCAACAAAAAGGTAACAGAGTCTCATTCTTATTCAAGAATAGTGATATCGCTACTAACTTCTCCGCTGATAAGATCAAAGCCGTTTCATTTGTTGGCTTATATGTCACATTAGACTTATTAGCCCAAAAAGGCCCAATCGCTCGTAGTAACGTTATTACAAGATTTGGTTACCACTCCATCATGCCATATACCGAAAAAGCCCACTTATTCGATATCAATGCGTTCTTAATTATTCTTTTAATCGCATATATCGCGATCTTTGTCGGCACCACAATTGGACTCTACTTCTATTTGAAGAACAAATATAAAAATGATGAATTCAGAAGAATGAAGAACAAATCATACTTCACTAAAGCCGCCTTATTCTTATTCGGTAGCTTAGTGGTCTTATTCGATCTCGTCTTCATCGTTTTAAGAGCCAGTGCTTTAAATAACGCTATCGTTGTTTATAACCCAGCCGATGCCTACATCATCGTTCTTTCTGTGATGTCAGTCGTCATCATTGGCTATTTCATCAAATACATGGTCGGTGTTATTAAGACCAATAAAGAAAGAAGAAGAATCATTAAACTCAAATTAAACGAAGACGTCGATGATGACGGAACGAATTAAGGAGATACATTATGGAAATTAGAATTAAAGATTTAACTAAAATTTTCCCTGGTGACGCACGTAAGAACATTCGTGACACAATCGCTGTTAAAGATTTGAACTTTAACGTTGACGATGGCACTCTTGTTGGTTTATTAGGACCTTCAGGATGTGGTAAATCAACAACTCTTTACATGATTTCAGGTTTACAAACCCCAACATCTGGTGAAGTGTGGTTCGGTGATCAAGAAGTCACTAATTTATCTCCAGAAAAAAGAGGTATTGGCTTAGTCTTCCAAAACTATGCTCTTTATCCTCATATGACTATCTATAAGAACATCGAATTCCCATTAACAAATCTCCAAGTTGAGATTCCTCTCGTTACCTTCTTTGATTTTACCCTCAATTATGAGTATCAAATGAAGAAGAGAGATGTCCTTGATGGTATTATCAAATCAGTCGATTCTCTTTGCAAACGTGTCGGCTTAAACAAGAAACAATTCCAAATCACCTCTTCTTTAGAAGGCGAAAACCTTAAACTCACCATTTTACTTAAAAACGTTGCTCCTGCTAGTAAGAATTTATTCGTCGATAATTTCCCAAAAATCATCGATGCTAAATTAACCAACGTTGAAGAGGTCCAAACATCCGAAGCTTTATTCGATTCAACAGTCAGAGCTACCGTTAATAAAATCGGTGAAAAAGAAACCGTTGATTTAACATTCAAATCAAGATTAGGTAAAGACTTCGACTTACCACAAATGGACGACACAATTAGAGCCATTAGAGAAGCGATTAAACCAATTGGTAATCCAGGTGAAATCGTTATTTCCCGTGGTAAACGTGGCTTCGATTTAGTGGCGCGTGTTAAATCCTTATTACATTCCCGCTTACAAGAATGCTTTGAAGCAATCTCCAATAGTGTGCCAATGGAAGAAGCTCGTTACTTTGTGAGTAATGTTGTTAATGCTGAAAATCAAAAGTTTGTCAGAGACTTCTTCAAGAAACACAATTTGAAGATTACTGACATGAAGCTTTACTACGATAAAGAACATACAAAGATTTATTTCAAATTACATAGAACATCCACTGAAACCGCTAAACAAGTCATGGATGAACTCGCTGAACAATTAGAACTCAGTGATATCGTTTTAGATACAGCGCAAGCCATTGCCCACCGTAAATTAACAAAAGAAGAGAGAAGAGATATCGTTTACGATACCGCTAAACTCGTCCAAGTTGATGAATATTTGGAAAGAAAACCAAATCAATTATCTGGTGGTCAACAACAACGTGTCGCTATCGCTAGAGCGTTAGTTAAACACCCACGTGTCTTACTCTTAGACGAACCATTATCTAACTTAGATGCTCGTTTAAGATTACAAACCCGTGAAGAAATTAGAAGAATTCAACAAGAAACAGGTATTACTTCCGTGTTCGTTACTCACGACCAAGAAGAAGCAATGTCTATTTCCGATAAAATCGTTGTTATGAAACTCGGTGAAATGCAACAAATGGGTGCACCACAAGAAGTTTATAATAGCCCTGCAAATTTATTCGTTGCCCAATTCTTAGGTACTCCACCAATCAATGTCTTCAAAGGCGCTGTTAAAGGCGAAAAGATTTACGTTGGTGAAGACTGCGTCGGTGAAGCTAAAGGCATTAAAGACCAAGAAGTCTCAGTCGCTATTAGACCAGAAGGCTTTGTCCTTGCTGATGAAAAAGACAAAGGTGTCTTACATGCTGAATGTGAAATGATCCAAGTCATGGGTCGTGATATTTCCGTTGTAGCTAAAAACGAATTATGTACCAAACCAACATTTAAAGCGATTATTTCTGCGGATGACAAAGTCAATCCAGGAAAAGTTGCTTTTAAAGTCAAACCTCATAAAGTTTTCATCTTTGATGCTGAAACCGATGAAAGGATTTACATTAAATAACGAAAGGAGCGTCTATGGGTATAGAATTTCTAAATTTCTTAAGTAAGAAAAAGAGGACTCATAATACTGCAGGCCTACCCACAGCCGAACCTGAAAAAGTTCCTGAATATGAGGAAGGCTTACAAGAGAATGAGAATAAAGTCATTCGCTTGGTTTCAAATAAAAGAGTCACAAAACCTTACAAGGTGACAGGTATTGAAGATGTCGCTAGTAAGAACAACTGGAAAGCTTGGTTATACCTTGGTCCAGTCGTGGTCTTAATCTCCATCTTCTTACTTTATCCTTTAATTAACACCATCTTTATTTCCTTTGCGAAAGATTACCAATATGCGACTGGTCGCTTCTCTGGTTTCACATTAGAGAACTTTGGTGTCATCTTTGGCTGGGTGAAGACTGGGCAAGGCGGTCTAGAAACCTACTTTACAACGTATGCGATACCGAACACGTTGATTATTACATTCGTCACCGTGCCTGTATCCATCTTATTAGCGTTAATTATTTCTGTCGCCCTTAATTCTATTAAGTGGTTACAAAAATTCTTACAAACCGTCTTCTTCCTTCCATACGTCACTAACGCGGTGGCTATTGGTTTAGTCTTCTCAGTTATCTTTGATAAGTCTGGTATTATCAACTTCATCTTCCACTCCAACACCGTTTGGGTCTATGGTGCGGATAGATGGGTTGCTATGATTCCATTGTGCTTATATATCGTTTGGAACAGTATTCCATTTAAAATCCTTATCTTATTATCTGGTTTACAAGGTATTGATAAACAATACTATCAAGCCGCCCAAATCGATAGCTGTCCAAAAGCTAAAACATTATGGAAGATTACCGTTCCATTATTGTCCCCACAAATCCTTTACTTGATGATTACATCATTTATCGGATCATTTAAGGAATATACATCCGTTGTCGCTATCTTCAATGGTCCTGGCACA
>CAMVBL010000061.1 GCA_947165725.1 uncultured Caryophanales bacterium | reverse complement strand
GTTGACGCGGTAAGCATAAACAATATGTTTGGCTTTTTTATGTTCTTTACGAAGAAGGGCTAATAATGGTTTAAAGTCTTCTTCGTTATTAAGTGGTACTAAGTAAGCGATGAATTTAGACTTCATCACTTCGATTTGATTGATAAATTGCTTATTAACTGTACATGCCATATTAAATAAGAATTGTTGCTCCTGATAAGAAGGTATGGATATATTCACCATATTCTTTAAATGAGAAAGTATTGCTGTAGATATTATTATCTACACTTGGATCAGTAACTGTTTCATCAACAGGAACAAACATTTCACCAGCATTGAGCACTAATGGGTTTCTCAATAGCTTGATATATTGATGGGCTTCAGTGAGATATAAGGCTTGGGCCATATGGGCATTCTTGCCTGGCTCTTCACCCATCATCGCAAACTTAATTCTGATTTGTTCACGGTTTGCTTGCATGGAGCTTGGTGTGGCACCTGCACCGATATAATCAAGAGCGTCAAGCATACCTTCTAAACCATTTCTTTCAATGATGTTAAGTTCACTATAATCATCCAATGTTAATGACGAAGCGTCATCATTACCAAAGCTAAATGTCACATATTGATATGTTGGTTTACTGTCGAGCTTGGTGTATTGATTTTCTAAGATGTTATTAAATAAGCCTGAGATAAATTCACTTGTAATAGCGGAACGCTTATAGAGGCTTGGATCAGTTTCATTAGTGGCGTTATAAGCACTTTCAACGATGCCTAAGATTAAGCCTTTCTTAGACTTAATTGTGTTAACGTTATTATCATTAAATGTTGAGGCATTGATTTGACCATCCGTTAAGTCCACGAGTGTCTTTAAGCCTTTGGCTTCGATTTGATATGTGATGTCATTTTCACTATCAAAATAGTTTTCCATATGGACGATTGTCGATAAGGTAGAAATCTTATCTAAGGCTGACTTAGCAGGTGTTAATTTATCTGCATCTCGAGCAATATAAGCGGATAAGTCAGTACCTAAGGAGTTATAAAGCATAATACCTTGAGCGGAAACATTATGACCTTCAACAACGTTATATTGTTTATAAGTACCACTTTGTGAAGTGTTAAAGATGTGTGACTTATAAATATATTTCAATAAGCCAGTGACCTTGGCTTCACCATCGGTGCCTTTAGCAAAGTCAGTCATATTATTCATATTTGTGTGATATGTTTCAGTACCTTCGTTATAAAGGATATTCATCACTTGATAGATGTTATCGATTTCACTACCTTCTGGGGATGTAGCGGTTGTACCACCATAAACGACTTGACCTAAACGATAATAGGCATAATTAACATCGTTATAAGAAGTCAATGTACCTAAGTTAATAGAGGCAAAACCATCTTCGATGAATTTTGGTAAAGCATCAGAAAGGATATCGGAACTATTAACTGCGGTTAACATATTCTTGATTTGTGTTGGTGATAATTTATCAAGTTCAAAACTTGAAACATCCAAAGATGAGCCTGTGCCCATACCCGCAGCGGTATTAGCAAGATTCATAATGGAATCAATTTCTTGATACCAGGCTGAGCCTTGTTCGGTGTGATAGACATTGCTGGAGATACCTGTATCATCCGCTTTAGTGATTTCTTTAATACGAGCAGTTAATTTAGCGGAAGCACTACCATAGGTAGATACGTCTAGCTCATAAGTATTATCATAAGCAAAATCATCTAATTTAACGAACGAACAAATCTTACTCACTAATTCTTCAAATAAGGTATAACCATTATCAAATTTATTGGTGTAATAAGAAGCACCATCGATATTTCTAGCAGGAGTATGGAACAAGTTAGAATCATGCATATCGTAAAGCACACTCTTTAAGGCACCACCAGTACCGGTTAAGGTCTTTAAGACTGTTGGATCAGACATTTCTTTACCGTCAAGTTGATTATTGAATTCTTGATAATCAGTTAATAAGGAAATGATGCTAGAAATATCAGTGGATAAATATCTAGCGGTATAGTCCACACTGCTTCTCTTGACAGTGTCATTGAAATAGTAATGATAGAATGGGTCCACTCTATTGAATTCAACAGATTGACCGCCATTACTGATATTTAACTGATTGTTTTCCACAAAGATGTTATAGATGGAGTTAGGTAAGCAGTCATATAGTAAGCTGGAATTATTAAGTCTATTGAACAATGTTTCAATAATATCGATATTATCGTTATTGTTCATATCCGCTTGGTTAATGGCGGTTGTGGCGTTACCATCTTTATCTTTTAAGGAATATAAGGAATCAACACAGTCCATGAGAGTATTAATTTCATTAACTTGTTTATTTCTTTGTTCATCAAAGTTATAAGCACCGTCATTAATTTGCTTATCAGTTAAGAAGGTGGATGTGACAAGATATTCAATCTTACCTTCTTTATTTGTGTAGTTAGTGGCATTACTATCTTTAGGGGATTTTTCACCTAAATAGATGACATCCTTCACACTACTTTGTGAAAGCATTGAATTAAATAAACCTTGGAAGGTAGTTAAACTATTAACCTTGCCTGAGCCAGAACGATGGAAGACATAAGAACTGTTGAAGTCAATAATGGCCTCTTTCATCTTATTTAAGAAGTCACCTTGATTCATCTTAGAATAATCAAAGTCACTACCAACGATAACACCATTATTATTGGCTTCATCAAGAACACGGTAGAAGCCCATTAATTTATCAATTTCTGCTTGTCTATTAGGACGACCATTTGTGAAGTCCATAATTGGACGTTCACCATCGACGATATAAATGTTATAAGTGGATGCAGTGTTAAAAGCACTATAACCGGTTAATAAGTTATCCTCAGCGACACGATAGAAGTTATATAAACAAATACGTAAGCAGCTTGTATCGTTAATGGATGTTAATAAGCCACCTAATACTGGGATTGGTAATTTATTTAAAGGAATTTGTGTACCAGCATCTGGACCAGAACTTCTCTTTTCCATGACACGTAAGGCATAGCATAAGAACTTACAGACACGTGAAATTTCATCAACTTCAAAGACATCATTATAATCAGCGATGAAATCATCACTAGCAAAATAAGCATTCCAATCATTAGCAGCATAAGAACCAGTTAAGTCCGCTTCATGAGCGGTTAAGAAGGCCGATTGTTTAGCTATGAAGTTAGTATAATCACACCAATCGGTTGGTACTGATTCATCAGTATTAGGTTTACCGTTAAGATAGACAAAGTCACGATAGGCAATCATATGGGTATCGACTTGTGTACCATCTGGATTATATTTAGCAGCATATTCATCAAAATATGGGTCAGCGTTCGGATTACCTGGCTTAATACCCCAGCTATCTTTCCAACTCCAAGAAGCATTTTCTCCTGGTTTTGGATCAGCGAGTAAATCGTATTCATTAGTGTTTACAGTGAACTTCACCATTGCGTCACTAATCTTTTGATAGAACCAAGCACCAAATTGATAATGGTTAATGCCGTTTTCATCAACATAGGTATAAATACCACTATGTGATAATGAGTGGAGCATATAGTTAAGTTCGACGATATCGTGAAGTGTAGAAATATCAAAGTTAGTTAAGAAGTCTTTCGCTTCACTATCATCAGCAGGAGTTAGATTAATCAAAGAACCTAATAAGTTAGCGATGTTTTGGCCTTCTTCTGCCCAGTCTAAAATGTTAGAGAATGAGACATTCGTTCCAGTATCGATTAAGAAACCACTTAAGGCATCACCAAACATGTTATCTAGGAATGGTCCTAATGAGGTTTTAAAGATATATGATTCGTTAACGAGTTCGAAGAGTTTTGGTAAACCAACTTTTCCTTCGCCCTCTTCTTTTAAGTTAGTTAAAGACGACCTTGATAAGCCATTATCGAACATATCCGCGGCTTTTAAGACATCGTGAGCGGCGATGTATTTAATGATATTACCAATGGCTTGGAATTCACCGTTATCACCAGTCCAACTATGATATGTTTCTACTTCTCTCATTCTTTCTCTAGTTACTGTTAAACCAATGCTAGAAGTCATATTAAAGACAAAGCCTAAAATACCATATAGGTTTTCATTCTTTTCATACCAATCACCTGCCTCTGGCTCTGGATTGATGATTGGGTTAGTAAATAAAGCACTTAAGATATTAACGAAAGAATCCACTAAAGTTTCATCTTTGAATTGTTCCATTAAGTTATCACTATTACCTGATTCA
This sequence comes from uncultured Caryophanales bacterium, assembly GCA_947165725.1. The sequence goes on along the minus strand of CAMVBL010000061.1, from coordinate 2,152 downwards.
ACAACACTATAGATTCTGCCTAAATCATCCCAGCTATCAAGTAAGGTGCTTAAATCACCAAAGAATGAACGGTTTTGTTCATCTTTCTTCATGTCTTTATTAATCGCACTGACGATGACGTCTGTGTTAATACCAAAGTCATTAAGACTATCAGCGACACTTGGATCAGCGATAAATGATTTAACGATTGGAACAATCGCAGAATAAATTAGTGAGGATTTACTCATCTTAGCAATGGCTTGTTGTAAGTAATTGATATGAACCTTTTCAATGGTAAAGATTTTACCTTCTTCTTCCATTAAAGAATTAAGACCATTAGGCGCACTGAAAGCTTCCACGAGTTCAACGTCTTTGCCTAATGTCGCAACGACATCCAAGACTGAATGGAATTCTTTCTTATAGTTAACAAGGACTTTTCCAATATTTAATTTTTGTACGGCTTTGCTGAAATCAGAAATATCTTCACTAGAAATCTTGCCGTCAAATTGATCCATCATTGGTAGTTCAAATAGTTGACCAAGGATACGTGGTAAGGCCTTTTCAAAGAGCATCATATCGAATAAACAGTAGTTTTTACCTTCAAGACGTTTGCCATTTTTAAAGACAACAGTACGTCCTGAACTATCGACATCAATAAGTTCACCCGCAGTATTCATTTTGCCAACGATTAAATCACAGAAATCATCAGCGTGTTCGGAAATGATTTGTTCAAGTTTTTTAACTTCCTGACCTTCCGCTGGGATATATGTACCCGCTTTGATAAGGACAGCTTTTAAGAAGTCACGGTCAATAGTTGCGGTTTTGTGTAAGAAGTCAAATAAGACATAGCATTCATAGCCCCATTTTAATTCACAAATTTCATCCCAAGATAATGGTAGATATTTTTCCATATCACCAGTGTCGTTTACGGATTTGAAATAGGTGACAAGAGCAGGAACAACACGGGCTAAGAGTTTGGAATTATCAAGTGTTTTAAACACATTAAGCACTTCATCAAAGTTTGGTTTATTAATGATTTCATCAATAAAGTCGATGGTATTTTGACCATCAAATGAGCGGAATTCTCGGTGGCCTGTTTCATCAGCGACCATTACTGAATCCATGACACCACTATCGAATAAGGCATCAATCATTTCTTGGACATTACTGAGTTCGTTTTTCCATTCCACGTCGCTTAAGTCTAATAAACGAGTTGGGATATAGCCTTCAAGTATTTTGCTATTTAAAACAATATCAACCGCTAAAGGAAGGATGGTTGTTAAGAGTTCGGATTTAGTTAAAGTAGAGAACGTTGAATCGATAATTTCTTTAGTGATTAATTTAGTGTAATCATAGGTGACTTTGCCGCCTTCAGATTGGCTAATGCCAGTAAGAGCGTTCACTAAAACACTAGAAGCATTAGAGAATTCTTTTAATAAACTAATGGACACGTCTTCACTAATACCTGTGGTAAATGTGGAGAAGAATTTGGTATCAAAAGTCATACCATTTTCATCAGCGGTCCAGTTGAATAAGATTTTAGCGAATAATGAGTTATTATAAGCATCAACAAAGTTACCAACGTTCATGACGATTTCATTATCTGAATTTGGTTTATTCTTTTGATAGGATTGATTGAGTGTATTAACAAGAGATGTTAAAGGTGTAAAGAATAAGGCAGTAGTTACCACGAAAGTAACCGCTGTTTCAATAGCGCCTAACCATCTAACTTTAACTGTGGTTCTCACAAACTTAGGTATGAGATGTTGACCAATTGCATACCAAGTAATGAATGAGAAAAGATTACCAAAGATAAGGATTAAGATGATATCAACGATAAATAAGACAATCTTGATAGCGGATTCTGCAATCGCAAAAGCAAAGTTAGTTAAGCTACTTGATGAAGCAGAAACGTCATAGACAAAGTATAAACCTTTGACGAATTCCGCAGCGGTTTCTTTCACAGTGGTAACTGGAATGTAGTACACCATTGCCTCTACGCCATCTTCAAGTTGCCTAATATATAAGGAACCATGGATAAATCTAGATAAGTCAAATCCTTCAACGAATTTGCATAGAGGATCCAAAGTGACAAACGCAATAATGATAAGAGTGAGCATGAAAACCATGTTATGAGTGGATTTCCATACACCACGTCTAAAGCCCCTTAATG